>DCBA01000082.1 GCA_002313255.1 Gammaproteobacteria bacterium UBA1119 | reverse complement strand
GAGCAGGGATTACAACAGATTGAGCTTGGAGGTCCGGACCCGGCGTCGATTACCGCAGCATTTTTCCATCCGAAGACGGCGGGCGGCATCCTTACTGAGCTAGTTCCTTTGCGTCAATCGTGACAGGGCCTAAGCAAACTGAGGGAGCCCCTGCGGTTCAGTGAGACGAGGGTTTGGCAACGCCTACGAAACCCATGCCGCATGGACAATGTGTCGCGCGACATGTCTAAACGGGAGCTGGTTAGAAGTTCAGCGACTGCCGCTGGAACGCGCTTTCGCTTCTTTCGCTTCCTTGAGTAATTTGTCCCAATCTTTCTGCCTTTTGCAGATACGTCGGGGCATGTGGCTACTGGAGTCTTTCATTTTTTTACAGACCCTTTTTTCGGGATCATTGGCGCCGTCGGCGGCATAAACTCCAGGCCCTGCTAAGACGGTGAATGCCAGTAATCCAGAAACCAGTACTGATAACAAACGCTTGTTCATAACAGTTCCCAATCCCTATATGGATTTATAAGTCTTCACCAGCATAACGGATTCTTGTGCGGACGTTTAGGGAAAGTCGCTAGGTTTTTTTGGAACCGGATTGGTGCTCAGTCGCCGATCGGTGCGCGGATTTAAAACGAAGGCGCGAGAATGCGGTTGCAATTAAATGCGGGTGGTAGAAAGGTTGAAATCCGACTTCGATCTTCGTAAGCCGGATGGCGTTAACGCTTTTTAGAATTTGGACGCTGATCCCGTCAGGAAGCGTAACTAAGTAAGGAGGACGCATGACGAAAAACGTCATATTAATCATGACCGATGATCAAGGATACGGTGACTTAAGTTGCATGGGTGCCACCGATTTCCGAACTCCGCACCTTGATCGACTTGCAAGCGGAGGCGCACGTTTTTCGTGCTGGTACTCGAATTCGCCCGTCTGCTCACCGTCACGAGCAGCACTATTGACGGGAAGATACCCGGGTAACGCGGGTGTTCGGTCCATACTTGCGGGACACAGAACGGCTACCGGATTGCCAGCACACGTGCCTTCGTTAGCGCGTTTGCTGCGCCAGTCGAATTATCGAACCATCATGAGCGGTAAATGGCACCTTGGACTCGCTGACGGTTGTCGGCCGCATGATCATGGCTTCGACGATTGGTTTGGTTTCTTGGCCGGGTGCGTGGATTTTTATAGTCATATTTTTTATTGGGGTATGAATCGGCCGGGACCCGCGCTCAATCCGACCCACGATCTGTGGGACAACAATCATGAAATTTGGCGAAACGGTGAATATCTGACCGAAGTAATTACGCAGCGGGCCGTAAGCGCTATTCGTCAAGCCTGTGAGGACGATAAACCATTTTTCCTTTATGTCCCATACAACGCTCCGCACTATCCGATGCACGCCCCGAAGGAATATATGGATAGATTCCATCATCTACCATGGGATCGTCAGGTGATGGCAGCCATGATTAGTGCGGTTGACGATGGAATTGGTGCGATATTAGCTGAGGTAGATCGACAGGGTCTCACCGACACCACGTGCACCTTTTTTACGTCGGACAATGGGCCGTCACGCGAAAGTCGTAACTGGCTCGACGGCAACCAAGATCCATACTACGGTGGCACAGCCGGTGGGCTAAAAGGCCATAAATTTAGTTTGTTCGAAGGCGGCGTACGGGTTCCTGGAATCGTTCATTTTCCAGGCGTTGTGCCCGCGGGCCAAGAGATTGCGACGCCGTTTTGTTCCGTTGATGTCTTACCTACGCTGTGTGAGTGGTTGGAGATTGACATCAACGGCATGGAGTTGGATGGGGTATCCCAAGCTCGCTACCTCTCAGGATTAGCGCCGCCCATTGAGCGTGATCTTTTTTGGGAGATGGGCAAACAGACGAGCATCCGCAGAGGCCCGTGGAAATTGGTGTTAAACGGGGAGCTTGTGGAGGGCGTGGAGGACGCGGATAAGGTATTTCTCGCGAATCTGGATCTCGACCCCGCCGAGGGAACAAATAGAATCAATGACCACCCCGACTTGGTAAATGAGTTGCGGGAGACGGCTGAGGCGTGGCGCCGCCAAGTAGAGGAGCGATGGGACCGAGAGTTCAGCGTCGAGCGTCAAGGCACAACCGGGCGCACTACCTAATCAGCGTTATTATTTGTCCAGCATTTGACGAGTTCCTTGCTTGCATTGTGCTTTTGCAAGTGATCGATGAAGCCATCAAAAAGTGATCCCGTAACGTCGGTGTGATCGGCAGCGACATCCTGTTCTGCGAACGGATCCACCGACAGGTCGAATAGTTCAGCTGGCCCATTATGGCCGACGGGTGCGAAGCCCCAACGACCATCAGTGACCCAGGGCGTGGTGCTTTCCGGTGGAACCATCCCGTCAGCAGTCGGTTTGACGAAGCCACCCGTGACCGAAAGTTCACGGTGGTTTTCCGTCCCATCGCGAAGGCAGGACGCAAAACTAATACCTTCAAATGGTTCTCTTGGATCAAGGTTAACGTCTGCTAACTCGGCCAATGTAGGCAGGATGTCGACTGGCTGTGCAAGCATTTGAAGGCTCACGCCGGCAGGAATTTCTCCGCCGCCGATAAGGAATGGCACATGGCTGACTTCCGGATAGATCGGCCAGTAGCGCTCGTCATGGTCGCAGATATTGCTTTTACCGGTGCGATTATGTTCGCCAATGCTTGTGCCGTGATCGCTCGTAATAACGACAATGGTGTCGTCCCAAAGTTCTAGGTCGTCGAGCTTCTGTAGAACGCGCCCAATGTGTCGGTCAACGAGTTCTGTTTCAGCGGCATAGTGTGCCCAAAGATTTCGGAGTTCGGCTTCGGTGTAGTCTGTTGCTGGTCCATAATTGCAGTGGATCATAGGAGTCCCGGTATATTCCGGGTCGTATCGTTTAACCAGGTATTCTGGCGCGTCCCATGGCTCGTGAGGATCGAAGAAGTCGACCCAGAGGAAAAAAGGATCGGCTTGATAGTTCTCTTCCAGCCACTGCACCGTCGTTGATGCAGTACGCGCGCTGAAGGTTCCGGCTTCCGTCGTCACGTCTCGATTGATCCAACGATGAGTGTCTGCAAGTGTGCTGCCTCGAAAACTCGGCACACGTCGCGTTTTCTCGTGCGGCATGACGACAGGGATGTCATCGTTTAGGTGGAGCAAATGCTTATCACCCTCCTGTCCACGGTGTTGGAAGGCGGCGGTGAATGATTGTTGAAACCGAGCGTTGAAAAGGTGCGGGCAGTCACAGATTAATTGCGAGATGTACCCTTGTCTCCCAAGCAATCTGGCAATGTGGTTACGACTGCTGAGGTCGATGGGCTGCCACGGGAAATGCGGCCAGCCGAGTTTGCTCGTTGCAACATCCGTACGATGCGGAATCGTCGGGAAGCTTCCGGTATGAAAGCCCTCGATACTGGTACCACGCTGTCGACTGAACGCATCGAGTTCGGGTGTTCGAATCGGTCGTCGCGCTCGATCCTCCAGGTTGTCGTACCGAAATGTATCGGTAATTAATAGGACAATATTTTTCATAATGCGTCCTGGCGCGGTTCAACCACAGTGCGTATTGGTGAACGTTAACCGATTGCCGAACGGATCAATCACGGCCACTTCGTCGCCCGCTGGGCCTTTCTCGATGCCGGGGCGGTTGTACTTATAGTCTTTTGCAGCGAGTTCCTGTTGGAACGCCCCCAAGTGTGTTGTGTCAATACGTACATGGGATCCTGGGGTCGCATCTCCATGGTGCTCGGACAGATGCAACTCGCAATCGTCTCGCTGGATCCCCATATAAAGGGGGGCGTTGTCATTGAAACGGTGTTCAAAATTAAGGGTGAAACCGAGAAATTCAAGGTAGAACTCCCGTGCTTTGACCTCATCGAATATCCGCAAGATAGGCGTGACCTGCCCGATAGCCATGGTTCGCGAATCCTTACCCAACGATTGAGGAAGCATAACCCGAAAAAAAACGGCCTGGTCTAAAAGCTTTGTGTGCTATCGAATTTGGTTTGCCACCTTCAGGAATCTTCGAGCACAGAACGGGCTGGAGATAACGTGTCGCCCGCAGATGCACCAGGTAAAACGCAAGAGGATTCAAAACGCTGCCCGGCTTTCGCGTCGGCATTCCAGACTTCAACGACCCCATGAAGAGAAGTAATGGATGCGTATCCGGCGCGGACGGTTCCGAGGTCCGTCGTCTCGTCGGGGAGGTAACCGGTCTCGACGAGGTGGAAGTCGAGTTGTTCGGTACCCGCCGATGAAATTGCACTGCGTACCG
>DCBA01000021.1 GCA_002313255.1 Gammaproteobacteria bacterium UBA1119 | reverse complement strand
ACCGGAAAATTACTTTCGAACATACACCGTCCTACACCGAACTGTTCAATCATGTGCAAATAGTAATCTCGCGTAGTTGATTCCAACGCTTTCGACGATGCCGGTTCAGCCGCCTTGTGGAACCCAAATCCATTGATCGGCATAACCAATCCACCCAACTTGGCAACAACGTTTTCGCATCGTGCGAGCTCAGTTACTGCCGCTTTCCAGTATAAAAAGATTTCGTCGCGCTTGCCTTGATAGGGACCGATGCCCAATGGGCCACCAAAATGATCAAAAACGATAGGTTGTTCCGGAAACGCGCGAGCGAGCGCGGTAAGTTCGTCGATCTGCGAGTGATATAGCCACGCGTCAAAGGTCAGATCACGCTTTCCCAATTCACTGAACCCCTCGCGAAAAACCTTGTCCCCAAGAAGTTTCTCCGGTGGGGACGTGTGCGAATTACGGATATCGTTGCTGGCATCCCAACCCGTTGCATGCCGAACGCCACGAAATCGACCGCTCGCAGCCATGTGTGCGTCCAAAACATCGCCAACGGCAGTCCCCATCGACAGATCCGCAAAACCAATGATCGATGCACATGCCCTCGTCTCACCGTACAGCCCGCTAGCGCTCATAGCCGCGATGCCGTTGACAAACTCCGTCTCACCGACTGGCCTAAAAACCTTTGGCCCCGCAGCCCTATACATCGCACCACATTCCATGAAAACGGTTGAAACCACATTGTGTCCGCTGTTGGTATCTTCGAGTAGCTCGTCGAGTAGGTAACGACTTTCGGGATAATCCCAAAGATGGTGGTGGGGATCACAGATCGGGAGATCTGGTTCAAGCGTTTCCTCAACGACCTGATCTAGCCATGCATGTCGGTCCATAAAATTCCTCCTCAAAACATAAGCTTGGAAAAATCAGTTAAGGGTAAGTCACCACCGATCGAATTGATTTGCCTTCGTGCATCAAATCGAACGCATCATTTATGTCATCCAAAGGCATCGTGTGGGTAATCAAATCATCAATATTAATCTTGCCGTCCATGTACCAATCAACAATACCTGGCACGTCGGTCCGTCCCCGTGCACCTCCAAACGCCGTACCGCGCCAGACGCGGCCTGTGACCAGCTGGAAAGGTCTCGTTGAAATCTCCTCACCCGAAGCCGCAACGCCAATGATGATGCTTTCACCCCATCCCTTGTGACAGCACTCGAGGGCTTGGCGCATGACTTCAACCTTACCGATGCACTCGAAAGAATAATCCACACCGCCGTTAGTAAGGTCGACGATGGATCCGACCACGTCACCCGTATCCGTTGGATTGATGAAATCCGTCATGCCAAATTTTTCTGCAAGCGAACGCTTCTCGGCGTTAACGTCGACTCCGATAATACGATCCGCGCCTACAATCCGTGCTCCTTGAATGACGTTAAGACCAATACCTCCAAGTCCGAACACGGCAACGCTGGATCCCGGTTCGACTTTCGCCGTGTTCATGACGGCTCCGAGCCCCGTGGTGACTCCGCATCCGATGTAGCAAACCTTGTCGAAGGGCGCATCTTCCCGGATTCGAGCAACTGCGATTTCGGGGAGCACCGTGTAATTCGAAAAAGTTGACGTGCCCATGTAGTGGAACAGCCTTTCACCGTCGCGGGAAAAACGCGACGTTCCATCCGGCATCAGTCCCTGACCCTGCGTCTCGCGAATAGCACCACAAAGGTTTGTTTTTCCGGATCGACAGAATTCACACTGTCTGCATTCTGGGGTGTACAGCGGTATCACATGATCGTCTTTGGCCACGCTGGTCACGCCGGATCCGGTGTCGACCACTACACCTGCGCCCTCGTGCCCCATGATGGAAGGGAACAACCCTTCGGGATCAGCTCCCGACAATGTATAGGCATCGGTGTGACAGATGCCAGTCGCCTTAATTTCAACAAGCACCTCACCGGGTCCCGGCCCGTCAAGTTGCACCGTCTCGACCGACAAGGGTTTCCCCGCCTCATTGGCTACTGCCGCACGTACGTCCATAGCTACCACTCCCACACAAAGCGCCCTCGAGGCTACAATGCCGGCCCGTCATCGAGCAAGAACCGATGTCAGAGCACCCAAGAGGATGGTCACGCTACGTACCGATCGTTAGCGTGATTGCTAGTTACCGTCGAGAAGACTTGAACTATGATCTCGTCGCGGGACTCGTCGTCGGAATCGTCACTGTTCCTCAGGCGATCGCATACGCATTCTTGGCCGGACTCCCGCCCGAGGCCGGGTTGTACGCCTGCCTCCTCCCGATGGTTTTGTACGCCCTTCTAGGGTCGTCGCGGCAGCTCGTGGTCGGACCCGTCGCGGTTGCCGCACTGATGGTCGCAGACGCGATCAAGGATCACGCGGACCAATTCGGCAATGACCCGATTGGAATCGCGACCGTTCTATGTATGCAAGCAGGGCTCTTACTGTGGCTTCTACGGATCTTTCAACTCGGCGGGATCGTCAACATCTTGAGCCGTCCAGTGATAAGCGGTTTTATCAACGGAGCCGTTATTCTCATCGTCATTAGTCAAATTCCAGCACTTACAGGAATTCCGGCAACTCCAGCGGCGGGACCACTATTCGACTTTGCCTCTATGGCAGAGCGGATTCGCGACGCTCATGCTTTTACGATCGCGATCGGTTTGGCGTCACTGCTTCTCCTCTGGTTATTTCCCCCGCTCGTCAAACGCTTATTACCGCGCCCGAAAGGGCCTCGTAAAGACAGCGCCATCTTGCGCACTGGCCCGATATTCGTGGCGGCAGGGAGTATTCTCCTTGTGTTGGTCGCTGGATTTGAGACGCCATCCGTCGGCTACATTCCCACAGGCTTGCCATCGATCAAGGCTCCTCCATTTGATTTGGATCTATGGATCGATCTAGCCCCATCCGCAGCGTTGATCGCCATCGTTGCGTACGTCGAGAGCTTTTCGGTCGGTTCAACGTTAGCGAGCCGGCAACGCAAACGAGTCAACAGTCATCAGGAACTCATCGCGCTTGGCGCTGCCAATCTGGGTGCAGCATTCACAGGCGCATACCCGGTCGCTGGAAGTTTTTCGCGCTCCAGTGTCAACTACGCCGCCGGGGGTCGCACTCCCGTCTCGAGCATCGCTTCCGCGCTGGTTATCCTGATCTCTCTCCTATGGTTTACGCCACTGTTTCAAATACTTCCGCATGCGGTTCTCGCGGCGATCATCATTGTTTCCGTGGTCGGGTTGGTAGAATTTAAAGACCTTAAAACTCACTGGCGCTTCTACCGTCTGGACGTCGTGACGCATGTCGTGACACTCGCCAGTGTCCTAGCATTCGGCGTCGAGACCGGTCTCTTGACAGGCGTGTGCGTCTCGATACTTCTTTTCATACGACGTTCTAGCCGTCCCCAAATCACCATCGTTGGGCGACTAGGCGACTCCACCCACTTTCGAAATATCGAACGTTACGACGCCGAAACCTGGCCCAAGGTCGTTGCATTGCGAGTCGACGAAAGTCTCTATTTCGCCAACGCCAATCGCGTCGAAGACCGAGTCCTGAAAATCGTCGAGACTCACCACGAAGCACAGCACATCCTTCTTGTGTGCAGCTCCATTAATTTTATTGACACCTCGGGCCTCGAGATGCTGCGTCGAATTAACGAAAGTCTGCGTTCCGTATCAATCAAGCTTCATCTCTCTGAAATTAAAGGCCCACTGTCGGATCGGCTCGCCGACACCGCGTTTGCACAAGAACTAAGCGGCCAAATATTCTTCACCACGGACGAGGCGATGCAAATACTTGACCAGGACACTGCCGGGGCAATCGAGAACCCTTGACTGTGGACGCGCGGCACAACACGTTGGTAGCCTCCAAAAATAGGGTGGAGGACTGATTATGTATCCTGGGCACTGGGCAACGATATTTCCCGATAAACCTGCGGCCATCGATACCGCAAACGGGGAGACCATAACGTACCGTGAGTTGAACGATCGTTCCAACCGTTTGGCTCAACTGATGTGGGACCGCGGTTTAAGACCCGGTGATCACGTCTCCATCTTTATGGAAAACAATCTGGCATATTTCGAAGTGCTGTGGGCAGCGCTTCGGTCCGGGCTCTATTTCACCTCGGTGAACCGTTACTTAACAACCGAGGAAGCCGGATATATTGTCGAGAACTCTGAATCGCAGGTGTTAATCACCTCAACCGGGGTCGCAGAAGTCGCCGCAGATCTGCCTCTGTACGCTCCGAACTGCCATACCTGGCTCTGCGTCGGCGGCTCCTTGGACGGCTATGAAGATTATGAAGCCGGTATCAACGCCCTTCCCGCGCAACCGTTGGAGCAAGAACCAGCGGGAACATTCATGCTATACAGTTCTGGCACCACGGGGAGGCCCAAAGGAATTCTCCGTCCACTGCCAGAGGGTTTAATTTCCAGTGCTGACAATTTAGTTGGCGGTCTTCTCAGTGGCTTATGGCAGTTCGACGAAAACGTCGTCTACCTCTCGCCCGCGCCGCTCTATCATTCTGCTCCACTTAGTTTTTCGTCAGGTACGCAAGCCTTGGGTGGCACCGTCGTAATGATGCACCGCTTTGATCCGATACAAGCATTACACGCTATTGAGGATTACCAAGTTACCCACAGCCAATGGGTCCCAACAATGTTTTCACGAATGCTCAAACTCCCCGAAGCAGATCGTTCGGGCTTTAACCTGTCATCTCACAAAGTCGCCATCCACGCAGCTGCGCCGTGCCCGCCCGACGTCAAACGCCAAATGTTTGATTGGTGGGGGTCCATTATTTATGAATATTACGGTGGCACTGAATTAAATGGATTTACGCATTGCGGCCCGGAAGAATGGCTCGCCCATCCAGGGACCGTAGGGCGTTCCCTCTTGGGGACGATTCATATATGTGACGAAGAGGGAACCGAACTCCCCGTTGGCGAGTCCGGTATCGTTTACTTCGAATTGGAGAAGATGCCGTTTGAATACCTCAAAGATCCCGACAAGACTCGAGAAGCGCAACATCCCGAGCACGCCAACTGGACCGCCCTCGGCGACATTGGCTATGTCGACGAAGAAGACTATCTCTACCTTACCGACCGCGCGACGTTTATGATCATTTCCGGCGGAGTCAACATCTATCCACAAGAAATCGAAGACGCCATGATCATGCACGACAAAGTCGCCGACGTGGCAGTCATCGGCGTTCCCAACGCCGAAATGGGAGAAGAAGTGAAGGCGATTGTTCAGCCAGCAGCGGGCATAGAGACTGATGAAGATCTGGCGGAAGAACTACTCCACTACACAAGAGAAAGAATTGCACACTACAAGTGCCCGAAAAGTGTCGACTTTCGGGCTGAGTTACCGAGGTTGCCCACCGGCAAGCTGTACAAGCGACTGCTTAAAGACGAATACTGGGGCAAAACCGGTTCCCGGATCGTGTAAGCCAACGACGTCGTTTCGCGCGCACGCATTCAATTAGGATCGATCTATGGATAAGGTAAAAGAAGACATCGCCCACTTCGTTGATACCCATGCGTCTGCGTTATTAGAGGTATCGCACGCGATTCATGCAAATCCAGAACTTGCGTTCAAAGAGTACGAGGCGAGCGCCCTTCTGACACGTACGTTGGAACATCACAAACAGCATGTGAATTCGAAGGTTTACGGTCTCGAAACCGCGTTCGAAGCGCAGATTTCAGCCGATAGCGGACCAAGAATCGACATCCTAGCCGAGTACGATGCCTTACCCGGAATTGGCCACGCCTGCGGGCACAATATTATTGCAACTTCGGCGTTAGGGGCTTTCCTGGCACTTAAATCCGTAGACGCGTCCTTACGCGGTAGCGTTCGACTGCTTGGAACACCGGCAGAAGAGCGTGGCGGTGGCAAAGAAGTGATGGCGCGCAACGGGGCCTTCGATAAAACCGACGCAGCGATCATGATGCACCCCGCCGGTATCAACCTGGCGACGATGCCGTGTATCTGTGTCGCCGAAGTACGCGCGGTCTATCAGGGACGATCGGCGCACGCATCGGCTATGCCACATCGCGGGGTCAACGCCCTGGATGGTTTGCTCCTTGCTTACCAAGCCATATCCAATTTGCGTCAGCACATCCAACACACCGAACGCATCCACGGCATCATCACAGAAGGAGGTCAAGCTCCCAACATCGTCCCCGATCGGGCATCCGGCGAGTTTTACGTTCGCGCCGCCAACGCCAACGAACTTGAAGTATTGAAACCCCGAGTACAAGCATGTTTTGAAGCGGGCGCGAAGGGTTCCGGAAGCGATGTTGAAACCACGTGGGGAGAAGTCGATTACCTCGATCTAAATACCAATTGGCCCTTGGCCGAACGTTTCCAACACAATGCTGAAGCCTTAGGCCGCGACTTTTTTCCCTATGAGAAACTAGGCAGCGCGGGTGCTGGCAGCACCGATATGGGCAACGTCAGTCACCGCGTGCCTTCCATTCACCCCATGCTGGCGGCCGCTCCTCCCAACGTCGTCATTCATAACCCGGAATTCGAAAAATGGGCAGGGGGCGAGATGGGTGACCATGCCGCGCTGGATGGAGCAAAGGCCCTCGCCATGACGGCTCTTGATTTTTTGAATGACCCAGCCCTTCAACAAGCGTCTCAACAGGCGTTCGACGTGTCGATGGGGCTTGCCTAAGACAAACGAGTGCAAGATTTCTGGATTTTCGGTTACGGCTCGTTAATCTGGCGTCCCGATTTTCCGTTTCTAGAGTCAAGACCCGGGAATATCTGTCACTGGTCACGACGTTTCTGGCAGGGATCGCACGACCATAGAGGAACTGAAAACCGCCCCGGTCGGGTCCTGACGTTGATCGAGCGCGAAGGGAAACGTTGCCATGGCCGCGCCTTCCGAGTCACTAAAGAGGTGTTAGCCCATCTCGACCAGCGCGAAAAGAACGGCTACAAGCGACACGACGTATCGATTCAATTACCGTCCATGCGCGTTGCAGGAATCGTTTACATCGCTAGTCAACAAAACGCTGCCTTCCTTGGGGACGCGCCGCTCGAAGCCATTGCCGATCAGATCTGTCAAAGCGAAGGCCCCAGTGGAAGCAACGTCGAATACCTCACGAAATTGGCGGACGCGTTGAAGGATCTTCGAATCAATGACGATCACGTCTTTCGACTGGACGCTCTGGTTCGCAAAAAACTAGACCTCGATACGAACTAACCTTGCCGAGTTGGTACTACTTTTGTCCATCTACTCGACGACTGAATCACCCCGGTCCAAAAAGACCTTGTTTTCAATATAGCCGATGTTTTCGATTTCAACGCGGACCAGATCGTCCACTGTCAACCACGGTGGCGGGGTCTGCGCTGCCGCTACTCCGCTCGAGGTGCCGGTATAAATAACGTCGCCAGGTTCAAGCGTGAACGCTTGGGTTAGATGTGCTATCTGATCAAAACAATCAAACACCATGTGCTGTGTGTTAGTGTCCTGGCGTTTTTCACCGTTCACGTAGGTACGAAGCGCAAGGTCGTGCGGGTCGCCTACTTCATCTGGTGTAACCATCCAAGGCCCAAAGGGCGCATGCGTATCAAACGACTTTCCTATCTGCATGGTCTGTGAGCGCATCTGCCAGTCGCGCACACTGACATCGTTACCGCAGCAATAACCCGCGATCACCTCGTGTGCCCGGTCCTTGGGAACATGTTTTGCCCGTTTCCCAACGATGAACACGAGCTCTCCCTCGTAATCGAGTAAATCAGAGACGCTGGGCTTAGCAATGTCGTCATACGGCCCGTTGGTCGCTGTGGTTTGTTTGTTGAACCACATCTGCACTTTGGGCGTCTCAGCACCGGATTCTTCGATGTGGTCCGCGTAGTTGAGTCCGATCGCTAATATTTTTCCGGGATTAATGACCGGTGATTGAAGCTCAACATCCACCACCGCGAACGCGTGTTCGCTAGCCGTTTGTGCCTCTCGCGCGACCGTCATCGCCGCGTCACCCGCCACAAGAAAATCTCGCATATTGGTTGGAAGTTCGGGCACCGCTTTCGATAAATCAACGACCAACTCACCGACAACAACGCCAATACGGGTATCACCGCCATGCGTAAAGGTTACAAGTTTCATCTTTAACCCCTATCCAAATTCGGTCGATCCGGAGCGACCAGTTCTTGCAATGCTTCTAGATCGTCCGGCAACGACTCGTCGTTGATCAGCCCGGACGCCATCCGACTATAAGCGGGCGAAGTCTGAACACCAAACCCGCCAAATGCAGCCAACCAAAAAAAACATGGCGCTTGAGGGTCAAAGCCGATGACGGGGGCTCTGTCCGGGACGAACGAGCGAAGGCCTGCCCACGTCCGCTCGGGGCGATCAATGTCGATCGTGACGAGCTGGTTCAACCGATCCATACCCACTGCCACATCCCATTCGTCGGGTTGTGCATCGCAAGGGGCCGAATCGGTTTCATCTGCCGGGGACACCATCAACATCGACGCTTCGGGTTTGAAATATAAGTCGCCGCTCGCCACATGAATCATCGGCCATGACGTCGAGTCGACGCCGGGGTCAACGATAATTCCAGTGCGCCTCTTGGGCTGCAGAGATACCTGAACTGCACCAGCTAGCTCGGCAACTTCTGTCGCCCACGCCCCTGCCGCATTAATCAACATATCGCCAAATCGCACTTTGCCGTTATCGAGCTCAACGCGCCAGCGGTCAGCCTGCCAGCTCATCTCGACCACGCGTGCGTGCGTTTCAATGGAGCCATTACGCTCCAACAGGCGACGCCGATGTCCCTCCAAAATATTATGAACATCTAGCGCCAGGCTACGCTCGTCGCGCGCACCGCAAACGATTTCCTTTTTTAAGATGGGGACTTCATCCAGAATCTCCCCACCCGTCACTCGCTGCAGCCAGGGACAACGTCGCGACCAAGCATCGAGGAAAGCGGTGACTTGGTCCGCGTTGTCTGCTTCCGCAACCAACACATTGGTGAGCCGCTGACTCAAACGATCGAATCCTTTGGGCGGTTCGACGAAAAACCGCTCACTCGCCACAGACAAACGGTGAACGACATCGTTTACAAAAGGTATGACGAAGACGGCTGCCGAACGCCCAGTACTGTGATAACCCGGCTGCATCTCCGCTTCTAGTATTGTGACTTCGTTATCGTGGGCTAGTTCGGATGCCAACGACAGACCCGCGATTCCACCACCGACGACGACAATATGCTTCCGTTCCGTCATCCGGAGATTATGTTCAGGATCGACGTGGAAGGGGAAGCAGAATGAAAGAGCTTCCATTTACACGCCATATTGGACTTTGTACGAATGTTCGTCATGGTTCCCGAGTACGAACCCGAATGGTCCGAGTCATCACAACGTTACTGAAACGACAAAGTCTCTAGCGTGGCTTGCCATCTCGTCAAAAACGTCGTCTTTGCGCCGGCGTGTTCGTTTAAGGATGCCGTAGCCGTGGTCGGCCGTTTCAAGCCACTGCAGTTTCGCTCTCGCTGCGTTGACCACGGAGCCCAACAAATCGGGTTCAGCAAGCGCATCACGTGTCCCAGACAAAAACAATAAGGGACACCCAATGGACGCAAGGTGATCGGCTCTTGTGATGCTAGGCTTTCCTCGCGGATGCAGGGGAAACGAACACAAGATCATTCCGTCCACATCTAATTCGTAGTCAACCATGGCGTGGGATGCCATTCGGCCGCCAAAGCTGTGACCTCCCAGGAACAATGCGGTTTGATAATTTGCGGCCGCAAATTCGACCGCCGCTTTTACCGTTGCTTCGGATACAGCTTTCGAATCTACTCGCGCGTGCCCATCTTCCTTGAATGGGAAATTAAAACGCAATGTTGCAATACCGACCTTCGAGAACGCCTCTGCAATGGCCTTCATGGTCCGATGACGCATATCGCCGCCGGCACCATGGCCGAACACCAGCGTCGCAAGCGGCTCGGCTACTTCCTTATAGATCGCCCCAACGCTTCGATCCCCAACAGTAAGCGCAAGTTCAGCCAAAAGGGATCTAAGGCAGTTCACTAACCGATTTGATGATCGTTCCTACCAGGCCGTACTCCAGGGATTCTTCAACGCTCATCCAATAATCTCGATCAGTGTCCTTAGTAACCCGTTCCAACGATTGACCGGTTTGATCGGCAATAATTTGGTTGATGCGTTCGCGCGTTTTTAGGATTTCTCGCGCTTGAATTTCGATATCAGACGCGTCCCCGCCCGTCCCGCCCGCGGGCTGGTGGATTAGGAATCGGGTATTTGGCAAAGCAAACCGGTTCTCTCGCTCCGTCGCCAAGTAGATGTGCGTTGCAATACTACCTACCCAACCCGTACCAACCGTTCGCACGGTGGGTTCGACAAACCGAATCATGTCAAAAATCGTGTCCCCGGACTCCACGTGTCCTCCCGGAGACCCAATGTACAGTGTGATGGGATCGCCACTTTCGTACGACAGAGCCAAGAGTTTTTCGGCCGTTCGCTGGGCGACGTCTTTGTTGATCTCCCCGAAAATCGTTAGCGTCCGGCTTTTAAATAACGTGTTTTCGAGAAACGCGAATTTCTTCGCTGCTTCAGCCGCTTCTTCAACGTCATCCAGACCAAATTCGCTCATCGCCAGCCTCCTTCAGGGGACGCCATGTTACCGAATTTCCACAGGACAAGGTTATGCTTCGCGAACAAAGAAACCTGAAGGATACCCATTATGCCTCTGCACCCGGAATACGAAACGCTGCTGAAGCAAATGGCCGAAGTCGGCGGACCGAATTTATCCGATATGCCCGTTGATCAGGGCCGAGAAATGTATCGAATGATGCAACCAGAAAATCCGGCGTTGGTGGTCGGGAGCGTTCACGACCAGAAAATCCCAGGTCCAGCCGGCGACATTCCCATTCGAATTTACACACCAAATGGCGATGGCCCGTTTCCCATCGTGCTGATGTTTCACGGTGGTGGTTGGGTTATCGGAGATTTGGTAACCGCGGACGCGCAAAGCCGAGAAGTGTGCCGAGGAGCAGAAGCAATCGTAATCTCTGTCGATTATCGCCTGGCTCCTGAGCACAAATTCCCTGCCGCCGCAGACGATTGTTTTGCAGCATTAAAATGGGCCCATGAAAATGTCGAGGACTTTGGCGGCGACTCAAATCGTCTTGCTGTCGCTGGCGATAGTGCTGGAGGCAACCTATCGGCCGTCGTCGCGCAAATGGCAAAGGAAGCTGGTCCAATCCTTCGATTCCAGCTGCTCATCTACCCGGTCACGGACGGAAGCCGTTTCGATACGGAGTCGTATATCGCAAACGCCGAAGGCTATATGTTGACTTTAGACTCGATGAGATGGTTTTGGGATCTTTACGCCGATGCTGAGCAACGCATGGATCCTCGGGCATCACCACTTCTCGCCAACGACCTCTCGGGACTGCCCCCTGCACTGGTTATGACTGCGGAGTACGATCCCCTCCGCGACGAAGGTGAGGCCTACGGCGCGCGTCTCGCAGAAGCTGGCGTGACCGTTGAAACCATTCGATTCGACGGATTCATCCACGGGTTTTTCGCTCAAACGCAAACCGTTTCGGCGACACGACCTGCAATGCAAAAAGCTTGTGATGCGCTCAAGTCCGCACTCAACTGATCCGAGAAATTCGCAATGAATAAAGCCATTGTTCTTGGCGTCGGTCCCGTGGACGGTCTGGGTGGCCAATTAGCAGTCCGATTTAGCGCAAGTGGCCACCACGTTTTCGTTGCTGGCCGTACCCAAGCATCGCTCGATGAGTTATCTAGCGTCATCGAGGGAAGCGGCGGGCGCGCCACCGCCGTCGTCACAGACGCAACCGAAGAGCTGTCCATCGTTAACCTACTTGAAGCCGTTGATAGCGAAAAGGGTGCCCTCACGCTTGCAATCTACAACGCCGGAAACAATACCCCTGGCCGGATCATCGAGATGGACGCTGATTACTTCGAGAGCAGTTGGCGTGTTCTCTGTTTCGGCGGATTCCTTTTTGGCCGAGAGGCCCTGCGTCGGATGCAAGGGTCGGGTGGAACCCTTCTATTCACGGGTGCGAGTGCTTCCATGCGGGGGCGAGCTGGCTTCGCCGCATTTAACTCGGGTAAATCTGCGCTCCGAATCCTCGCCCAAGCCATGGCCAAGGAATACGGGCCCGACGGTATTCACGTCGGCCACGTCGTTATCGACGGTCCGATCGGCGGTGAGAAAATTCGTAAAGCTTTCCCAGAATACGCTGAGAAACTCGGCGACGCCGGCATGATTAGCATCAATGGAATCGTTGACGCTTTCGATTATCTCTACCGACAACCCCGCAACGCATGGTCGTTCGAAGTTGACGTAAGAACATCGATTGAAGAGTGGTAAAGGCAGGTTGAGACGGGAGGCGATTCGACGCCCCCTGTCTCTTCTTCTACCCATAACCGATCGTTCAGTCGTCGATACGTGCTTGAGCTGAACCTTTTGCGACTTCGACGCCTTCTTGGTTAATCGTCGACACTTCAATATCGACAAGCCCCTCATTAATAGCCGTTACGGTCGCCGTGGAGTCGAGCGTGTCACCAGGGAAGACCTGGTTAGTGAAACGCACCCCAAATTCCGTCAAGCGTCCGTCGCCAACGTAGTTGGTCAACATCATGCCTGTCATCCCCATGGTCAACATCCCATGCGCAAACACACCCGGATAACCGGCCACTTTGGTCGTAAACAATTCATCCGTATGTACTGGATTGTAGTCGCCTGACGCCCCAGCATACATCACCACTTGCGTTCTCTTTAGGTCTTCAACCAAGCGTTCCGTGTAGGTATCACCGACCTTCAATTCACTCGCTTTTAATGCCATGACTCCCCCTATCCCTGGTCGACGGGTCGTTCTGTTCGAACCCCCGTGCCAATCGCTGTGACGACAAGTTCTCCGTCCTGGTCACGGTATTCCGTAATCGATTCACTGAATACCAATTTGCCCGAGCGTTTCCCTTCCTTTTCCCAGCTTTTGCCTGGCTTGTTCGTCGCGGTCAGCACGTCACCGACCTTAGGATGCCGATGATAAATGTATCGCTGTTCAGCGTGGAGACCGCCACCACCTCCGGCATCTCCAGTGCTTCCAGCGCTGTCTTCTCTCGGTTTGACCCCCGTGGGCTTACCGCCAGATCCAAACCAGCCGTCACCCCCAATTTTCGGTCGCAACCCGTAGTCTGGATCAAACTGCGCACTCGCTTGAACGAACGTCGGCGGCGCAATGATACCTCCCGTTTCTCCTCCTTTTGCGTAGTCTTCATCGTAATAAATTTGATTGTCATCCCCGATCGAGCGAGCAAACATCATGATGTGGCTAGCCTCGATGGGAAACTTTCCAACGGCCATACTTCCCCCTTGTTGAACTGATCAGATCAAAAAACCTAAGTTAGCAAAGCGAGATTACGGAAGCGAACAACAAATATCGTTATTGAAGGCGGTCCAGCGCCGTCGTCTCAATCGCTACTTAACGCCCCTTAAACGATGGTTTCCGTTTCTCTAGAAAAGCGGCAATGCCTTCTTGTTTGTCTTCGGTCTGGACCAACGCCCCTTGTGCGTACTTCTCAAGCATAAGCGCCGCGGCTGTACTAGCTTCCATACCAAAATTTACCATTGCTTTCATCGTCCTAGGCACAAACGGTGCAAACTCGGCCAAGTGTTCGGCCATACGCCGAGCTTCGGGCAAAAGCTCGCTCTTTTCGACGATCCGCGTTATTAGTCCAACGACGAGGGCGCGCTCCGCGTCAATCGGCTCGCCCATAAGCAACATATGCATTCCCCAACCTCGACCGACAATACGGGGTAAACGCGCCGTCGCCCCTCCACCGGGAATGATCCCAAGTTTCCCTTCTGGCGTAGCGAACTGAGAGCTAGGAGTCGCGATCCTAAGGTCACACCCGAGCGCGACCTCAAGCCCACCTCCCATGCAAATGCCATCGATCGCCGCGATAGCTGGCTTCGGCATTCGCTCTAATTGATCAGCGAGCCCTTGGACGATGGGTTCGAGTGCCTTGCTTAAGTCACGATCGACCACTTCACCGAGGTCAGATCCAGACGCAAAAGCGCGCCCACCTGCGCCCGTGATCGTAATTACGCGCACCGCATCATCTTGCTCCGCTTCACGCACTGCAGCTTGCAATTCATCCAACGTCGCGAGCGAGATGGCATTGTGCTTCGCGGGTCGATTAATCGTGACGAGAGCCATCGGGCCATCGACCTCGTAAAGTATGTTGTCGTACGCCATTCCTGTTCCGAATCGTCGTTCTTTTAGAACCTACCCGCGTGCTCTCGAAACCCGTTCGACCGAAATTCCTCGTCAAGTCTCCGAACATCGGATTATCGGTTCGATTGTACCAGCATGCGCCCAACGGCCCTTCTAAGCAGTTGGTAGCGTCAAACGCGCGTCGGTCCCGCCCGCATCGCCTTCGAACAGTTCGATTCGCCACCCGTGCGCTTGACACAGCTGATGGACAATCGCAAGACCCAAGCCGCTTCCGCCAGTATGGCGGCTCCGCGAACCTTCAATTCGATAAAACGGTTGGAACACCTTCTCTCGATCTTGCGCGGGTATGCCTGGACCATTATCGATCACATGGATATCGATATTCTCTCCAGCGTCGACTCGTACTTCTGTTGTTCCGCCATGCTGCAGAGCATTTGCGAGAAGATTGTTGAACACTCGCTCAAGAGCTCCTAACGCTGTATTCACGATTACTTCTTCATCTCCTTTCCATGTTAATGAGATTGTCTTATCCACTCCATTGACCACCGACCGAAGAAACTCTCGCAGCTCAATCTCGACACTCGCTTCCTGGGTTCCTCTGGCGAATCTCAGCGCGTCTTCGATGAGTTCATCCATAGCTCCGAGATTACGATCAAGCCGGTTAACCAGATTTTGATCTACACTTTCCGGTAAAAGCTCGAGCGCGAAACGCATTCGGGCAAGTGGCGTTCTTAAATCATGAGACACGCCTGCCAACAATGTTGTTCGATTCGCCATGAGCGACATAATCTCGTGAGCCATATCGTTAAAACTTGAAGCCAATGAAACCAGTTCTCTAGGTCCTTCTTCGGGTAGTGGAACGAACCCAGTCGCCCCGCGGAACGACTGTGCTGCTTTCGCCGCTCGATTAAGCGGATCTGCCACCCAGCGGACCATCAAAAAGGAAGTCCCGAAAACAACAATCGTACCGGCAACAAGAATCAACAACGCAACGTAACCCGGTTGAACATTCCCGCGTTGCGAGGCGAAACCAATCTGGGGGGCTAGTCCACTTTCTGTTGGGACATTCACCCACAACAAATCGTCCCCTTCCAGCAAAACCACCGTCTCACCAACCCGCTTTCCTATCTCCTTCACAAGCATTTCGTGGTATTCGTTCCCCGGCAGTACGGCAGGCAGATCGCGATTCTCGCCGCTAATCGTGAGATCGTGATTGATCAAAAGTTCCAGCTCAAAATGAGGGCGCCGATCGGGGAGAAGTTCGACCCACGTTTGCGCGGAAAGAACGAGAAGCCCGGCTTCATCATTAGCCGCACGTTCCGTGATAGGCGTTGTCACAAAAGTATCTAATGCGACCACCGCGATGATCGCGATAGCAATTGCCGAAAGTCCGAGAACGCTGTTAGTTCTCGCGCGGAGGGAGCCTGTGCGGGCCATTAGGTCGCATCGGGGCAGAACATATAGCCTTTGCCCCAGATAGTCCTTATGTATGCAGGTGCAGAAGGGTCCGTTTCAATCTTGCTTCTAAGTCGCGTGATGCGTACATCGATACTTCGATCGAAGGGAGAGCGGTCAGCTCCCGTCAAGAGATCGAGGATCTTGTCTCGATCCATGACGGTATCCGGGTAATCAACCAAAATCCCAAGAAGGTCAAATTCGCCAGAGGTGAGTGGAACATTGCGACCTGCGCAAGTCAGGCGGCGGGCTTTGCGATCGAGTACAAACTCTCCAAATTCGACCATTTCAGATACTGCAGATGAACCCTGACTGCGTCGCATCACGGCACGAATTCGAGCCAGAAGTTCACGCGGATTGAATGGTTTCCCGAGGTAATCATCCGCACCGATCTCTAAGCCGACGATCCGGTCCACGTCTTGTCCCTGCGCCGAAATCATGATGATAGGCAAGCCTCCAGTCTTCTTGAGTCTTTTCGCAATCGAAAGCCCATCTTCACCAGGCAGCATCAAATCAAGGAGTACGAGATCGATTCCACGGCGTTGTAGCACGTCATCCATTTCCCGACCATTTGCTACAGTCGTGACGTCAAACCCCTGTTTTGTCAGATACGCCCCCATCAGCTCACGTAATTCGGGGTCATCATCGACAAGCAGTAGCTTCGCCGCTTCAGCCATGTAGCAACACCTTACTCGAAAGACAAATAAACGCGCGGATGCCAACGCATGCCACGGAAGACCTGAGTTGGCACTCGGTATTGGCCGTCGATATAGATCGCGTCGACATCCGAATATCTATGGCGTTTTACCTTCGATCGCGACGGTTTTCGTCGCGTTCTTCATTTCAGAATGGGCTTCCAGCACGGCGTCTTTACCCCGACCGCGACCGTATTCACCTTGCCGGATGACGCGAATAGACTCGACCTGCGTGACGATCCCGTCTGCACTTTGAATGATTCGTCCGAAATGGGCTTCGATCTTGGGTTTCATCCCACTGGCAGCCATGCGTTTTCGCATCTCTGTAATCAGACCTCGGCGCTCGGTGGCGTTTAAAGCTCTAATCCGACCCGCAATTTCAGTTAATTCGGCATCGGTATAGTCAGTGAAGGACGGCCCCGCATTTGCGGTTACTGTATCGACGCCGCTCTCCGGTGGAACAAGCGATGGGATCTCGGCATGCGAAAACCACGCGAGCACCGGAGCAATCGCGACGCCGACCAACCGTCGCATAAACGTCGATTTAACCATCCAACCCAAGGTCCTCGACCTCTCCCATGCGCCTCGTGCCTTAGTACGCGATGTCCATGGATGTCATGGCGAAGTAATCGTACGGCGGTCCTTATAGACCTAGACCACCGTATGTCTCACTCGTCAAGCACGCTCAAACAGACCCGCAGCTCCTTGGCCACCACCAATGCACATGGTTACAACACCGTAGCGTTGTTCCCGTCGTTGCAATTCGCGAAGCACAGCACCCGTGCACCGTGATCCCGTCATTCCAAACGGATGGCCAATGCTGATACTGCCGCCATTAACGTTGTACTTTTCATTATCGATATCGAGTTGATCTCGACAATAGACGCACTGCGAAGCGAACGCTTCATTAAGCTCCCATACATCGATGTCGTCCTGCTTGAGACCCGCATTCTGCAGCAGCCGCGGGATTGCAAACACTGGACCAATACCCATCTCATCTGGTTCGCATGCAGCAACCGTAAAGCCGCGATAAATACCAATCGGCTCAATTCCTAATTGGGCCGCACGATCCGAACTCATAAGCATCGTCATGGAAGCCCCGTCGGAAAGTTGCGACGCATTACCTGCGGTGACCGTTCCATCTTCTTCAAAAGCTGGTGCTAGGCCACTCAAGCCATCGAGCGTGGTTTGAGGACGATTACACTCGTCCTTGTCAACACTCACTTCAACTCGACTCTCGTCGCCTGTCTCCTTGTCAACCTTAAGCATCGTCGCGTTCATCGGAACGATTTCTTCGGAAATCCAGCCTTGTTCAACGGCGTTGGCGTAGCGTTGTTGGCTTTGCAGCGCATATACGTCCTGCATTTCTCGCGTCACCTGATATCGACGCGCGACTACTTCAGCCGTGTTACCCATCGCCATAAAAACTTCGGGTTTCTCTTCGATCAGGCGTTTGTTCTGTTCCGCCTTACCAGTGGTTTGACGATTTCTCATCGAGATTGAGTCTACACCGCCCGCAATCGCGACCTGTGATTGGCCGGACGCGATTTGATTTGCAGCAATAGCGATGGATTGGAGTCCTGATGAACAGAAACGGTTGATCGTCATACCCGCAGTTGTGATCGGTAGTTTTGAAAGCACTACCGCAAGCCGCGCCAAATTCCCATCTTGTTCGCCCGCATGACTCGCTGCACCAACAACCACGTCTTCGACTTCCTCAGCCGAAACACTTGGGTTTCTTTCAAGAAGTGAATCGATGCAGTGCGCAAGCATGTCATCGGAACGCGTCAGGTTAAAGCTGCCGCGAAAGGACTTGGCAAGTCCCGTGCGGACACTGTCTACCACTACGACATCAGTCATTTTATATTTCCCCCATAAGCCCAATTTACGTTAGCTTGAATTGTTCAAACCGAAAACCGATTGAGTGTAGCACGCTGTTGTTACCTTGGCGCTTTACCCTCGCGAAAAGCTCATAACCCTTTAGATACAAGGGTTATAGCCAATCCGGAGGTGGAACCTTAACTCATTTGCGAGCTATGATTCTCCCTGAACCGTTCAGGACAACAAATGGCAATCCAGGTTCTCGCAGACGACATCTGTTTTGGAGAAGGGCCCCGCTGGCACGATGGCCGCTTTTATTTTTCCGACATGCACGACCAGCAAGTAAAAACTGTTGCGGAGACCGGACAGGTTAGCAGCGTAGTCGAAGTCGAAAACCGACCCTCCGGACTTGGATGGTTACCGAACGGCGACTTACTGATTGTTTCCATGCTTGACCGTCGAATCCTTCTATTCGACGGCTCTGTCTTGTCCGAACATGCGGATCTGTCTGAATTCGCGCCGTTCGAGTGCAATGACATGACCGTCGATTCCACGGGGCGGGCATACGTGGGTCACTTTGGCTTCGACCTTAACGGCGGTGCGAGTTTCAACCACGCATCCTTGATCGCAATCGAGACGGACGGAAAATCCCGTGTCGTCGCGGATCACTTATCCTTCCCCAATGGGACGGTCATAACACCCGATGGCGGGACTCTCGTGGTTGCGGAAACGTTTGCGGGCCGCCTTACCGCATTTGATATCGTCGACAATGGGGACCTGGAGAATCGCCGACTGTGGGGGCAGCTACCAGCCGGCACGGCGCCAGACGGTATATGTCTGGATGCCCAGGGTGCTATCTGGGTTGCATCGCCCCCAACGAATGAGTGCCTTCGGCTCGCCGAAGGGGGCGAGGTCCTTGAGCGCATTCAGGTCGGCCAAGGCGCATACGCTTGCATGATCGGCGAGGCGGATACACCGCTACTTTTTGTGATGACATCGCCTTCATCCTCGCCTGCGGAGTGCCGCGCACTACGTGGAGCACGCGTTGAAACAGCACCCGTGTCGGTAGCCGGAGCTGGTTACCCCTAACGTCCAGCAACATTGGCCAGGCGCGACGCGCACACGTAAACTCTGGCGGTTTGATTTCGGGACCGTTCATGAAACTCATTAAAAAGACGGACGAATACATTGTTTACCTGAAACGTTCCGGTCGTTACGGCGTAAAAAACACCGATCACGAATGGATCAATGGTATTTCTAAAACTCGGATCCTCTTGGCCGAAGGCCTAGTTGAAACAACCCTTCCCCCTGAGCCGGACGCGGACGCCGGCGAAGCGGTTGACGAAACGGAGGCCGCCGGTGCCCCCGATATAGCGGTCGCTGAAGGCGATAGCTCCATCGTTGACGCCCAAGGTTCCATCGATTCAGAAGCGGAAGAACCGGAGATAGAAGAACCTGCCAAGGCGGAAGAGGAATCGTCTGGCGCGACCGAGGCCGAAGACTCTGCACCCGAGGAAACCACTAACGCTAGTGACGAGAAAGATTCAGAGACATCTACTGCATCCGATTCGCCGGACGATGTCGCTAATGCTGATACCACTGATGAAGAAGAACCGGGGGCAATTGAGGACACAGAGGGTAAAGAACCTTAATCCCTCGCTAGTCGCTTTGGCTTCAGCAGCCTTTTTTCTCGGGGGCTGTGAAGTGCCCGACGATCATCTGAAGGGGTCGTCGGCGTTAACTGAATACGTGGGCTCTGATTCTTGCGGCACATGTCACGCGACCCAGTACCAATCATGGCTGACATCGCACCACGCAATGTCCATGCAACCGGCCACATCCGAAAGCGTTTTAGGTAACTTCGACGAAGCGGCATTTTCGCATGGCGGCATTGAAACCCTGTTCAGGAAAATTGATGGTCGCTACATCGTCCAAACGAAAGCAGCAGAAGGTACGTACAAGGAATTCACCATCGCCTATACATTCGGCGTGGATCCCCTGCAACAATACCTCATCGAACTTGACGACGGCCGCTATCAGGCATTCGATATTGCGTGGGACATCCGACGGAAACGATGGTTCCATCTATCCCCGGTTCTTGAACATCGAAGTGCAAGTTCGGGAATTGAAACAGTACCCAAAGGCGTGCATTGGGCTAGCCGCGGCTTCAATTGGAATAGACAGTGTGCAGATTGTCATTCCACCAACGTACAGGTCGGGCTAGCAAAGGGTGGTTATGAAACAACATTCGATGCGCATAACGTAGCGTGCGAGGCTTGTCATGGCGCCGGGCTACCCCATACGAACGATACCTCCAAACCGTATGCCGACGTAGCATGTGCGCCGTGTCACAGTAGGCGCAGTCAAATCGCAGAGGGGTTTCAACCCACCAATCAACTGCTCGATTATTACGTGCCGGCGCCAACGATAGGGCCTTTGTATTTCGATGACGGACAGATCCGCGACGAAGTGTACGTTTATGGCTCATTCCTCCAAAGCCGTATGCATATGGCCGGCGTCACGTGTTCGGACTGTCACGCACCACACTCCGCGCGGTTACAGTCAAGCGGTAACGCATTATGCCTTCGCTGCCACAACGAAAATCCGCCCAACAATTTCCAAGACGCTCTAGGGAATTTCGATACCCCCCATCACCATATGCACGCAGTGACCCCAATTGAGTGCGTTGACTGTCACATGCCAAAGCGCACATACATGCAAATCGATGATCGACACGACCATAGCCTCCGGGTGCCCAGGCCCGACCTCAGCATCAAATACGGAACTCCAAATGCCTGTTCCAACTGCCACGACGAAGGTGACGAATGGGCAATGCAACAAATCATTCAGTATCACGGTAGCCGTCGTCGATCACATTTTTCCGAAACGCTACTGTCAGGAAGTCGACAACATCTCGATGCTGAGCGCGATCTAGCCGAACTGGCCAACGATCCAGGACAGCCGCCCATGGCGAGGGCCAATGCCTTGTTGCTACTTGGCGGGTACGAATTGGGCTACTCCGCAGAGGCAGTCACCAACAGTCTCAAAGATCCCCAACCGCTCGTGCGGTTGCACGCGTTGCGAAGCGTCGATCGGGTGGACCAAAACAAACGACACGGGGCTCTCAAACGCCTTCTGGAAGACCCGATCAAGGCGATTCGAACAGACGCTGCACGAATTGCCGTTGAGCATCTCTCCGACTTCACCGAACCGTCGGAACGGGCCCTGCTTTTATCTGTTCTCGAAGAATATAAGGCCATTCAAACGCAACAAAGCGACTTACCCGAGGCCCATACGAATTTAGCGGCCATTTCTATTGCACTCGGTCAATTTGACGCCGCCGAAAAACAGCTAAGAAACGCCCTCGCAATCGAGCCCGAGTGGATTCCAGGCCTGGTAAATCTAGCCGATCTTTATCGCCGTGTTGGCCGGGATTCCGAGGCTGGCGATATCCTGGAAAAAGCGATTGCGATCAAACCTCCGATAGTAGAAGCCCAAATAGCATACGGAATGTGGCTAATTCGCAGCGGTAGGCCCGGCGATGCGTTAAATCAATTTCAACGTGGCTACGAGCTCGAACCCGACGGACTCCGGAACAGCTATCTCTACGCCCTCGCCTTAAACGCGAATGACCGGCGGGAACAGGCGATCGGGGTCGCCGAGTTGGCAGTCGATCGCTTTGGTGACCATCGGATCTTACTGGAGCTACTCGCAACCATGTATCGAGACGCAGAATCGTTCGATGAGGCCCTACGATACGCAACCCGTCTAGAAGAACGCTTTGGCGGTGAGGTCTATCGTACTCTTCGAGCGCAGATGCTCCTTGCCGTTCGCAAACGAGACGGACCCTCCTAGGCCAAACGGAAATCGTAAAGGCGCCATTTCAATCGCATCGCACATGCAAACCGAAGCGGCAGGGAGGACTGGTAGAATGATCGGATGCCTAAAGGTGGTCCTACTTCGCACATTTATTTCTCTCAAAGACTGCGCCTTCATTACGTGGACTGGGGCAACGAAGATTCACCGACCCTGCTGATGGTCCATGGGGGTCGCGATCACTGTCGAAACTGGGATTGGGTTGCTGATGAGTTACGACACGACTACCACATCATCGCGCCAGATCTACGGGGGCACGGGGATTCCCAATGGATGCTTGGCGGCAGCTACACGATTATTGATTATGTCTACGATATCGCGCAGCTACTTCACCAGACTCGAGCAACGCCATCCGTGATTATGGGACACTCGTTAGGCGGTTCAATCTCGCTGTTGTATTCCGGCATCTATCCAGAAAATGTCACGAAATTGATTTCCATTGAAGGAATGGGTCCACCCCCCGGAATGTTCGATATGTATGGAAAAACAGGCCCTCACGCGCGCCTGGAAGCTTGGATCGGAAACCTACGCCAGCTTTCAGGACGCATGCCAAAGCGGTACCCCTCGCTAGAAGATGCCTTCCAACGGATGCAAACGGAAAACCCTCACTTGAGTGAGGACCAGGCCAGACATCTCACTATCCATGGCAGCAATCAGAATGAAGACGGCAGTTACAGTTGGAAGTTCGATAACTATGTGAGGGCCTTTGCGCCAATCGGCTTATCTCCGGAAGAAACGTGGAAAATTTATGCGCGAATTGATTGCCCGACTCTATTGATACACGGGGCCGAATCTTGGGCATCGAATCCACAAGATGACGGTCGCTCGAAGGCGTTTAACGACTCATCTGTTGCCGGAATCGAGGGCGCTGGCCACTGGGTTCACCATGATCAACTCGAGCGATTTCTTCACGTTGCAAGGGAGTTTCTCGATTCGTGAAACTTGACCAACGCAACATCACGGTTGGCAAAATTCACGACGCGCCACAACAAGGCGTTTTCTATGTCACTGGTGGCGGTTCGCTTTTTCTTTCGGACTTACTAACGATCCCCGGTGCATCAAATACAGTGCTTGAAGCCCAAATACCCTACGCGTTCGAAGCCCTCGCTGACTTGGTCGGGCGCAGTGATATCGGTGCCTGCAGTGACGAAACAGCCCGAAGGATGGCGGTTAGTGCGTATCTGCGCGCTTCAACCCTATTGGCCACGTCTGGAAAAGCCGATGCCGAAGCCTTCGGGTTCGCCATCACTGCAAGTTTAGCTAGCGTGACGAATAAGCGAGGAATGCACAGAGCCCATATAGCGATGCAAACGCGCACAACAACACAAACGTGGTTCACGGAGCTACGCAAAGGCGCTCGAACGAGAGACTCAGAGGAACGCGTTGTGGCAGACGCGGCAGTCAACCTGCTGGCTCGTTCCCTTGGGCTCGGGAGTACCCCCCTCGAAATAACGACGCGCGACTTTGTCGAAACGGCACCGGCAGACGTCGTTGCGTTGTTCGATGGCTCGGATGGTGTCTGCGGGACGCCAGGAACCGCCTTTCTGCCGGGTTCTTTCGACCCATTGCATGACGGACACGTACAAATGCGAACCGATGCGAGTCGCCGCATTGGGCAGCCCGTCCAGTTCGAACTGTGTGTGCGTAATGTTGACAAACCGCCCCTCGATTTCATCGAGTTGGCTCGCCGTCGCGAACAATTCATCGAGTCCGAATTTGTTCTGACCAACACACCCACATTCGTTGAAAAGGCAAACTTGTTGGGTCGAGGGAACGGGGTAACTTTTGTCGTCGGCACAGATACCATCAAGCGGATTGGCGAGGCCCGCTACTACGCTGATAGCGTAGCGCGAGACGCTGCCCTCAACGAACTCGAAAACTTAGGTACTCAATTTCTCGTCTACGGTCGTTTGGACGAGCATGGCTTCGAAACACTGAACGACTTATCGCTTCCAGACCCGCTCAATAGAATCTCTGAGGGTGTGTCTGAGCAAGATTTTCGCGTCGATATCTCTTCAACCGAAATGCGTAACGACGCCTCGGTCTCGTAGTCGAGAACGGACAGCTTAAACTCTCGTCGTCGACCGTTCCTGTTCCCCATTGTCTGCTGCTACCATGCTCTGCTCGAACGCGGGGAGACGCTTACATGACGCATCAATACGACGATATCTCGGTGACCCTGAACGACCACGTCGCGGTCGTCGAAATCCAACGACCACCACACAATTTCTTCGATGTAAGCCTTATTCGACAAATCGCGAATGCCTTCGACACCCTAGACGACAACCCCGCCTGTAGAGCCATCGTGCTCGCGTCCGAAGGTAAGTCATTCTGTGCCGGTGCCAATTTTGGTAGCGGTGGAAGTGATACGTCCGCGAGCGCTGAATTTACCGAGGAAGGCTTCATGAACACCACCGGCACGCTCTATCGCGAGGGTGTCCGGCTATTCTCAGCACGAAAGCCTATCGTCGCGGCAGTTCAGGGCGCCGCCATCGGTGGCGGTCTCGGACTCTCGCTCGTCGCCGATTTCAGAATTGCATCTCCGGAAGCTAGGTTTGCGGCGAATTTCGCCAAACTCGGCATTCATCCCGGATTTGGCCTTACCGTCACACTACCCGCCATCGTGGGTCAGCAGGCGGCTAATTTGATGTTCCTGACAGGTCGTCGTCTCAAGGGAGAAGAGGCTCTGGAAATGGGGTTGGTCGACGAACTCGTTGAGCAAAAGGGACTCAGGGGTCGTGCAGTTGAGTTTGCGAGTGAAATTGCCGTAAATGCGCCCCTCGCGATCGTATCCGTGCGTGCAACGGCACGCCAAGGACTCGCCGAAAGAATCGACAAAGCGACGGATCACGAACTGTCCGAGCAACAATGGTTGCGGGCAACAAACGACGCTGAAGAGGGTATCAAAGCAGTCGCCGAACGCCGCGTCGGGCAATTCACCGGGACATAGGAATCGCTTCATGGATCTTTCAAAACTCGGAGTGTGGTTCTTTACTGATCGAATGGCAGCGCCTTTAGCTGCGGATACAGCAAAACGCATCGAAGATTTGGGATTTTCCGCGTTATGGATACCAGAGACCGTCGGCCGCAATCCATTCGTTCATGCAGCGTGGTTGCTCGCAAATACCTCCTCCCTCATCATTGCAACGGGTATCGCCAATATCTACCACCGAGAGCCGGGCGTTACGCTGGCCGCTCAAAACACCCTGGCCGAGCAGTCCGACAATCGATTCCTCCTCGGTTTAGGCGTCTCCCATAAACCCCTCGTGGAAGGATTGCGCGGACTGACTTACGGCCCGCCTGTCGCGACCATGCGCGATTACCTCGACAAGATGGCCGCCTCTCCATATACCGGTCCGCCTCCCAAGGAAAGGCCACCGACGGTTATCGCCGCCCTCGGACCAAAAATGTTAGAGCTTGCTTCGGAAAAATGTGACGGCGCTCACCCCTATTTCACGTCACCGTCCCATACCAAAATGGCAAGAGACGTGATGGGTCCGGATAGCCTTCTTTGCGTCGAGCAGAAAGTCATTTTCGAAACCGACCCGACAAAAGCCAGGGACATCGCGCGAAAGGCCGCCCAGACCTACCAGGGGCTCCCCAATTACCGAAACAATTGGCTCCGCATGGGTCTTGGTGAAGCGGACATCGACGGTGACGGTTCCGACACGTTCATCGATGCGACCTTTGCCTGGGGAGAAATCGATGCAATCAAAAACCGGTTGCAAGAACACTATGATGCTGGAGCTTCGCACGTGTGTGTTCAACCTATCCATCCCGAGGGGAGAATGGGAGACATCGATTGGCGCGTGCTTGAGGCACTAGCGTGACGCTCAACGGGAAAAATGAATGAGTGAATTCGATAACAAAACTGTGATCGTAACCGGCGCCGCCGGGGCACTCGGTCAGGCGGTCGCGAACATTTTCCACACGAGCGGCGCACGCGTCATCGGTGTCGACGTGGTCCCCTTCGACGCCACATACGAGATGCGCCAAGCCGATTTAATTGATCCCGAAGGAGCCGCGCAGGTAGTCGAGTCTGTCGGTGCCATCGACATCCTCGCCAATATAGCAGGCGGGTTCACCATGGGAGACTCGGTTGCGGACACCAGCGACGAGACCTGGGATTTCATGTTCAACCTTAATACCCGTACTGTGTTAAACATGGCGCGAGCTGTGGTACCCGGTATGGTCGAAAGAAAGTCCGGCAAGATCATTAACATCGGCGCCCGTGCGGGACTCCGTGGAAGCGCATCAATGGCCGCCTACGCGGCTTCTAAGAGCGTCGTGATCCGCCTGACCGAAAGCCTCGCGGACGAACTTAAAGAAGCAGGCATTAACGTTAACTGCATACTACCGAGCATCATCGATACCGAACGCAACCGGTCCGATATGCCAAACGCAAATTTTGATCAGTGGGTGGCGCCTAAAGCGCTCGCAAAGGTTGTTCGTTTCCTTGCCTCGGAAGCGGCGGATCCGATCCACGGCGCCGCCATTCCGGTCGAGGGACTTTCGTAAGGCCGACATAGAACGTTTGCAATCGTGGTCATGGAGAGTTGTTCAGTCCGTGACAAACCCACCGTAACTTCCGCGAAAATACACCAGAGGACGTCCTGTCTGATCGTGTACTTCTAGGTCGATAACGTCTGCGATCACGATGCTGTGGTCACCCGCTTCGTGTTCGGTACGAAACCGACAATCGATGTGCGCAATAGACCCCTCTACGATGGGCATTCCAGTAACCTCTGACGGCTGCCATCCAATCGCCGCCACTTCACCGACGACCGCAAACGCCTCACTCACATCGCGTTGACCCTCGGCTAGAACATTAATGCAAAAATCACGCCCTTCTCGAATACGTGGCCAACTCGTACTTGCGATCTGTGGAGATATCGATACCAACGGCGGTTCGAGTGATAACGACACAAAAGACTGCGCCGCAAAACCAACCAAGGAGCCCGACTCGATCCCTGTCACGACCACGACCCCGGTCGTAAACTGGCCCATGCCTTCGCGGAATTTCTGCCTATCCATGGGCCAGCGCGCTTCTGTCGACATTGAGGCC
>DCBA01000060.1 GCA_002313255.1 Gammaproteobacteria bacterium UBA1119 | reverse complement strand
AGGATAACTTCCCGAGAAAAGATCCAAAGTGATCCCCGCGTATTCAGAACTTCTACGCGTGATCGAGGTTAGGCTTAGCCGCCCCTTTCGTTCTTGAGTAGAGCATAACCACCGTCGTCGTAACGGCCGTCAATAACAACAGCGAGCTATTCGTAATAAAGGGTGCGGCGACATGCCATTCGTCGTAAAGCCAGCCGCCGACCAGCGGACCACAAGCGGCTCCAGCACCCCGAACAAATTCGTAACGGGCAACGGTACGCCCCCGGTTGAGCGCTGAGGTTCGAGACGTTATGAGCGCGTCGAGTTGCGGAGTGACCATGCACCACGCGCCGACCAAAACGGTATAGACAAGTATCAACATCCATACCGACGGTAGAAATGGGAAACTACCGTTTGCGATGGCGGCCAAGGCTAAACCAAAGACAACGACCCTATATCGACCAATTCGATCGCCCCAAGCGCCAGCTCGGGACGGAAGAAATGCGTAAAGAATCCCTCCGGCCATAACCGCACCAAGCATTGTTGGCTCAAGTTCGAAGCGGTCCGTAAGCAGAATCAGAAAAACAGGACCAATAAGCGCTTCAGCCAATGCGACTGTGGCGACCAGGGCCGAGAGGGCTATACCGTTGATATCCCAAGGTGTGACTAGACTCGGTTGTCCTTCAGCCTTTGTCTCGGGTACCCGACGCCAAGTCTGTGCCAAAGCAATAAGTGAAAGTGCTGCGTATCCGAGGAATGACCATTGCCACGCCGACGCCAAAGGGAGAAATCCGATTAAGGTAAACCCGAAGAACGCGCCAAACATGCTTCCGCGCGCGGCCTGTTCCGTCAATCGCCCCATGATTCTGGCGCGATGCTGGTTCGGTACGGTGTCGGCAACCATCGTCCGCAACGTCAACCACATCATGGCGGCACCGATGCCATGGAATACGCGCCCCGCGTATAAGTGAGGTAGGTCAATACTTCGACCAAACACCAACATACAAGCAACGAAACTCGTTAACGCTAGCAAGAGTAGCGGTCGCCTTCCGTAGCGGTCGAGTGCCCGACCCGTCAGGGGTCTAACAATTAAAAGCACTGCCGTAAATACGCTAAACAAGCCCCCTATCGCGGTAGCGGACGCTCCCAATTGACGAGCATAAATAGGAAGCAGGATCGACAACATCCCAAGAGATGCCGATGCCAAAAGTATCGGTCGATACAAGAACCCGGGTTCTTCAAAATTCGGGTCATCGATTGAGACTTGGACGACTCCTTTGAAAGGGGGTTTGCCCTGCTTTACCTGAATGGCCTTCTCTGGTTACCGGCATCCGATGTGGCGGCGATACTACTTTCGTCGGTTCGTTTCGGAGGGAATAGGCATACCAAACGCAACAGATTATAGGTATCGCTTCATTCACGGTAGAGTTCTATCGATAGATCGCAGCTCGATATCTGGAGACAGGAATGGAATTTATAGAAGCGAGAAACGGTGACATAGTTTTACGAGTGGCCATCAAAGGAAGCGGCCCGGTTGTACTCTGCGTTCATGGGTGGCCCGAACTCTGGTATTCCTGGCGACATCAAATTTCTCATTTCAGCGAGCTCGGCTACACGGTCGCGGCCATGGATGTTCGCGGTTATGGAGGCAGTTCCAAGCCGGAATCTATCTCGGCTTACTCCATAAAAAATCTCTCAAGCGACGTGGCTGCCATCATCAGAGAAATAAGCAACGGCCCAGTGGTTTTGTTGGGTCACGACTGGGGGGCACCCATCGTCTGGAATACTGCACTACTGTATCCGGATCTTGTTAGAGCCGTGGCTGGATTGAGCGTCCCTTATACCCCGGGTAGCGACACCGCGTTCATAGACATGGCAAAACAACTCTACGCTGATCGCTTCTTCTATCAGATCTACTTTCAAACGGAAGGTATCGCGGAGGCAGAACTTGAAGCCGATGTTCCTGCTGCGTTACGCAAAATCTATTACGCCATTTCTGGCGATGCACCGTCGGGCACATGGTTGACTGACAAACCCGGCGATTCGCAATTATTGGATGGTATGGTCGACCCGGATCCGTTCCCGACGTGGCTTACAACTGCGGATCTAGAAAAATATAGCAATGCTTTCCAGACGGGGGGTTTCCGCGGCCCGCTAAACCGTTATCGAGCACAAGGTTTCGACATCGAGGAACTGGTTGCGATACGAGGTCAGACAATCCAGCAACCCGCTTGCTTTATTGGCGGGGAAAAGGATCCGGTACGACACTTTGTGACCGGATTCGATATGTATGCTAATCCAGGGACGGCATGCGACGATTTTCGAGGAAGCACGATCATCGACGGCGTTGGCCATTGGGTTCAGCAGGAGGCCCCAACTGAGACTAACGCTGCACTGAAGACCTTTCTCAGTTCACTTTAATCGTCGTCTGAACGGCGACGGTCTGGAGTATGATTTAGGGCCGTGGAATTAACCGAGGGCGAAGGGTGGCCGAACAGAGATTGAGTTACGACGACGTTAAGGCGTCCCGCGCCAAAGCGATCGGAACCGGTGTTAGCCAACCAGATCCGGACAAGCTCGCGCGGGAAACGACCTTGGAAGAATTGGACTCTCTTGGCTTAAACGCGAACCTTGCCGAGCTCGAATCCGTCGGTTACACGACCATCAAAGGAGCGCTCTCGCCTGAGCTAGTTGCTCGCGCCCGAAAATCAATTATCCGAGCCATGGAACGAAAAACCGGTGCAAACGTTGATATCGAGACGGAATCAGGCGAAATATTCAATGGCGTTTCTTTAGCACACTATCTGCTGTTTGAAGACGAAGTGTTTGAGGAAATCGCGCTGGCACCCTCGCCGCTCGCACTAATCAATTATCTCCTGGGTCGAAGCTGCAAACTTTCGAGCATGACATGCCATTTCAAGGGTCCAGGCGGGGCCTGCCTACCGTTGCACTCGGATAATGGCAACGGAATACCGGCGCCCTTTTCTATGACCTCGCAAGTTGCCAACGTGAACTATGCGCTCACGCCGTACAGCGAAGAAGCCGGTGCCCTCGGCATGGTCCCTGCAAGTCATCGGTTGTGTCGACAGCCGAGGCCCGATGAAGTCATGCTGGGCGGCGATCACGGCAACCCCAACGCGGTCGCGATGAATTTAGAGCCCGGTGACGCCGTCGTCTGGCACGGCAATACGTGGCACGGTTCCTTCGAGCGAACGGTACCGGGCATCAGGATGAATCTAGCGACTTACTTTGCCCGGCATTACGTTGTTACGCAGGAGAAATTTGGTGAATACGTGCCCCCTGAAGTGATCAAGCGACACGCAAACAATCCGCGCATGTTGCGCCTGCTGGGCCAGGAACAAGGTTATGGGTGGGACGCTGGCGGTCCGGACTGGGCAAAATTCGCAACAGCGCCTCGTGGTCAGTTCGACTAAGGTAAGTTGAAACTCACACCACATATCGCGAATGGCAATCTAAACCATTCACTGTACGCAGTAACGTTTCAGAACGAATCACGAAGATTGCGGTGAAAATCGTGAACAATAAGTGTTTTTTTCACTTGGAGATCGGGAACCGTGGCGGCTAAAGCTGAAATACCTGTCTTTGAATCTGGTGTCGATTTGAGTTTAGTCAAAGGAGCACTGGACGAATCTGGTTGCGCGGTCATTCGAAACGTCCAGGCCCCGGAATTAACTCAAGAAGTGAAAGCTGAACTCGGTGATTCTCTGGGGAAGAGCCGTGTCCAGGAAGACGATTCCGCAGAGGATTTTTATCCCGCCAAGACTCAACGATTGCCCGCGCTACTCGCCCGGTCGAAAGGCGCCCAAAGGATGGCGACACATCCGACCATACAATCTCTGTGTGAACATCACTTGGGCAACAACTGCGAACGGTTCCAGTTGCACGTTTCCGCCGCAGTCAATATCGGACCTGGGGCAAGGGAACAAGTCTTGCACCGGGAAGAGGACGCTTTTCCGTTCTTTGAAATACCAAGACCAAATTTGGTCATCGCCACCATGTGGGCCATGAGTGACTTCACCCACTCAAACGGCGCTACATTGCTCGTGCCGGGAAGTCATCGCTGGCAGACGGGTCGTCAGGCAACGCCAGATGAAGTCGCGCAAGCGGACATGCCTGAAGGTTCGGTCATGATCTGGTTGGGCGGTACACTTCACGCCGCAGGAGGCAACAGTTCAAACGAGTGGCGCTACGGAATTATTCTTTCTTATTCCCTGGGTTGGTTGCGCCAGGAGGAAAATCAATACCTGAGCTTGCCACCCGCTCTTGCTAAGAACGTGTCCGACGAAGTCAGAGAACTGGTTGGCTACCCAATGCACGGGTCGTTAGGATTTTACGATCCCCGAATAGCGAAAATATAGCAGTGCGGCTGACAGGCGATTTACGCTATCGCCCGCGCAAAGATAGTTGTATTGCCTCTAGTACCTTTTGCAGGCCAAGCGGAAACAAAGGAATTAGATACGTCCACTGTGGCGCAATCGAGTCAAGTTAAACCCCATGCGCTTTGGCATCTTCGACCACATGGAATTCCGTTCAGGTAGCCTCGCCGAATTATACGAGGAGCGGCTGTGCATGTTGGAGTTTGCCGACGAGGCCGGGTTCTGGTGCTATCACAAAGCCGAACATCATTTCATACGCCTTGATGCCGCTCCTTCAGGCACCGTGTTTCTGGCCGCAGCCTCACAACGTACGGAAAAAATCCGCCTGGGTTCACTCGTCTTATTGCTACCGTTCTACGAACCGCTGAGACTTATCGAAGAAGTCTGCATGCTCGATCATCTCTCGAAGGGTCGCCTCGAAATCGGCGTCGGCAAAGGCATATCGCCCGCCGAGCATACCCTCTGGGGAGAGGATCCAGAAACCGCGCGAGAACGCTTCGAAGAAGCGTTCGAGCTCCTACGGACCGGTCTAGCTAACACAACATTTAGTTACTCTGGTAAGAACCATGAATTTGGAAACATCTCCCTACCCCATCGTCCGCTGCAACAACCCCATCCTGGCTTCTGGTATCCGGGTAACGTCGACTACGCCGGCAAACATCGTCTCAACACCATCACGGCCGGACCTCCAGAAGCCATCAAGAACGCTATAGCCCATTTTCGGACGCAGCTCGAGCAGCCCGACGCCGACTGGAATCCTGGCGTAGTTGACCCGGTCATTGGCGCGACACTGCATATTTACCTAGCCTCATCCAAGCAAGGCGCGTTGGAAAGAGTCCATCAGGCCTACCCCGCATACCACCGAAACTTGGTGACGTTGTTTGAGCGCTACGACATACCGTTCACCGATCCGAGCCTGGGTGGCAATACGGAGCTTGCGTTGCAATTAGGGGTTCTGATTGCCGCTGCTCCAGAAAACGCCATCGAACAAATCGAACACTTAATTAGCGAGACAGGAATCGAATACCTGACGTTATCTTTTGCTTGGGGAGATCTTACGCACCAGGAGACGATGGACTCACTTCAACTATTCGTGAAGGAAGTCATGCCTTACTTTCAGCGATAGTCGAAGCGGAATCGACTTGTAGTTGTTATCAAGTAACGCTTTATGATGCTCTACATGGCCTCTTCCTAGAGATAACGATGAACCATACTACGTCTTTACAATTGTACGGAGTGCGTACCGAGTGATGGCAGATCCTGAATTGCGCCTCCGCCAGATCTGCTTGCTCGCAAGGGATCTAGAGTGGACATCAGCAGTGCTCACCACAGCTTTCGATGCTCCCGTAGTCTTTCGGGACCCACGAATGGCCGCGGGAGGGCACCTCACTAACACACATATCCGTTTAGGCGATTCGTTTCTAGAGACGGTTTGTCCAACAGACCTCGCATGGAGGGATTCTTCGACACAAACGAGGCTTCTGGAGCGCAATGGCGACTGCGGTTACATGGCGATTGTGCAGGTGCCCGATGTCTCTACGGCCTCAGAATCGATGGCCATTCAAGGTTCTGGGCGCGGAATCGTTGCAGGTGATTGGAACGTTTGTCCCGGCTCACCTGGCTCAGGCTTAGCCGGTGTCGAGTCTGGGCGTTACGTATTGGGCAAGCGGCTGCCCAAGAACCCTGACACGGTTTCTGGTGTGAACGTTCAGTTTCATCCCACGGACTTTGGGACCCTCGCTGAGATCCAAGAGAATTGGCCCGGCCACGGTGTATTCCCTAGGAACAAAGGGGCTTACTTCCCAGCCGGAAATACATGGCAGAACGAAGTGGACTCTCGTCCTCACGGGAGCGTCACGAGTGGGTTTGCCGCTGTCGAAATCGCGCCGCGCGATAACGATCCAGCGGAGGTCTGTCAGAGATGGGTGAACGGGCTCGGTGCCGGATGCTCGATCGATCCGACGCAGCCCACAACCCTTAGGCTATCGGGGGGACAGACCATGAGATTTGTCGAGCCTGAGTCCGACGAAATGACGGGCGTAGTCGGCGTGGATCTATGGGCAGTACCCGGAACTGCTAAGAAATTCGATTCTGTGGTCATCTGCGGCGTGACCTGGACGCTCGTAGACTGCCCTGCCGAATGAACATCCACACTTTGGAGGCGATCTCGAAGATGCGAAACGGACGTCACCAAAACTTTCTGGGTAACTGGAACATGCGCCTACTACTAATGGTCCTGATATCTGTTCCGATCGCTGATCACGGTGACGCGGCTCAGAATGGAGCGGGTTTACTCGAAAGCTGCGTAGCTGCGTCTGATGAAACACCTGGTATCACGGGTGTCGACTCGATTGAAAAGGAAACTTGTTGCGCTTGCTACATTGAAGCGGTTACCGACACCAGTACATATTACTTACGAAA
>DCBA01000120.1 GCA_002313255.1 Gammaproteobacteria bacterium UBA1119 | reverse complement strand
TGATCGACGACTACTCCGACCGGCGTCTGTCTTTTGAAGGGTGCTTCAATTTCCGGGATATCGGCGGTTACAAAACTTCTAACGGCCGCTCCATCCGTTGGGGAAAATACTATCGCGCCGGCCGTCAAGACCGGATGACGTCAACGGATATCGAGCGCGCGAAAGGACTTAGGATCGCAACGCAGGTCGACCTTCGTCGTCCCGACGAAATTCGTGAACAGGGCCGAGGTCCTTTCGAGGACCTAGGGGCTCAATACGAAAATCTTGCGGTTATACCCGACGGCGGCTCTGAACGGCTCAATCAGCTAGTCGGAGACGTCGGTATCTCGGGAGCACGCTACCTCGGCTACCTAGACTTCGGTTCGGAGGTATGGCTACGCCTTTTCAACATTTTCGCAGACGAGGCGAACTACCCTCTTCTCCTGCACTGTACTGCAGGTAAGGACCGAACCGGCGTCTCAACCGCTTTCCTTCTTTCCGTGCTTGGCGCAGACAGACCAATCATCGACGCAGACTATTTGCTGACTAACCGCGACGTCGAGCGCCAAGTCGATTACGTGCAGCAGAACTTTGGTTTGCCTAAGGGCTTCGACCGCTCCTCGATGATGAATGCGGCAGGCGTTCCTCAAACTGCAATCGTAGATTTCCTCGATGGAGTGGACAAACGCTACGGCGGACCGATCGAGTATCTACGAGAGATCGGAGTCACGAATAGAACCTTCGACAGAATCCGGGAAATACTCCTAACCGACGGAGTTTGAATTTGTTAGCACATGGCTCGTCATCGGAGATGACGAATCGGAAGCTGTTTAATTGACATCTAGGTTGAGCGAAGCGATGGCATGGCTCAGATAATGACCAGGTGGAACGCGATCATGCAGTGCCTCATGTGCACAACGGCACTTGTTATCGCCAGTGAGGGGAGCATGAGCGCTGGCGCGCCGGAGGCAAGGGCGCCGCAATCTAAACAAATGTCGGTTTTCTCTAAGACAAGCTGCAAAAACAATGACTGTACGAAGGGGGTAGGCCGTACGATGACGGCAAATTTGCAAAAAGGGACGCTTGTCCATTATCCGGATTTACCGTCCGAGTATAGATTGCCCCGGCCTGTGGAGGTATGGCTACCCGAGGGCTATGACCCGAATTCAGGTGACCGATACCCTGTCCTTTATATGCACGACGGACAATTCTTGTTTGACCGTGGTGAGACACCTTTCTTGGGAACAGATTACCTCTGGGATGTGGACACAACCATGGCGAGGCTGATTGAGAACGAAGAAATCCGACCCGCCATCGTTGTTTCTGTCTGGGCAAACTTGGATACAAAGCCCAAACGAAAATTGGAATTTATGCCAGAAAAGCCTGTTACCGATGACGTATGGGAACTGATGAATGCCAGAGAACCGGTCGACCCCGGTGAAAAGATCGTCTCCGACAATTATTTGAAGTTCCTGGTTAATGAACTCAAACCGTTTATCGATAAGACCTATCGAACCCAACCGGATCGAGAGAGCACCTTCGTCATCGGCTCGAGCATGGGCGGGATGATCTCCGCCTATGCCATCTCCGAGTATCCCGACATCTTTGGCGGCGGGGCCTGCCTTTCCACCCATTGGGTGCTCGGCGATGGCGCCGTGATCACCTGGTACAAGGACCATTGGCCAGAAGCCGGCGTCCACCGGATCTACTTTGATCATGGCACTGAGACCCTTGATGCGGAATACGAGCCCTACCAATTAAAAATGGACGAAGTGATGCAAAACAAAGGTTATCGGTCTGGCGAGGATTGGATCTCGCGTCGCTTTGACGGCGCGGATCACAGTCCCAGAGCATGGCGTGAGCGTCTACATATTCCCTTGATATTTTTGTTGGGCAATCGTTAGGCTCCGAACAGAAATCCATTCAACTCGACGCTGGCTGGCGACGCGCGAATGCCTCATCCCCCCGCACAATGGGGCGTTAACCCGCGCGTTACGAACTGGCCGAGACAAAACACCAGGACTAGTATCGAGGTGTATATCGATTGGGGAGGATCGAGATGCGGGGATTGATCGTAGGGCTTGCCATCTACATGACCGTCGGAGTCGGTGCTGAAGAGCGATCGATCGGCGGATTTCTTGACGGTAAAAAGCTCCTCGAATTTTGCGAGGAAAAGAACAACAAATGCTCCGGCTATCTGATGGGATTTGTGGACACCATGGTCCTGACGGAGAACATGCTTAATGCGTTTGGAAAAATCCTCGGACCGGATGCAAAACGCCCCCTGACCCTCATATGTTTCCCCACCAGTTTATCGTTTGAGTCCGCACAACTCAGGAGAGTCTGGATGAAGTGGGCCGAGGACCATCCTGAACACCTCCACAGGACCGCCTCGGCTCTAGTGATAGTTGCCTTTGAAGAAGCGTGGCCCTGCAAATGACACCCACACCTTTTATTTTGACGGTTACCGCGGGAACCGCTACACAGCCAAAGTGCGTCCCCGACTTCTCCCAGCCAGGAAATGGAGGTTCCCATCGTTACCATTTAGCGTGATAGCGGGGTCTACAACCGCGCCTCTATCCCGCTTGACTTCGTCTTCCCAAACCATCACCCTGCGCGCGCTTGTCGAGCGCGGAACATCGGATTCTCTGATGTCTGTCGACACCCACTTCATTCCGTTTTTCTTCTTCGTGCTTGAGAATGACGGCAGTACGTAGTGCCTGGGCGAGGTATGCCTGGCACGCGAAGGAAAACAATTTTGACACAGACGTTCGCCGCGCTAGGCGTTTCCAGCGCATTTCTCTCTGCTTTGCAGGACATCGGCTATCAGCAGCCAACACCGATTCAATCGAAGGCGGTCGCCAAGCTCTTAGACGGCCACGACTTGATGGGCGTAGCGCAGACCGGTACGGGCAAAACGGCCGCGTTTGCATTGCCTTTACTACAACGGCTGGACGAAGCAAACGAGCCCGCGCGACCGCGGCAGCCAAAATCGCTGATACTGGCACCCACGCGTGAGCTGGCATTGCAGATTCACACCGAGCTAGAAAATTTCGCCAAAAACACATCGCTTCGAAGTGCGGTCATCTTCGGTGGCGTCGGTCAAAATCCGCAAGTTCGTCAATTACAAAAAGGCGTCGATGTGCTGGTCGCCACGCCGGGGCGATTACTGGATCTGGTAGGCCAAGGGCACGTGGACCTGTCCATGGTTTGCGTCCTGGTACTTGACGAAGCGGATAGACTGCTCGATATGGGTTTCATCCGCGACGTGAAACGCATCGTTCAACAGACCCCGAAATCGCGCCAGTCGCTCCTCTTTTCAGCCACCATGTCCAAGGGTGTATCGCAACTCGCTCGCCAAATGCTACGTGACCCGATTCGGGTCGACGTATCGCCCAAACAACCCACGGTCGAAAAGATCGATCAGCGAGTCATCATGGTCGAAACCCCGGATAAGCTAGAAATGTTGCGGGCCTTGCTTCACGACGAGTCCTTGTCGCGTGCCATCGTTTTTACGCGCACGAAGCACGGTGCTAACAAAGTTGCAAAAAAACTTTGTGCTGCAGGGATAAGTGCTGATGCTATCCACGGCAATAAGTCTCAGTCGGCGCGACAGCGCGCGCTCGCCGATTTCAAGAAGGGCCGGACGTGGGTGCTGGTGGCGACCGATATAGCTGCTCGCGGCTTGGATATCGAAGGAGTGTCCCACGTTATCAACTTCGAACTACCGCACGAACCAGAGGGCTACGTGCACCGCATCGGCCGGACGGGTCGCGCTGGCGCTAGCGGTGTCGCGTGGTCGTTAGTGGATCCGTCCGAACTTTCGCGATTGCGCGCGGTGGAAAAACTGATTCGCCAGGCAGTCGCACGCTTTGACACGGCGCTTAAGAAGCTCGATCCAGAGGATACCGGACGGAGCAAAACGGAGACGGCTACGAGCCAAGCTGACGATCGCCGCGAGGGTGGGTCCAGCAGAAGACGACACGGCCGGCAACGCCGAAATCAGCGTCGAGCTGCTTAGACCGTAAGGTATTTCTAAAACAAGGATCAAGCACGGCCCCGATACAGAGTTGTTCGGGCGCCAACCACCCGCTGCCCCCGAGTCTCAGCGAACCCACTGGGAGGCCACCTACGCGTCCACAGCATTGCGGGTGGCACTCGTCGATCCACCAGCTAAATCGAACGAACGCGATCTACTACCTGAGATTAATCGTCTATCCAAGCCATCAATCCGTGCGGCGGCCTAATCAGGTAGCACAAACCGATGCTCGGCCTGGCTCCCGATACCGGGGAAGGGTCACCTTGACCCAAGGTACCCTTAAGTCCTCTACTTGCAAGCTTGAACAACCATCGGACCTGCCTCCATGACCAACATTGCGCGCCGTGGCCCCCTCGAAGATCTAACCGTCATTGACTGCACGATGGCACTAGCGGGACCTTTTGGCGCCAGCCTCCTCGCCGACCTCGGGGCGCGGGTCATCAAGGTCGAACCGCCACGGGGTGACGGCTACCGCAACATTCCGCCCTTTCTCCCCGACCACGCCTCGCCGCATGAGGACCGCGAAGCTGGTACCGACTTCGGGGCCCCCTTCGCATCGGTCAACTGCAACAAAAGGAGCGTGTGCCTCGACCTGAAAGACGAGGCCCAGAAGGACGTCTTCTTGCAACTCTGCGATCAAGCTGACGCCATCGTCGAGAACATGCGGGTGGGCGTCATGGACAGCCTCGGCCTGGGTTATGAGGTGATAGCGGAGCGGAATCCGAAGATCATCTACGCTTGTGTACGTGGGTTTGGCGATCCACGCACCGGCGAGAGCCCCTATGCCGATTGGCCCTGTCTCGACGCGGCCGCTCAGAGTTTCGGTGGCCTGGTACACGCCAACGATAATCTAGTGACGCCGGCATTTGCCGACATTTTCCCGGGCACGCTGATGGCGCTTGGCGTCGTCTCGGCGATCCACCACGCTCAGCATACGGGCAAAGGACAGTTCCTGGACGTTTCGATGTACGACGCGATGCTGGCCTTCCAAAAGAGTGCGGTGGCGCAATACAGCTTCACCGGCAAGCCGAACCCCGCAGGGCTGCAGCGCGCCATGACGCTGTATCCGTTCGACCTCTTCCCAACCAAAGACGGACGCGTCGCAATCGCGGCGGTACAGCCTCATCACTGGGACCTGCTCTGTGCGGCGATGGAGCGTCCGGATCTCATGGCGGACGAGCGCAGCGCCACCAATACCGCCCGACTCGTACACGTCGATTGGGTCGAGGAACAGATCTGCGACTGGTCCACGCAACTGACCCGCGCGGAGGTCATGGAAAAGCTAAACGGCGGCATCCCGGCAGGCCCCGTCCAGAACATGGAGGACATCTTCAGCGATCCACACGTTGTAGCTCGCCAGATGTTGGAATCCTGTGA
>DCBA01000016.1:22754-28371 GCA_002313255.1 Gammaproteobacteria bacterium UBA1119 | reverse complement strand
AGTGCTTGCCGGGCTTGAGGTCGTGCGGACCCTCAATGATGCAGAACTGGCGACAGATAGGCCGCTCGAAGTTGTCGTTTGGACCAACGAAGAGGGTGCGCGCTTCTCCCCGGCAATGATTGGCTCGGGCGTCTGGGCGGGTGAGTTCAGTCTCCAATACGGGCACGGTAGAACCGACAAGAACGGTATTTCAATTGGCGAAGAGCTGGAGCGCCTGGGTTATCTCGACGAAGTCTCGATCGATGAAAAAGACGTGGCTGCAGCGTTTGAGTTGCACATCGAGCAGGGCCCCATTCTTGAGAACGAGGGGCTGACGATCGGTGTATTGACGGGTGTGCAGGGAATGAACTGGTACGACCTAACTCTTGAGGGGAATGCTTGCCACGCAGGTCCGACGCCGATGGAGGATCGTCGCGATCCGATGATGGGTCTTCATTCGATCTTGAAGCGTTATTACGAGCTCGCCATTGAAAACGGTCCATGGGGAAGGGTGACCTTCGGTGACATTCGTCTGGATCCCGGAAGCCGTAATACGGTTCCCGAGAAGATTGTGCTCTCGATCGATATGCGCCATCCCGAACAAGCCGTTCTTGATGAAATGGACCGGCGCCTCCGTTTCATTGCGGCCGAGGAGGCCGATCGCTTCGGACTTGGATATTCGATTCACGACGAATGGCGATCCCCCGCGGTTGAATTCGATGGAGATTGCATCGCCGCCGTGCAGCGCGCGGCCGATCTGCTCGGATACTCCAATAAAAAGATGGTTTCGGGCGCAGGTCATGACTCGGTTTACGTCTCGCGCGTGGCGCCTACAGGCATGATCTTCGTGCCGTGTGAAGGCGGTCTTTCCCATAATGAGGCGGAAAACGCCAAACCCGAGGAGCTCGAAGCGGGTTGCAATGTGTTATTGCATGCGATGCTCGAGCGAGCCAATCAACACTAAAATCTATCGCGCGAATATCTATGTCTGAATTTACGTTGAAACACCGGGTTGAAGGGGGCGGCACCCGCCAACTCAGCGACTGGGGTATGAACTCGGAATACGGCGTGTTGCGCGAGGTATTGCTTGGCCCGATTGAGAATTATCGTTGGCTCGAAACGAGCTCCGTATCGCGGCGAACAATCCGCCTCGGTTACAAGTTCGACCCCGAGATTGCCAAACAGCAGCACGCCGAGATGGAGGCTTGCTACCGAGACGCCGGCGTGACCGTCCATAAGCTCCAGGCTGATCCAGCTCTGCCCTACCAGGTGTTTGCGAGAGACTCATCCGTGATGACGCCTTGGGGACCGGTCATCGCCCAGATGGGACACTGGTGGCGGCGCGGCGAATATGGGCCAGTTATCCGCTTCTATCATGACAACGACATACCGATTTACGACGTGATCACTGCGGGCGCGTTCGAAGGTGGCGACTTCCAGGTCGTTAAACCGGGTTTGATTCTTTGCGGTTTTTCGGACGCCGACCGTACGCAGAAGGTTGCCGTTGACCAATTGAAGAGCTGGATCGAACCCGAAGGTTGGGAGTTAAAGACCTACCAGTTTGACCCGTTCTTCGTGCATTTGGATGTTTTCTTCGCGATGCTAACGGAAGGCCTCGCGGCTATGTGCACCGACGTTGTCGAACCGGAACTTGTGGAATGGATCAAGTCTCGGAGCATCGAAATCCTCGAGGTAACGTTCGAGGATGCCATGTGTCTCGGCTGTAATGTCGTTGCGCTGGGAAATGACAGAGTCATGATTCCGTCGGAAGCGAAGAATCTGCATGAACTTTGTCTGGCGAACGGGCTCAAGGTATATGCGCCCGATATATCGATGATTTCGAAAGGAGGTGGCAGTCTCCATTGCTTATGTCAGCCACTACATCGCGATCCCGTCTAGTTCCGGCGATCTTTACCAAAGACTTCGGTCGACGATGCTTTAATCTCTGTTTCGTAACGAGGGGAGTGTCATGCAGTTTTGGACCTTAGGGGTTTCCGCGCCGCGGCGGGCAGCAGAATTTGGCAGGCATGCAGAAGATGCCGGTTGGCACGGTATGCTGGTGGTCGATTCGCAGAACTTGTCGGGTGACTCGTACGTTGCCCTAGCGTCAGCGGCAATTGCGACGTCGAATTTGGGCTTGGGGCCCGGGGTGACTAATTCGGTGACGCGCCATGCCGCCGTCACCGCGAGTGCTATCGGCAGCATCCAGAAACTATCAGACGGTCGGGCTGTTCTCGGAATCGGTCGCGGGGACTCGGCGTTGGCCCATGTGGGGAGGGCACCCGCGCGACTCGGTAGTTTTGAGACGTATTTGAAGAATGTACAAACGTACTTGAGTGGAGGCGAAGTTGCGTTCGAAGACTGTGCCATTGACGATTCCATTGCCCCTGACGTTGAAGCACTTGAACTGGCAGACACCCCTTCGACCAGTACGATCGGTTGGTTACGTCAGGATCCGAAAGTTCCTGTCGAGGTTGCGGCGACCGGCCCCAAGGTGATTGGGATTGCGGCCAGACATGCCGAGCGGGTGATGTTTACCGTGGGCGCCGATGTCGAGCGATTGCGGTGGGGTATTGAAACGGCCGAGGCAGCGGCACGAGACGTAAATCGCGATTTAAATGACTTGGCGTTTGGGGCCTACGTCAATATTGTTTGCCATTCCAACCTTGAAACAGCACACAAACTGGCTCGAGGCGGTGCGACACTCTTTGCGCGATTTTCAGTAATGCACGGAGGCATCTCGGGACCCGTTGATGCGATGCAGGCGGAAGTGCTCAATTCGATACATGAGCGGTACGATATGAAAGGACATGGTCGAGGAGATTCTCTACAAACGTCCGCGGTGACGCCTGAATTCATCGATCGTTTTGCCATCGTCGGGGATCCGGCCCAGTGCGTTGATCGCTTACAGGAATTAAAAGAACTCGGGTTGGATCGGTTGGCGGTCAACGGGCCGACGTTTAGTGCTCAATCCGAGGAAGGTAAAGAGGCGTCGGAATTGTTCGAAACGCAAGTCCTGCCACGGTTTGCTTAGAGGTGCTAGCAGGGAGTCACATCTCTTTATTATGATTCCACTCCGTCGACTTGATTACAGCGAATCATAGCTTGATTCCTTGAACCCTCGGAGGAATACCCATGCGTAAGATTGTTAGATTTTCTGGATATTCCCTTCTGCTGGGTCTGATCGTCGGCGCGATGTACCTAACGAATCTCTTTTTCATGCGCCCGGTTTCTATCGACCACTATCTAGCTAAAAACCTGTTAGTCGATATGTTTGATTCGCCGGAGACGATTACCCATTTGGGGCTCGTGGATGGTTTCAACTGGTTGACGCAGCACAACTCAAAACTATCGCTTTACGACCTAGAGAAGATCGAGTCGGACCTCCAGAAGGCGGTCGATAGACGGCGGATCATAGCTTCCTACACCCCCGCCGGTCTTTCCGATCGCCAACGTATTACGCAAAAGATCGCACTGTTCGCTTTAGACAATGAGATAAGGCAAACGTCGGATTTTCGATTCCACGGTTATCCACTCGAACAATTGGGTGGGATTCACCTCGATCTCGTCGAATTCATGACCGATATTCATCCGATTCGAAGCAGCGCAGAGGCCGAAGATTACATTAGCCGGATCAATCAGTTTGACGAGGTTTTTGACGGCAGTCTTGAGATACTGAACGCGCAGCATGGCGAAGGCGTCCATCCCCCGGCCTTCGTATTCGAACACGTAAGGCGTCAGCTGAACGAATTCCTCGCTTACGGGTACGAGGACAATCCGCTGTATTCCGTATTCATGAACAAGGTGGGCATCCTTGGGTTGTCCAATGATGTGGTCGCGGATCTCGGCGAGCGCCTCGAGAACGCGATAGATAATGGTGCTAATCGCGGTTTTTCGCGACTACTTTCATACGTCGATGCGCACGTCGAACACGCCAATCCGCACGACGGCGTGTGGTCTCTTCCCGACGGCGAAGCGTTTTATGAGCTTCGTTTGAGGACGTATACGACGACTGACATGACCGCGGAATCGATCCACCAACTGGGCCTCGCCGAGGTCGATCGGATCACTCGTCGCATGCGTGAAATTTTAAACGGACTTGGCTACCCGACCACCGAAAGCGTGGGCGCGCTCATGAATAACCTGAACGAAGACCCGCGTTTTCTTTATGAGGACACGGCCGATCGAAAAGACATCGTGGTAGCCGATTATTCGGCGATCGTTGCGGCGACCAAGGAAGCCGTGGGAAGCGCATTTCGGCAATTGCCGCGAGCCGATGTCGTGGTTCGCGCTGTGCCGGAATATTCCGAGGAAACCGCGGCAGGGGGTTATTACATGTCGCCCGCCCTCGACGGAAGTCGTCCAGGGGTCTTTTACGCGAACTTGTACGACATAAAACAGACGCCTAAATACAGCATGCGCACGCTCGCGTTCCATGAAGCGATTCCAGGTCATCATCTTCAAAACGCGATAAATCTAGAAAATGAAGGCCTTTCCCTTTATCGAAAGCACGGATACGGGACGTCGGCCTTTAGTGAAGGATGGGCTCTCTATGCGGAAAGGTTGGCTCTTGAACTCGGGTTGGTTGATAACCCCTACGATGAACTGGGCGTTTTACAGAGCGAATTGTTTCGAGCCGTTCGCCTTGTCGTTGATACCGGGATTCATTTCAAGCGGTGGACACGCAAAGAAGCCATCGATTACATGAAAAATACGACGGGCATGAGTAACACGGAAGTGGTTGTTGAAATCGAGCGATACGTTGTTTGGCCGGGCCAAGCTTGCAGCTACAAGATGGGGATGTTGAAAATACTGGACCTACGCGAACGCGCTAAGACCAGGCTGGGCGATGAGTTTGATCTCAAGACATTTCACTCCGCAGTGCTCGATCATGGTGAACCGCCGCTTTTTATCGTGGAGGAACTCGTCGATCGGATGATAGCGGATCGCCGCTAGCTTCCAGCGCGCTGCGCGCCGACGCCGACAGACGATGCGACACCCACTCACCAACAACGCTATCAAGGAATCCCTTGACACCATTGCAGCTCGTGATCGAAACGTGCGTCGTGTCCTCGAGGTCGTCGGCTATCCCGAAGCCAGGCGAAGGCCAGAGGGATTTGAAACGTTTCTACGGATCATCGTTGGTCAGCAAGTCTCGGTATCTGCGGCCAGTGCGATATATGGTCGCGTGATCGGCGCGCTCGGAACTGAAGTCTCCGCATCCAGGCTGCTGCGTTTGCGCGAGTCGACTTTGCGAAAGGCTGGGCTTTCCAGTGCGAAATGCAAGTACGCGAGGGCACTTGCGCAGGCGATTCGTGAGGGTGAACTCGACATAGCCGCTCTCCGCGAGTTATCGGACAAGGAGGCTTTAGTCCAGATTCAAGCGGTGCTTGGACTCGGCCGCTGGAGCGCGGAAATTTACCTTATGTTCAGTCTTGGACGTCCAGATCTCTGGCCAAGCGGTGATGTTGGCGCGATGCGCGGATTGCAGAAGATCTTGGAACTGGAAGTCCGTCCGACGCCCATGGAAGCCGATGCACTAGCCTTGAGATATTCGCCACATCGCACCGCAATGGCGCTGCTCGCGTGGAAGTGCGCCAACGCGACCGCCCTCTAACTGAATGAGTTGTTCTGGGTT
>DCBA01000016.1:877-22370 GCA_002313255.1 Gammaproteobacteria bacterium UBA1119 | reverse complement strand
CTTGGCGTTGTAGTGATGTTCGAACGGTTTCGCGTGATTCTCGACGCGGTAATCCGCGGTGACGTTAGCGACGTTGTTTTAACGGGTTCTCGAGGATTTTAGCGAGTTCCGTCAGCAACGACACAGTTTCTTCCCAGCCGATGCATGCGTCGGTAACGGAGACTCCGTAGTCCATCTTGTCGGGCGTGTTAAGCGTCTGGTTGCCAGCGTGAATGTTGCTTTCCAACATGAGGCCGGTAATGGATCGGTTACCGGTCGCGATTTGACTTGCTACGGAACGAGCCACCATGGCTTGCCTGGCATGATCCTTGTTCGAATTGGCATGGGAACAATCGACCATAATGCTTGCTGCCAGCTGATGTTCAGATAAGGTCTTCTCGCATCGTTGAATGGCTTCGGGCATGTAATTAGGCCCGCTGTGTCCGCCCCGTAGCACGATGTGGGCATTGGGATTTCCCCGGGTATGGACAATCGAAACCTGACCTGATTGATTGATCCCTAGAAAGCGGTGGGGCGACGTCACCGACATGAGCGCGTTGATGGCTACGTCCAAGCCTCCGTCGGTGCCGTTCTTGAACCCGACGGCGCACGAGAGACCCGATGCCAGTTCGCGATGAGTTTGCGATTCGGTTGTCCGCGCGCCAATCGCGGACCAAGAAATCAAATCTTGTATGTATTGCGGCGTGACGGGGTCGAGCGCTTCGGTAGCAAGGGGTAGCCCGATGGATGCGATGTCCAGAAGTAACTGGCGTGCTACTCGGATTCCTTCCTCTATATGAAACGAGTCGTCCAAATATGGATCATTGATCAATCCTTTCCAGCCCACGGTCGTTCTTGGTTTCTCGAAATAGGCGCGCATGACGATATAAAGCGTATCTGCGGTGTCGTCGGCGACTTCTTTCAGTCGTCTCGCATAATCGATCGCGGCGCCTGGGTCGTGAATAGAGCAGGGACCGACGACGACCAACAGTCGATGGTCTTTTTTTGCGAGGATGTTAGAGACGACCTCTCGCGATAGACCGACGAGTTCCTGCACCGTCTTCGAAACCGATAGTTCCTTCTTAACGGCGTTGGGCGTGGGCAGTAGTTCCTGACTGACCACATTTAGATTTTCAATCGGCTGGGTCACGATCTATTCCCTTCAATAACCACAAACGAGTCATAACAATCTCTGCGGGTTGAGTGGGGCGTGTTACAACAGACTTCCTCGTTACTGCGGGCATAGTCCGCAGGACGACAAATATTCCGGTCGGAGGAAGAGCTGCGCGGCCCTGAGCGGATTACCGATCCGCCACGATGATTGCGCCTGAGATTGGTCCAGGGGAGATTTTCCACTTGGCGCTACGGATAAGTCAAACGAGCGGATTAGCGGTTGACGTCGTAATTGCTCATTTTCGGAACGTCTGTCGAGACCGGCAAGACGATCGAGGCGTGAATCCAGCCCATCGATTCGTGGAACTCAAGAATCCAATTCATTACGGAAGCATCCGTCAGGCCGTCACCTTATCAACGCATTCCAAAAGAGTCTCCGCCATGCGGTCAACGTCGGTCTCTTCGATGACGAAAGGCGGACCCATGCAGACGATGTCGCGGACAACGCCGGTTCCGCCTCCATAGAAAAAGATACCTCGCTTCAAACCTTCGCCAACAACACGTCCGCTGATCGAGTCCTCGATGGGGAATGGATCGAGCGTGTCTCGGTCGCGAACAATCTCGATAGCTTGTAACAGGCCGCGGCCGCGGATTTCTGCCACGTGCGGGTGATTTGAGAATGCGCTGGTTAGTCGTTCGTGGAGTCGTTCGCCAAGCATCCTTGATCTTTCTACCAAGTTTTCGCGGCGCAGAATCGTCAGCACGGATACGGCGGCGGCACACGCAGCCGGGTGCGCGCCGAAGGTGTGGAACATCACGTTGTAGCCACGTTCGGCTATCGGTTGCGCAACTCGGTCGGTGGCGAAGACCCCGACAAGGGGCGCGTATCCACCGGCGAGTCCCTTGCCCGCGATCAAAATATCGGGTTCGATAGGCCAATGCTGATAGCCGAAGTCGGTTCCAGTGCGTCCGAAACCCGTCATGACTTCGTCCATGATTAACAGAATATCGTTTTGGTCGCAGATTCGGCGTACGGCTTCCCAATAACCGTCAGGAGGAACGATGGCACCGCCACTCGAGCCAGTAATGGGTTCGGCGAGGAGCGCCGCAATCGTCTCTGCGCCCTCGGAGGCGATGGTTTTTTCGAGTTCTTCGACGAAGTAATGTAACGGGTCGGGGTCGGGACAACGGAGTACGTACGGCGTTGGGACAACGGGGTGTGGATTCAGCACATGGGCGATACCCACTTTGCGTGCTTCATGTCCTCCAACGGCCGTCGTCGCTAGAGTGGTGCCATGGTACGAGATCGAGCGACTAATGATTCTGCATTTCTCGGCTTGCCCCCTTGACGCGTGATGCATGATGGCGATTTTCATCGCGCTCTCCACGGCCTCGGACCCACCACTAGTCATGTGCAAACGCGATAGTGATTCGGGGAGCCAATCCTCCCGTAATCTCTCTACAAGGGCGATGCGTTCGTCCGTCAACCATGGCGGAACGACATAAGACGATTGCATCGTGGCCTTACCCACGGCGCTCGCAACCTCTTGTCGGCCGTGTCCGATATTGACGACGATGGCGCCGCCGGCGGCATCCAGTAATGGGCCGTCTTTCGTAAAGAGATAGGCGCCCTCTGCGCCCGTCACGTGGATGTCGCGCTTCGACTGCAAAAAGGGCCAGTGATCGCTCACAAAAAACCTCCGTATCGAGAAATGTCGACGTCGTAGCATAAGCCAGTGACGCGATTGTCGATAACGGCGGATAACGTCAACGTCACCATAAATCAGCGTGAGGCCGGGTTTTCGATCAAATCCAATCGGCCCATCGTCATCGATTTATCTAGGGTAGAGTTTCCGAGTACGTGACGTCGTTTAACGTATTGGACCTGGTTGATCCACCGCGGGTTTAAAATACTTTAGATCTTGCATGGGTACGCCTTCATTACCGTAGGCGGTCCATGTCGTGAACCCGAGAAGCTGTTTCTGCCGTTCATCCAACCGCGCCACGACTTCTGCACGCAATGAGTAGGGGTAATTGACCAACGGTCTGATCATCGGAGCGACCATGTTGTTGGTGACGCCGATACGGTATTGGTTTTGGGTCCTGTTTGCACCGGTTGCGTGCCATGTTCGGCCATCCCATAACACGATGGAGCCCGCGGGCATTTCAGCCGGCACCGCGTCAGTATAATTATGGCGATAGTCGGGCTGCAGACCGGACATGTGGCTACCCGGGACGAACACCGTCGCTCCGTTGTCGGCCGTAAAGTCGGTGATAGCCCAGACGAGTGTGACCATGCATGGCGGAAACAGATAGTCGCGGCGTACTGCGGAGTGGCCTACCTCCGCTCTATCCAAGCCATTTTCTCCGAGGCGGCTGTACGCGAGCGGTTCTTCCTGAATGGTCGGGGTCCAGTACTGATCCGAGTGCATTTTCATGCGGCCGGTTGCGGGCCCGGCGATCGGAGCGTTTGAGCACGACAGTATGAAGCCGTCCCCGAGAACATGGCGGCACAGATCCAGGCTGGTCGCGGAGCAAGTCAATAACTCCAAAAACACCTCACCTTTATTGAGTACGTTAGCCACCCATTGGGTATTACCGTCCTGCACGAACGCTTGCCCGGCATCGCGTTCGGCACTCGCCTGTTCGAGTACGCGCTCGCGTACCCGGCTCACCAGATCGCTCGGAGCGACGTCCTCCACGATGCAGTAGCCAACAACGTCGAGATCGTGTCGCGCCTTGTCGAGATCCGTCGTGGGAGTTACCCGTGTGTTCACGGTCTTGGTCTCCAATGGCATCTAGTCGGAGGGATAATAGTACCTTCCGCTGCGCTAAACTCGCTTGGAATCGATCTGGAGGGCTCGCCATGAAGACGCTCGAACAACGACTGCAACGGCTCGAAGATGTGGAAGCGATCAAGGTGCTGAAGGCTGAGTACTGTGCGTATTGCGACGACCATTATGATCCCGATGGGATTGCGTCTTTGTTTGTCGAGCACGGCGTTTGGGACGGGGGCTTTATGGGACGGTTCGAAGGTACCGAGGCGATTCGTGACCATTTTGCAGGTGTGAGTTCGATCATGGGGTTTGCCATCCATCACGTGACCAATCCGTTGATCAACATCGTCGAGGATAACCCGGACGCCGCCAACGGCCAGTGGTACCTCTGGCAACCTTGCACCCAGACAAAGCGTAAAAATACTGGCCTATGGCTGGCTGCTCGCTATCAGGAAACCTATGCCCGAACCGGCGTTGGATGGCGTTTCGTCGAGATGATCATTCACCCGAGAATGTTTGCTCCCTACGACAAGGGCTGGGCTGAGGTACCGTTCCTGGCAGGTGGGCCACGCGACGAGGACGTCTGAGGTGATGATGGGGGAGACGATGACCAACCGCCTCGGCTATGCATCCGGGTAACGAAAGAATCGCCAACTGCGTGGCACGATTTAAACGGCGTGTTTATGCGTCGAGAGGCTGATGGAAGTAATAACAAAGTCCATCAGGCGCGACGACAAAAAAGACTTGCAACTTCTCGCCGTCCCGCTCGTCAATACGCCAATTTCCGATCTCAACGCCGCCGGCTTCGATCTCATCTCGGGCGCGTTGGATGTCGGTGACTAGAATGGCCGCGCCGTCGTTTTCTGCATTTCCTCCGTTGACGGCGAATCCTATTTGAACCCCATCGCGTTCGAGGATGACTGTCGGGACAGGTGCATCGTGTCGTTCAACTTCGGTTAAATTGAAAGCATTTGTATACCAACTCACGGTTCGATCAATGTCCTCAACCGGAAGACTCAAAACGTCCTCAGCGTACGGGTAGGCTGCTTTAAATAGGGGTTGGTTGGTCATCGCTCGTGTTTTTGGTTCACCGGCAAAACGTACGCTGGTACGCGGAGCTTTTCCAGGCTAAGTGAACCCCGAGGACTTGCCGGTGGTTGCAAATTCAAGGACAAATAGAGTCGCCTTGTTTTTGACTACCGCGATCGAAAGCACGTTAGCGTCAGGCGAGTTCCGTTAACGCGCGAATGGGGAACAACTCGCCAGAGATACGTGCCGAACCATCCGACGCAAGAAATACGGCCAGATCCGCGACATGTTCCGGATCAGGTGGAAACTGGAGATTCGGTACAGGTGAACCGTCTTTGCGAGTCCTCGGCGGGAGCCAATCGGCGACGCCTTCTGTTGCAGTGAGACCCGGAGCGATGCAATTCACGTTAATGTCGTGCGGTCCCCAACAACTTGCCAGCGATTTCGTCAGGTTGATGACGCCCGCCTTCGCTGCGCCATAATGGACGAAGCCGGGCGACATGCGGATCCCCGCGACCGACGAGATGTTGATGATCCTTCCCCCGCCCCGTTCGATCATGACTTTGGCCGCGGCCTGACTGCAAAGGAACACACTGGTGAGGTTCAGCGCGATAGCTGCAGCCCACTCTTCTGGCAGGAGATCGAGTGGTTGCTTAACGAACATCGCGCCGCCCGCATTGTTCACGAGGATGTCGAGTTTGCCGAAAGCATCGACCGTTCTATCGAAAAGATTCGACACGTCTTCCGGCACCGTCACGTCGGTCGCAACGGCGAGCGCGCCCGGGCCACTTGCGCTCAATTCGGCAACTAGCCGATCAAGTTTGTCCTGACTTCTGCTCGCAATGACAACGCGAGCGCCGGCAGCCGTATACGCGCGCGCGATACGAGAACCGATGCCTCCAGCGCCCCCGGTGACGATGGCGACCCGATCGGCTAATACGTTGTCCATTATCTATTCCCTCTCACTCACACGTAATCGGAGTTTCGGTTGTACAGTACCGCACACGTCTCTGGCGGAAACCCCCTGCGGCACCGGGGATCTGGTTCATGAGTTTAGATTGATCAGGAATTGGCTCACTTCCTTGGTCGAGCGTAATCGAACGAATTGTACATGTCGGTACTGATCGTTTTCAGATAACGAGGAGTATCGCTTGCGGTTGTGTACATACGTTGTCAGCGACCACAAGATAATCGAATCGCGACTTAAAAACGTTTTTTTGAAGGTCTCCTTGTTCCCTGCCCAGAGTTCTTTGCCGGCATAAATTCTTGCGATGGCGCGGGCAACGATTCTCGCGAAGACCAGATAAAGCGGTAAGTCGAGCCACACGACCGTCTCGACGTGTTCCCATTTAATTTGGCGTGTCCGATCATAATTTCCGTCAAGAATCCAACGACTGGTCGAGAGAGCGTCACGTAGTTTTGGGAAGAATTCGTCATCGGTTGTTTCCGTCCAGTTGGCCTTCCAGAACAACCTGTCTAACTCGATGTAGGGTAGATCCAAGCGCTGCGCTATCTCGCGTGCTAGCGTCGACTTGCCGCTACCGCTCGTACCGACGATGTTGATGCGTTCGTACTTCATGGCGACCAAATATGGAATTCAATGCATTCGAGAAGGCGCCGCAAACATACGCTCAGGTCCCTGAGGCGTCAAAGTCACCGAAGGCATGTACTTTCGTCAGCCTGGGAATACGGTTCCTTGTCACAATCGTTGGAGTGACCAGGCTGTAGGCGGTACGGAACATAGCGAGAGGCGGCCTTCGACTGGGGGTTTTTTGACGCGTGTGTTGAACGGAGATGATTCTCACGAGCGCTCAAGTGGCGTACGGTAGTACCAGTTTGGTGAGGAGTGACGGTAGCGATGCAAGAGATCTTTGAGCCGCGTGGAATGAATCGATCCCAAGACCGTACCGACGGCTGGGTAGGGGGTCGCGCGGACACCTGGCGGGGGCACTGGCAGGAAAATCCTGCGAGCCGCGCCGGCGCCGACACGCACCGTATGGTCAAGGACGAAACCTATGCTGCCGACGTAGCACAGACTATCCGTGACCGGGATGCCGCGATCGTGCATGCCGGGGACGCTCCGTTGGCCAGTGCGGGCTTGACAGTCGAGCCCCTGTCTCCCGGTATCGGAGTCATTATTCACGGCGTCGATCTGGCGAGACCGACGAATGCCCAGGTATCCGAAGTGTGGAATCTGCTCATGGAGCGAAAGGTCGTTTTTTTTCGGAATCAGGGCCATATCACGCGCGACCAACACATTGAATTTGGCAAATGTTTTGCGAAGGTTGGACTAGCCTTCGGCAGACAGCGGGCGCTGTCGTCGGGCAACAACTCGCCCGACAATCATCCGGAGATTCTTAAACTGTATGCGGATGAGCCTCGACCGTTCGCGGCTTCCAACTGGCACTCCGATGTCACCTGGTCTAACAGGCCACCGCTCGGTTCCATACTGCTCTCACGGAAATCGCCACCGGTAGGTGGCGATACGGTCTTTGTCGATGCCTTCGCCCTTTGGGACAGTCTCAGTCCAGTGTTGAAAGAGTTTTTTGAGGGTCGACAAGCTAACCACGGACGCGCTGGCAGAAACGAAGTAACCCACCCTATCTGCCGCACGCACCCGGTGACAGGGAGGAAGGCGCTTTACATCAACCCCACGTTCACGAATTCGATCTGCGACATGGAGCCGGCTGAATCAAGCAAGCTGTTGGCCCAGCTCTACGCAAAGATGTACTCGACACCCGAGCACGCGTGCCGCTTTCGGTGGTCCGACGGCTCTGTCGCCATGTGGGACAACCGGAGTTGCCAGCATTACGCCGTTGGCGACTTCTGGCCGCATGAACGAAAGATGGAACGCGTCACGTTGGTGGAGCCCGTTGCGGAAGACGAAGTTCCATTCTGGTTGGATGCCGATGGAAATCGTCACTATGGCGAGTTGCTTACTTCGGAGGAAGAGATCTCGACACCAATTGGGATGTCCTAGCGCGTTTTGCGATTACAACGTTTCAACGTGTACCGCAACTGAGTAGGCCTGGAGCGTGTTCAAACGCTTTATATTCCTGTTGTTAACCGTATGTAGCTTTCAGGTTTTTGCTGTGGATGCGGACAAGTTGGAAACTATTCTTAACTTCCATCTCATTACGAACACGATTGGAATTGCTGGGCAGCCCACAAAAACTCAATTTGCGGATATCAAGAACGCTAATTTCTCGGTCGTGGTTAACTTGGCGATGCCGGACTCGACAAATGCGCTGCCCGACGAGGGCAGCGTTGTTAGTTCTCTAGACATGACGTACGTCCATATTCCTGTGCCCTGGGGGACGCCTTCTGCCTCCCATGTAAAGAAGTTTTTCGGTGTCATGGATGCCCTAGAAGGAAAAGGAGAAAAGGTATTTGTTCACTGTGCTGCAAACTATAGAGCGTCCGCTTTCACATATAAGTACCTAACATTGAGAAAAGGAGTTTCTTCCGCAGAGGCGACGTCGCCTCTGCTACGCCGATGGCTTCCGGAAATGGACGGTAACTGGAGATCAATAATGCGATTACGGATGAATCAAATTGATTAACAACTCGGAGTCACGATGATCACTTCAGCCGCCGACGATCTAGAAAAATCCGGGGCTATCTATACATACCCACTGGATTAGGGCGTTCGCCGCGAAGCGCGGTAGCGCGAGGTCCGGTTGAATTTTTTATCCTAACAAGGCCAACTAGCGCCGCACGCAGGGAACAGGGGCGGAGATTGGAATTCGAAGAAGTAATCCGGGGACGTCGGAGTATTCGTGGGTACAAGACCGATCCGGTACCCAAAGAGGTGATTAAAGATGTCATCGAGTTGGCGAACCGAGCGCCATCTTCGATGAATACCCAGCCATGGCACTTTCACGTGGTGACGGGCAAACCCCTGGACAGGATTCGCAAAGGTAACACTGAGCGAAATCTGGGTGGCGTCTCGCCGTCCCGCGAGATCCGGATGCACGGAGGCTATCAGGGCGTACACCGGGAGCGTCAGAAGGCTATAGCGGCTCAGCTCTTTGAAGCGATGGGCATCGATTGGGGAGACAAGGAGCGTCGTCACGATTGGGTTTTGCGCGGGTTTCGACAATTTGACGCGCCCGTTTCCATTGTCGTGACCTACGATAAAGATTTAGCGGATAACGACGTTGCAATTTTTGATTGTGGCGCGGCGGTCAACGGGTTGGTCAATGCGGCCTGGTCCAAAGGACTCGGTGCGGTGATCAACGGGCAGGGCATCATGCAATCACCCGTTGTGCGTGAATTTGCAAGGATCCCGGAAGACGAAATCATCATGACGTGCGTTGCCATGGGGTATCCCGGCGGGGAGTTCGCGGCGAACGATGTTGTTTCGCACAGACGAGTGGTCGAAGATGTCACGCAGTTCGTCGGTTTTGACGACTGAGATCGCCCGCGTAGCCGGGCGGAAGACGACTACAAGTCCATGACGCGCGAAAGGTTGAAATCTATAAGTTATGTAGTAGGGGTCGACAAATGAGAAGACGGGAATTTGTTCAAGCAGGTATGACGCTACCGATGGCAGGTGTCGGGTTGACGGGTTGTTTTTCGGGTGCGTCCAATCGCTATCTCGAAGGTAATTTTGCCCCGGTTCTTGCCGAGTCGACGGTGACCTCGCTTGATACCACGGGCGTAATTCCTGACGAACTCGCCGGCCGTTTCGTCCGTAACGGCCCGAACCCAGGTGACGATACTAACCACAGCAGATATCACTGGTTTTCGGGACGAGGCATGGTGCATGGTGTTCGTCTCGATGCTGGACAGGCAATGTGGTACCGGAACCGATACGTCGCCGGCCCATCCGGTCAGTCGCCTAACACCAGTGTCATCGAACACGCAGGAAGAACTCTAGCCATCGTTGAGTCCGGCGGATTGCCGGTCGAACTCGATTACGAGCTGACAAGCGTGAATGACGACATGAAAATGGGCGGTGGATTCACTGCCCATCCGCAATTGGATACGGATACCGGTGAATTGCACGCCATTTGTTATGACTGGGCGACCCTCAGAGACCATGTTAGATACGTGGTCATTGATCGTACTGGCGCATTGAAATCGGAAACGAAGATCCCGCTGCCTGGCATGAGCATGATTCATAACATGAGCATCACGCAGCACTATGCAGTGATTTACGATCTTCCGGTTACGTTGAGTTTCCTCGCGCTCGGTACGGGCGCGAGCTTTCCATTTCGTTGGAACGATGAATACGAAGCCCGGATCGGTCTACTCCCTCGCCTTGGTGAGGACCGTGACGTTATCTGGAGTTCCGTTAAGCCGAATTACGCCTATCACCCGATGAATGCGTACGAAGATTCAGAGGGCCGAGTGGTCATCGACATTATTCGATACGACAAGATGTTTGAAAGCGATACGAACGGACCGTTCGGCGACAGCTTACCCCGACTCGATCGTTGGACCGTCAACCCGGTATCGCGAACCATCAGCGAACAGATCGTTGATGATCGGCCTCAGGAATTCCCGCGGTGTCATCCCGATCTCAACGGTAAACCGTACCGCTTCGGTTATGCCCTTTCGGTCGATGCCAAATACGGATTCCCGGCGATTTACAAACACGATCTACAACGAGGTGTCGCGGCTCAGTTTCCATTTAGCCCCGGTCAGCACGGCGGGGAGCCTGTGTTCATCCCCCGCGCGTCGGCCCAATCGGAGGATGATGGGTATCTGATGACCTACGTCTACGACAAAAACAGGGATGCCAGCGATTTAGTGATATTCGACGCCCAAGATCTTGGGCGCGGACCGGTGACCAGCATTCACCTCCCTGTTCGGGTGCCATATGGCTTCCACGGCAACTGGATACCCGACGACTCCAAATCCGGTGCAACGGCCTAAGAGAAAGTTGTTGTAGGTTTTATTCGCCGGGACATTCGCGCGCCGAACTCCTCGGTATCAATCGCGAGTTTAGCTTCTCAACGGGGTAATTTTTCGCAGTACGGAGCTATGTCGCGTTAACGATTCGATCTCCTGGTCAGCGTTGCGATTGAAGTGGTATGCCTCCCCAAGCCCTTCATCGTTGTCTCGAACTCGCCGAAAGGTATCGGTGCCTTCGGGAGCGAGCTTAAAGAACTCCTGCATCGGGTTTGCGGTTGGAAAACTCGTGACGGCCAGCTCATTAAGCCAAGGGAAAACAAATAACTCGCCACTCCAAGGCTTGGCATCGTAGAGGCCTAAATAATCAGAGAAGTCGGACGCCTCTGGGACAGGCTCGTTCGCTTGGCCCAATGCTTCCTTCAACATGCCTAGTGCACGACGTGAATAGGTGTCGGGTGCGCGTCCACATGCGTTGATCATGACAATAGCAGCCGTTTGTTGCTTCGGATCGAGCACCAGGTCAGTAAGGTATCCTGGGCATGCGCCGCCGTGACCAACAAGCGTCGATGTTCCATGGCGTTCGGCGAAGAAACCGAGGCCCCACGATGTGCGCCAGTCGGGGTCGATCCAGTGCACGCGATGCATTTCCCTTAAGGTGCTAGCGGAGAGAACTTCCGTCGGACCCCCTGCCAACAAACGAAACTGCCAGGACGCAAAGGAAGCAAGATCTCTCACGCTCGATGTGAAACCCGCGGCCGGAGATATAGCTTTGGTATCGAAACAAGGTACGACTTGACGGTCTCCATTTCGATCCCGAGCCGAATGCCCGATCGCTAGGTCTTTGCCGTGTAGGTCGGTGGGGAAAAATGGTCGTGTACTCTCGAGACCCAGCGGTTCGATGATGTTTTGCGTGACGTAATCGGAATACGAAAGACCGCTAACTGCGGCGACGATTTCGCCCGCGATGGTGAGGCCTAAGTTTGAGTATTGCCAGTAGGTGTCCGCCGGATAAAGCATGGACTGGCCACTGAGCCGTTCTCTGACTTCGTTCTGATCGGGGAAGCGATAATCGGGCGGTGACCAGTAGGGGAAGTCGGATTCTCGCGGCAGACCGGACGAATGCGTTAATAACGACTCGATGGTGATCGGCGTGCTTTCTTCATTTGGTCGTGCGATTTCAAACCAAGGAAGGAATTTTTGCACCGGGTCCGCCAACCGCAATACTTCGGCATCGCGTAGTTGCATGACGGCAATGCTAGTAAACAGTTTTGAGATCGAACAGATACTGTAGAGCGTGTCCGCGGTGGTGGGTATTTTTTCCGCAGGATTGGCGTATCCGTAACCTCCGCTCCAGATCAGTTCTTGGTCGACGACAAGACCAGCGGAAAGCCCGGGTAATTGTGCGTAGCACTGTTCAGACTCTAGCCAGGCATCGATTAGATGCAAGGTTGATTGGACTCGGGGGTGTCGTATCTTGTCGTTCATGACTGACCTCTATGGAGTAGATAAAAAGTTGAAATAGGCTGATCACTGGGAGACCTTTCGTGCATGAGTTTGTCTTCAACGATCGAAACGTTTAGCCCTCAATCCCAAGTGGCGCGGGAACTTGGTTGCGCCTCGCCAGTTTGATTAGTGGCCCTCGACTTAATTTAATAGGTCGCGGTCGGCCATCTAAAAGGACCCAGTATTCATCCATTTTGGCGTAATCCTTTAGCAGGGAAACATTACCAATGGTTTTCTCCATTCCCCAGGACCAGCTCGCACAATTGATCGAACCGACAACGACTGCTGAATTATCTTTGCGCGCGAAGACGGGTGAACCCTCACCAGGTATGTCCTCATCGGCGGTTTGGAAGCGTCGTATCAAGTATTGGTTACCATCCTCTTTACGTTGCCGAAGTGCGCCCCTACCGACAAAATCGACAGCGTCGAGGTTCACTGCCCAACCCAAACCAACTTCGAACGGATTACGCTCAAAACCAGGCGCCGGATCTGCCTCAGTAGCAAAATCCCAACCCGCTACGACAAAGCCACCTTCGATACGGCACGCCTCAAGTGCACTCAAGCCATAACCTGGGATAGCAATGCCCATCTGCTCGCGAGCAGACACAATTTGCTGCATAAAACCGTCACAGAGCTCGGTCTTCATCCAAAATTCGTAGCCTAGGTCCCCGGTAAACCCCATTCTCGCTACAAAAATCTCATCGTCTCCGAATGGAAACCAACGGAACTCAAAGGGCGCAAGAAGATCTGAACCGGCGAATCCCAGCGTAACGGCCGCTGTCGCTGAAAGCGGCCCTTGCAGCGCAACGCCTCCCATGCTCGTCGTGCAATCTCGTATGGACAGCCTTTTGCAATCCAACTTTTCGGCGAGCGCCGTAAAATACTTGCTGTGGTCAATATCGGAGGACATCAACAGGTAATCAAACTCTGAAAACTTGTAAATGATGGCGTCGTCTTTGAGCGTGCCATCTTCGTTACAGAAAATGACGTACATCCCACGAGACGACTCTGTATCGCTGACCGGCCGAGTCAACAGCCTGTCTAGGTAATAACCTGCATCATCACCGGTGATCCGGTACTTCCTCATCGGAGAAGTGTCGAACATCGCGCATTGCTCTCGGATCGCGCGGTACTCTTCTTCCGAATTACCGTAGTCGTAAGGCAAGGCGTACCCATTCCAGTCGATATAGTCTTCGTCCAATTTGGCCTCAGACAGAAACGTATCAAAGCCCTTATTTTTTCTGCGATTCAAGAATTCAAAAAAAACACTTTTCTTCATGCTCTGCTCTCCGCATTGGAAGGCCGGTGAAGCGGGCTACCTAAATCCAGGACTCGAAAGCGCATAGAACGATTTTTTACCGCCAGACTCGTCATTCGCAGAGACTTCTACTGCAGGTATCGAGGAATCCCTCTCAAGCTATACCTACCCTGACGAGCCGTCAAAGCGATGGCACGATGGTACCCAAATCATTTGTGGCGTGTAGATCCGACCGTCTATTTGCTGTTCTAACGTGCACGCCCAAGAAATTCGGTAGATAAGGTCAAACCTTCTTTCGCCGCGACCTGTTATAAATCGTAGGACTGGTTCGCGTCGAAAAGGTGTCCCGATAGCAGACGCCCTAAAGTCCGACAGCAAATACTATGCCCAAGGATCGTAGGAGCCAAAACTCCAGAGGTGACCCTCTAGGTCTTTACACGTGTATCCCCTGCCTCCATACCCTTGATCAACGATATCCAAAACTATTGCTGCTCCTGCTGCTCGTGCTTTCTCGTAGTGGGCGTCCACATCTTCGACGATCATATAAACGCCAGCCGTGTTGTAGCCATCGAGCTGCAAGGGTGACTTGTTTAGTTGTCCAAAAGGGTCGTCGTCGTCTCTGTGGCCATCGCCTAACATGATCATAGCCATCCCGCAGACCAGTTGAGCATGGGTTATACCGCCATCTTCACTAGGCACGATAAGCTGCTGTTCAAACCCAAAAGCAGCGCATAACCAATCGATGGCTTGTCTGCAGTCCTGGTATCGCAAACTAGGCACTATTCTTGTCTTCATGTCGTTACTCAATTCCATTTGAATCATCCACGGGTTTCGTGATCCGCAACCTACGCGTCTCACCTACGGTTGTCGTGGCTCCTAAAAGGTAGGGGGTGTCCTAATTCGCGAGGTCTTTCTCTGCTGCGCCACACCTACTTTGCTAGTGTTTAGCATCTGACGATTTCTAAAAAAAAGGTAAGCCATGGACTTCGATATTCCGGAAGATGTCACGACGCTGCTGAAACGCCTCGACAGTTTCATAGACGAGGTGATCAGACCGCTCGAGCAGACTGACGACAACGTACGTTTTTTCGACCACCGTCGTGAGGATGCCCGAACCGATTGGGAACGCGATGGACTGCCGAACGTAGCGTGGGAGGCGCTGTTGGCGAAGGCTAAACGCCTGGCGGATGATGCCGGCTTTTATCGCTATCCATTCCCCAAGCAGTACGGTGGTATGGATGGCACCAATCTTGGCATGGCAATTATCCGTGAGCATCTCGCGGCCAAAGGTTTAGGGCTGCACAACGACCTGCAGAACGAGCATTCCATCGTCGGTAATAACATTGGGCTGTTATTGATGCTGGAATATGGAACGAAAGAGCAGAAGGCAGAGTGGATCAACGATCTAGCGGAAGGTCGGCGCGGTTTTGCGTTCGGTATCACAGAGCCTGACCACGGATCCGATGCCACGCACATGGAAACCCGCGCGGTACGTGAGGGTGACGAGTGGATCATCAACGGTGAGAAAACGTGGAACACCGGTATCCATACGGCGAAATATGACATGGTCATGGCCCGAGTCAGCGGTGAAGCGGGCGACGGCAGTGGTATCACCGCGTTCTTGACGCCCATGGACTCCCCAGGCGTCAAGATCGAGGAAATGCTCTGGACCTTCAACATGCCGACGGACCACGGCCGTGTCTCGTTCACGAACGTACGTGTCCCTCACGCCTCAATCTTCGGTGGGGAAGGTCGTGGCCTCCAGGTCGTGCAACATTTCTTCAACGAGAACCGTATCCGCCAGGCGGCATCCAGCCTGGGAGCCTCACAGTTCTGTATTGACGAAGCCGTGACCTATGCGCGCGCGCGTAAACCGTTCGGGAAACCCCTATCCGATAATCAAGGAATCCAGTTCCCACTGGTCGAACTGCAGACTCAGTGCGAGATGCTTAGGGCGCTGATCCACAAGACCGCATGGTTGATGGACGAAAACGGTGCGTTTTCCGTCTCGGACAAGGTGTCGATGTGCAACTATTGGGCAAATCGCCTTTGTTGCGAAGCCGCTGATCGAGCGATGCAGGTGCATGGTGGCCTGGGTTATTCTCGGCACAAGCCATTCGAGCACATATACCGCCACCACCGCCGCTACCGCATTACCGAAGGTGCGGAGGAAATTCAGATGCGTCGTGTCGCAGGCTACATGTTCGGCTACATGCAGCAGCGTGCGCCCAAGGGCGTTGAGGAAAGTTGAATGAGCGCGGTATTCGAGAAAAGCCTGGCGCGCGTTCTTATCCGCGAGATACCAGGTTGCACAGGTCTGGTATCGACTGAGCGGCTGTCGGGCGGCGCAAGCCAAGAAACGTACAAACTTATGATCACCGATGCGAGTACCAATAGGCCGCTGTGTCTACGTCGAGCCCTCGACGGGACAGGGGCTGAGGTCGATAGCGATCTACAGGAGTCCGTCGGTCTACCAACGGAGGCGCTACTTATCAGCAAAGCGCGTGAAGCGTTGGTGCCAGAACCGAAAGTCCATTACGTTTTGAAGGATCGAGACGGTCTTGGTGAGGGGTTCATCATGGAGTGGCTTGAAGGTGAAACCCTTGGCGCGCGCATCGTTCGTTCCCCCGAATTCGAAAACGTCCGTCCCGTCCTAGCCCGACAATGTGGCGAGATTCTCGCGCGTATCCATGCGATCGACCTTCACGCGACTGGGCTTGACGAAAAATTGCAGACACAAACTCCGGAGAATCTCGTCAATCAAACCTGGGAGCGTTATAAACGTTTCAATACCCCGCAACCGATGATCGATTACTCGGCGCGCTGGTTGCTGGATCACTTGCCGGTTCACCACGAAGTCACACTCGTCCACAATGACTTTCGCAACGGCAACCTGATGGTCGACTCAACAGGTATCGTAGGCGTGCTTGATTGGGAGATATCGCACATTGGCGACCCCATGCGCGATCTCGGGTGGATTTGCACCAACTCTTGGCGTTTCGGTCGCGCCGATTTACCCGTCGGCGGTTTTGGTATGTACGAGGACCTCGCCGAAGGTTACGAATCGATCTCCGATCGAAGACTCGATCGAGACCACATTAGATTCTGGGAGGTCTATGGCTCATTCTGGTGGGCAGTGACTACCCTTGTCATGGCGGAACATTTTCGCGTTGGTCCCGACAAGACGGTGGAGCGTCCCGCCATTGGTCGACGTTGCTCTGAAGCCCAGATCGACTGCGTTAACCTGATCATGCAGGGACCGGTCACACTCATCGATCCACCAGACCAGGCGGACGATGAGATGCCGGGTATCGGTGAGTTACTCGTCAGTGTGCGCGACTTCCTTCGGGCTGACGTGATGGACTCGTCTCGTGGACGCACTCAGTTCCTGTCGCGGGTCGCCGGTAACTCGCTCGATATCATCTTGCGCGATGGTTCGCTCGGCGCTGAGCATAGACGACTTGAGCTCGAACGACTGCGCGTGATCTTTGCAAGTAACGACGAGCTTTTGGATCTCCGATGGCGACTCGTCAATGCCTTGCGTGATGCCTCAATGCCGCTAGATCAGGTTGGCGTGATCGCCCACCTGCGTGACACTGTGGCCAACCAGGTGGCTATTGATCAACCGCGGTATTCTGGTCTCGCCACCGCGCTCGCGGTACGCGCCTAGGCTCCCCATGCTGGTCTCGGCTACGCCACTGGCTCTAACCGGTCCAATAACAATTTAATTCCAAAGTCACTCAAACTGCGTCGGGGTCACGAGGTGAGTGAGGTTATTTCCTCGTGTGTCGCGGCCAAATAGTCGAGATCGAAACCATAAAGATCGGCAGCATTTAACTGGAACTATATTCGGCTGCCGCGTCAATCGGCCAAACGGGGCCAGGCGCTCGTTTCCGATCAAATGTTTCGATGCGGTGGGTACTAAGTCCCGGAGGGTCTGCGGTAATGATCGTTCCGGCGATGTCTTGAAACCCGGCACGGAAGTGATTCGATGACTTGAGCGCGACGATCGGGTACGACATCACATCTATTCCAACGGCGAGGAATGGGCCGACATCAAACGTTTGGCTTCGATTTGAGGCAACCACAATGTCGATGCCATTCACCACAAGCCGTGCCATCAATCCAAGATGCATGGGCGCGCCTTTAACCATTGCCAGCATTTTCATTCGACCATCATGGAGAGCCTTGATGTACACGTTGAGCTCCAAAGGCTCGCCGTGAAGATCGTCGGTCTTGCCACCAAGACGCACGTCGATTGAATTACCGACCCCGGCCTTGTGGGCTTGCAAGGCGACCTCCGGGTCGACCAAAAACGCGAAGCATGCTTTGTCGAGCTTGGCTTCAAGCATCGCCCGTAATAAGTGAGTCCCGTCACCCGGCGTGCCGGCGCCGCAATTGTCAGACGTTTCATTGATGATGACGGGGTGCTCGGTCGCGTTCATGGCACGACCGACCGCTTCCTCGACCGAAAGGCTCTCCGGTTTGAATGCATTCCGCTGTCGCCAGAGCGATTCCGCGACACGACGGGCAATTGCCTTCGCGCACTCGCGCTCGCCGCGTACCGTCACGGCGATATGCACTCCGACAAGTTCGATGTCGGCATACGGAAAACCGTGGAACCAGCTGACGTCGATGACCTCGTCAGACAACTCGGCTTCAAGTATCTCCTGGAGCATCGATTTGCCGATGCCGATGAACGTGGTTGTCGTCGGCAACAGCATCGGCAATGTTTCGATGTGAATGACCGGTCGAAAGTTTTCCTTCAGCATGTCGTCGATCAACTGAATCGCCTCGTCGGCGCGTTCGTGAAGATCCACGTGAGGGTATTGATGACAAGCGAAGACGCCATCCAGTGCATCGGCCATCATCTGCGTTACGTTGCCGTGAAGGTCAAACACAGCGGTGATTGGTACTGCTTCGCCGACAAGGTTGCGCACCGCGACCGCAAGATCGCCTTCCAAATCCTCCAAGTGCTCGACCACGCCGGCCCCGTGTAGATCCAGAAAGACGGCATCGATCGGTTTCGCTGCGTCGATCCCAGCGAGGATTTCTTGCTTGAAGGATTCGTAGGTTTCGGACTGGATCGTGCCCGACGGTGCCGCCGCCGCGACTAATAGAGGTACGACCTCAAATCCAAGCCGGTCGCAGGCTGCAATCGCGCCGCCGGCGGTGCTCTCCGTGTCACGCGCCCTCAGAATCGATTCACCGCGACGAAGATCGAACGACGATGTCGGCGTCGTGTCCCGACAATAGGTATTCGTCTCATGGACTACGCCTGCGATCGCAATTCGGGTCATGATTGCATCTTCCGGTCTGCGTATGGATAGTGGATTAAATCAGGGCTCCCGGGGATAGACCATGTTGAATGAGAAAGGTCTCGCTGCTTTCTTGCGAAAGTCGATCCGGCGTCATGATGTCCCGGGGGCTAGTTTTGCCGTTTTACGCAACGATAAAATCGTTCGACGCGTCCAAGCCGGTGTCGTGAATCTCGATTCAAAAATTCCCGTGACCGAGGACGCTGTGTTCCAGATCGGGTCGATTACTAAGCCGCTCACCGCCACACTCGTGATGCAGCTCGTCGACGAGGGCCTAGTCGGGCTGGACGCTCCGCTAGTCGATTATCTCCCTGACTTTCGGGTCTCACGATTAGATGTGAGCCAGACGGTAACGATTCGTGAGCTTCTTTGTCACACAAGTGGCATTGATGGTGATCTCTTTGTGGACACAGGACGTGGCGACGAATCGCTACGGCGCTTTATTGACCGATGCACGATGGTCCCGAGCCTATTCGAGCGGGGCGCGATGATGAGCTATTGCAATCTCGGATTCGCTACCTTGGGTCGAGTGTTGGAAGTGGTGCGTAACAAACCGTTCGATCAAGTGATGGTGGATCACTTATTCAAGCCACTCGGTATGGAGCACGCGTTCGCGAGTCCGGAGCACGCCATCAGGTTCAACTGTGCGATTGGCCACGTGCCCCGCAGTCGTACCAGAGGCTGGCAGGCGAGCACGAGACCGTATCTATCTTTCGGGCAAGCGGCGGCGGGATCGGTTCCGAGCATGTCGGCCGCCGATCTTCTCAAGGTCGCTCGGCTGCATCTAAACGGTGGCAGATTGCCGAATGGGTCGCGCGTCCTTACTGGGCGCGCCGCGCGCGCCATGCAGCGCCGTCAAATCAAGCTGCCTCGACATGCGCCACACGGCGTTACCGGATGGGGTCTTGGCTGGTTCCTCATGAATTGGAATGGCCAACGCGTCTATGGGCACGATGGCGCGACGATCGGCCAATTTGCCTATCTTCGGATCTTCCCTGAAAAGGGTGTCGCTGTTGCGCTGTTGACCAATGGCGGGCGCGCAGGGTTGCTTTTCGACGACGTCTGCAACGAGGTGATCAGCCCCCTTGTACTAGCAGAGCCACCGGTGCTTCCTGCCCCTCTAGCGGACCAACCGGACTACAGACGATTCGAAGGCCGCTACGAGAACATGGGATCCATAGTTGACATCAAGTGCACGAAGGACCGTCTAATGCTTTCGAGTACCGATCGTGACACAGGCCAGCCCGGCTATAAGCGAGCGTTGCCGCTCGTGTTTTTGGACTCTGGAACAGCGCGGCTCGACGGCGGCAATGCCGAGCTTGACAAGATCGGCTGGTACTTTACGAACGAGGATGAGTCCGGTCGGCCGCGATACGTGCAATCCGGTTTTCGACAGCTGAAGAGGAGCGCGTAGGGTTTCATGGCCTACAACCCTTGGCTTTCGCCTAAACCCGCCATGCTTCTTGAGCTTGGTTCACATCCAAAACCTGCGCAAATTGCACAGGCTCAGCGAAAAACGGCTAACAATCGAACTTCGACGCTTCGACGCGGGGGCACGTCTTGCGGAACATTTGGGTCATCGAACGACGTGTGAGGACACGCTTGAGCATAGCCATCACGTGTATCAAGTTGTTTAATGAAGAGAACCTCGTCTGTCCGCATCCGGTTGAAATACCACAGCTCGTGCCTGGGATTAAACAGAGGCATCGACGATTTATTTGAAGCGTTATTGCCCGTGTAGTAGTAGTCGACGATGTCGTTTTCGGCAAGCGTTGTAGCGTCGATTACTGCAAGAGGATTGTTCCGCGCCTCATGGTCAAAAGGCTGCCACGAGTTGTACCAAGCAAAATCCGCAGTTTCGTAGTCGGCTGGATCGAGATGGCGTGATTCAAGAGTCTTAAGGGAGGCAGAACGCGGATCTTTTAAACTGTAATCGCAATGGAGAAATCGGGCATACGCGCTATTGAAATTGGACTTGTCCTCCGTCCGAACCACATGGTTGGTGATAAACACCTCGTTGGCACCACTAACGTCGCGTGTTAATCGCTCGATTTCGGCGTAGTACACCGACCTTACTGAATCCTCGTCGCCAAAGTTCGGAACTGCCGATACGTGATCGACTAGCGTAAAGCCGTTTACATCGAGACTTAATTCATCGCGCTTAGCGCGCGCATCGCGTATGAACACATTGTGCTTGCGGGTATTTGCGCGTCTAGACTCACCACTGCCGATGCTGGCCAACCCTGCTCGGTGACGCCACTCGTCATTGAGATAACGCACTTCTGCTTCAACAGTTAGGGTCATTTCACTTCCTATAACGATTGCTTTCGCTCTAGAAACATAGCGAACCAAAGAACAGTATGCACCATCCTCATCGATCAAGCCGCTGACCGGCATCAAGTGGCAAATAACTTTGGTGTGTTCGGAATGTGGGCGGCGCAGATCGCCGACTGCCTCTATCTAACGGAATGATCTATTTCGTCGCCATGATCGCGTTTGTCCGTTCGTCGCTCGTCGAGGCCTGTCATGGGCGGGTATTTGCTAGGCTGCTTTCGCGGGAAAAATGTGTAACACCTTTATAGGTAACTTTAGGTTCTTCTCCACTCATAAGTAATGTCAGCAAGCTGATCTTTGCTCGTTGCCCAAGAGTTGCC
>DCBA01000016.1:0-489 GCA_002313255.1 Gammaproteobacteria bacterium UBA1119 | reverse complement strand
CCTTTATTTAACTCGAAAGTACTTAAGGAAAGAAAATCATTTTCTTCCTTTGCTTGTTGAATGAATCGAGAGCCTAGCCCCTGGCGTTGATAATCCACGTGGATAAAGAGATCTCTTATCACGTGTTCTTCGACTCTCATAAAACCAATAACCTTACGACTGATTTCTTTAAGAGCGACTCGTATGAATTCATGATTGAGCGATCGAAGATATTCGAGATGCTCGTTCACCGCTTCCGATCTCGTGTCTTCTTCGACACCTATAGCTATGCGTAAAGACTTGCGCCATAAGCTAACCAGCTCAATCTCGAAGTCGTTCCTATATTCAGTAAAAATAAAGGTATCGTTCATAAGACATTGATTTTATGTGTTTTCTATCATTAGTCTTGGATATGACTTAGACCGCTCCTAATTGCGATCGACCGGAGTTCGACACAATGGAGTATCAAGCTGATGGATGTGGAACTAATGGAATAGGCGTCGAGAGAAG
>DCBA01000002.1:1646-8755 GCA_002313255.1 Gammaproteobacteria bacterium UBA1119 | reverse complement strand
GATCGTCACCACCACGACGTCGCCATCCCGTGCCAAATATTGGCCGTCGTATAGGGGCTGGGATCCGGCTCCAATCGTAAAACCTCCGCCGTGGATCCAGAACATCACCGGACGTTCGGCGTTGTTTGTCCCCGGGGTCCAGACATTCAGGAAGAGGCAGTCCTCTCCTTGAGCAGCCGGCTCAGCGGACCCTCCAAACAAACCGTCCATTGGGCTGGCATTTTGCGGAGCTTGATTGCCGAACCCGGTCGCCTCGAGGGCCTCATCCCACGGCGGATGCGGTTGTGGTGGTTGCCAGCGTAGTTCACCTGTGGGCGCGGCCGCGTAGGGAATTCCCCGAAACACCAAAAGCCCGTCTTCTTCCGACCCGCGAATTTCACCCTTGTCCGTCATGGTCATTGCTACCATCGTTCTTGTCCCCTTGGTTAACTATCCGTTCGCACTATCTCTGTCCCGAAAGGTTCTTACTTATCAAGCACCCGATCCATTCGTCAGGATTGCGCGACCTTGTTCGTAGGCATCCTGGGCGCGTGTTCGAATCTCCTCGTCGGTCCGACTACCGATCGGGTGATCAACCATCGCAAACTGGTAATCGGCGAGCCCCAACGCACGCGCGATATTCCGCCCCGTCGGCTCGAACGGGTGCGTACAAATGACCAGCGCGGGTTTGTGGTGGTCTTCAAAGGAAATGCCGTCATGCACACTGCACGTTGAGCAACTTCCTCAGTCACCAACCGCCGTAATCAGAAAATCGGCTTCCGCCGCCAGTTCGGCCAGGTAGGCAGGGTCCGCCGGCTTACCCGCGTTCCGTTTGTCGATGAAATGAACCACCGAACAGCCGTGTTTCTCCTCAAACCGGGCCGCCGTCTCACGCACCAACAACTCCGCATTGGCCTTACCGTTTGACAACAATCCGATCTTCTTTCCTTCCAAGCTCGCCAGACGGGGCGCCGCGACGCGTGTCGGCGCACCATCCCCATCTGCACCCGGATCCATTAGTTCGATACTCATGAACACCTCCTTTTCACGTAATTAACAGTCGATACACACTCCAATCGGCTTCGATTGCATGATGGATGCCCGCGTACGACTCCACGAAGGAATGAAGCACGAATGTCCGCCCGCATCACCGCCCGCAACCAAGAGAAGTATGTCTGCTGGGCCGAAACCTCGATGCACGTGTTCAGTCCCTTGGCGCTCGTGTTCCCTCTCGACGTATTTTCCCACGCGCTGCATGTTCTCAACGGTCCGATTCGCTTGGGTGAATAGGTACTGGCACACGTCCCCACGGCTCCAACCCGTGGCCGCTACGATGTCCGCGTGTTCGGGTGACAACACCACCACGGACTGCCCAATGGTGATGCATCCAAGGCTGGCCATCGCATCCGCAACACAATCCAAAATCGACTCGGGCGTATTGCCACCATGGTTTTCGACGTTGCAGAAGCCAGAACCTGCAAATACCGTCGCGCTGGAAATGTCTTCTCCATAACCGAGCTCGACGTGCAATGGATCCCACGGGCTCGACTCGGCGCGTTCGGCGATGCACGAGGCGTATTTACCGGGATAACCTTGGGTCGACTGGTCGGAAATGCCAGGCAGCATTTCAAATACGTTCATGATAATGAGCCGCATTGCCCGCCCGATGGTGGCGTTGGCTCGATTCCCTGGTCCAAATACATTGCCTGCCGAATTCATGCCCAACTCGCGAACCACTGGGCCACTCACGATGACCATGGGGGCCGAGCCACCGGTACTCGCCGTCGACGCGTGAAAGCTGTAATCGGGTTCATTGACGGCTTCTAGGGCGGCAACAACGACCGGGAAATATTCGGGCAAGCAACCCGCCATCACGGCATTCACCGCGGCACCGTGAAGGCTGCACTCAAGTCCCGTGGCCGGATGACTTGCAATCACCGTCGCGGGCGGACGCCCCTCCATGGCCAGCATGGCGTCGACCCGACCACGCTCCGGTGGCACCACGGGTAATCCATCGGTCCAACCTTGCTCATAGCAGTAATCGATTGCCGCAAGGGCATCGTCCTCGACCTCGTGGACCCTCTCGGTTGCAGCCATACGTTCCTCCTACACGGATTCCATCCGCTACGTGACCTCCCGCTTCGCAACCGGCAATATGGGCGCTGCGTTGGTCGAGGCGACAGAATCTTTGAAGGAAGAGATTACCATTTGGAGCGAAGGCACGCGTCTCGCCGCTGACCTATTCATCCCAGAGAGCTCAAGCGACGACGGCGGATTCCCTGCAATCCTTCTCTGCCATGGTTGGGCCGGACCTAAAGCACACCTGAGTACGACGTACGCGCCTTTTTTTTGCGCAGCTGGATTTGCTTGCCTTACCTTCGATTACCGTGGTTGGTACGAGAGCGATGCGCGGTTGGCGACGCCCGACGCGCAACCATCCCCCGACGCAGATGGTTCGATCACGGTAAGTGCCTATCCCGTCCGTGAAGTCGTGGACCCACTCGACCAGAATCGAGACATCCACAACGTCCTCGATTACCTCCTGGACCATCCCCAGATCAATTCCAAGCGCGTAGGCCTCTGGGGATCAAGTTTTGGGGGAGGCCACGTTATTTTCGTCGCTGGCACCGATCCAAGAATACGGGCCGTTGTCAGTCAGGTGCCAGGGATGGGCGCTCCGACGGACGAAGACGGCCATCCTACCGTGCCGCCCGAAGGCCAGGCACTGGGTGCTGCCATGGCGAAAGGCAAACTGTGGTCGGTGCCTCGATCTCCCGCGATGCCGGAGTCACTCAAGGGTGCCGGCGACGCCCGGACCATGTGGCGTTACCTTCCTCGGGTCGCCGCCCGTACTGTTAGCGTACCTACACTCATCCTCGATCAAGAAGACGAAGAATACGGAGGTCGCGAAAATTCCGGTATGGCAGCCCACGAGGCTTTGCCGGCAACCACGACTTCGCGTTATCACGTCTTCCCGGGAGGCCATTACGATATCTATGACGAGAACTATCGCGAGGCCTCAACGATGGCGCGCGACTGGTTTCTTGAATACCTTTGATTTAAGTCCTTAATGTGACGCGTTTTCAGCAGGCACACATCGATCACTACCGAGACCACGGTTTCGTGATCGTGGAGAATTTTCTCACCGCCGAGGAGCTGGAGGGTGCCCGTTCAGATCTAACCCACACCCTGCCTGGGTGGGTCGAGTACTGCGACGATCCGAGCCTCCCGAAACCCGAGGGCTGGGAGAGCGGCCGCATCCACGGTCGGGGTCCGATGCAATTTCCTTACACCGGTTTATTCTTGAACGACATCACCCTACATCCTGAACTGCGGGCGTTTGCCGCAGAGATGATCGGGCACAACGACCTCTACTGCGAACAGTCCCACCTCAGCGTCAAATGCAAGGGACACCCCGGTGACCGAGACCAAGGTATGCACTGCGACTTCGGCAACCACACACTGGCGTATCCTCCCAACGATCCTGCGTACTGGCAAACGGCCTACTTGCTTTACTACACCGACGTCTCGGCTGACCACGCGCCAACGGCCGTGTGTTCTTGGACGCACTACCCAGAAAAAATTCGCTGGCCCGCGCACTACTCACGCGAAGATCGAACCGAGTTGTACGACAACGAAATCAACGTGGTGGTACCCGCGGGTTCGTTGCTCGCGTATAGCATGCGGACGTTTCATCGGGGCACGCCATTCCGAGCTGACGCGGGCCGAATCGGTCAATTTATTACCTACGCCCCGGCTGCGTGGAAGTGGCTAGGCATCGTGGGTTGGTCCGCCCAGGCCATACGACCTGAATTCCGCCAATGGATCGAAGGAGCCTCGCCCGAAGAACGTACCCTGCTTGGTTTTCCGTCCCCAGGCCACGAATATTGGACACCCGAGACGCTGGAAGGCGTTGCAGCGCGTTATCCCGCCATGGATATGACCCCATACGAACGCGCGATTGCAAACAAAAAGGCCTAGGTCTATAAGGCCACACTTCCAAAAGGACGTAACAAAGCATTCATCCTTTCTCCACTTTTCATTCATTTTCTTTGATTTTCGTTGTATATTAGGTTGCGACTAGTCGATTGGTTAACCCCTTGTCGTATGGCCATTAACGTTCACAAATCCGCCGAAGTCCACGCCGACGCGAAAATCGGTGACGATTGCAATATCGGTCCGTTCTGCACCGTCGGCGCCAACGTGACCATTGGCAACCATACGACACTTCGTTCCCACGTCGTGGTCGATGGGTATACCTCCATCGGCCAGGACTGCGATGTATTTCCCTTCGTCACCCTCGGCGTCCAATCGCAGGACCTTAAATACGTCCCAGGGTCCGTGACCTATGCCCGCATCGGGCACCGCAACATTATCCGGGAATACGTTTCTATCCATAGCGGAACCGAAGAGAACTCAGAGACCGTTCTCGGCAACGACTGCGCGCTGCTCGCCCAATCTCACGTCGCCCACAATTGCGTTGTCGGCGATCACGTTACATTGAGCCACCAGGTCTCCTTGGGAGGTCACGTGACGATCGGTGACTATGCCAATTTAGGCGGTCTGAGCGGCGTCCATCAGTTTTGCCACGTCGGCCGCGCCGCCATGGTCGCGGGCATGGCGAAAGCGACTCAGGACATCCTCCCGTACACGATTGCTGACGGCAATCCCGCGCGCATGCGTGTGATCAACAAGATTGGGATGGAACGGGCCGGGTATCCTGACCAAGCCATCGCCGAGGTTCGGCGGGCTTTCCGTACGCTGTTTATGCGTGAATTGCGGCTGGAAGATGCCGTTCACGAAGTTGAAAAGGCCCTAGGCGAACACCCCCATATTCGTTTGTTGCTCGACGCGATCACCAGTTCGAAGCGTGGGGTCGCACGTCCTGAATCGTCCACATTCGAAATCAACGTTAGTAATTAGCAGGTCGCTGGCATGCCACGACCGTGACAACCCGTTGGGGCATTCTCGCCACGGGGCGCATAGCCAAGACCCTGGCCGACGCAGTCTCAGCCTCGGAGACCGGGGAGCTTGTTGCCGTCGGTAGCCGCTCCCTCGCTAGCGCGGAAGCGTTTGCAAGCAACTACGAGGAGCTAACGGCTCACGGATCGTACCAGGACCTCATCGACGATCCCGACGTCGATGCCCTCTACGTCGCGACGCCCCACCCACAGCACGCCGAATGGACGATCAAAGCGCTCGAAGCCGGTAAGGCCGTCCTTTGCGAAAAGCCCATGGCCGTGAATCACCCACAAGTCATGGCGATGGTGCAAAAGGCTTCCGACACCCAAACCTTTCTGATGGAAGCGTTTATGTACCGGACCCATCCGCAAACGCAGCGGCTCATCGATCTCTTACGCGATGGAGCCATCGGCGAAATTCGACACATTCAAGCGAGCTTTGGTTTTTACGCCCCGTTCAACGCCGAGCATCGGCTGTTCGCAAACGACCTGGCGGGCGGCGGCATTATGGATGTCGGTTGTTATCCGGTGTCCATGGCGCGCCTCATTGCAGGCGACGAACCCGAGCGCGTCAGTGGCCACGGGCGGCTGGGCGAAACCCGGACCGACGCGTTCGCCTCCGCTCTGCTGCACTTTCCACTCGGCATCGCGGCACACGTTACGACTGGGGTGCAATTGGGACTCAACAACTCGGTGAGCGTCTTCGGCAGCTCAGGACACATCCACATCGACCATCCCTGGCTTTGCCCAACCGAGTGGTCCTTTGATTTGATTCAAGGGGGCCAAAAGCAAATCATTACCGGTTCCGCCAAACCCCCGTATGTCCACGAAGTCGACGAAGTGGATCGATGTCTCTCGTTAAGTCTCACCCAATCCAAGACGATGGATTGGCGCGATAGCCTCGCCAACGCAAGGGTTCTCGACGCATGGCGACACACCATCGGCCTTGAGTTCGACCAAGAAAAACCCGACCGCCAAGTCTATCCAGTTCACGGCCGACCACTGCAAGCTGAGTCGTCGAACATGGCCTACGGCCAGCTGGACGGTATCGACAAGCCAGTCTCTCGACTTGTCATGGGCTGCGATAATCAGCCCAACGTTGCCCACGCTTTCGTGATGTTCGACGACTTCTTCGAAGCGGGTGGTAACACCTTTGATACTGCGTATATCTACGGTGGCGGCGCCATGGAACGCTTCCTGGGTCATTGGATCGACAACCGCGGACTTCGAGACGATGTCGTCGTCATTGGTAAGGGGGCTCACACGCCACTCAATGACCCAGAACACGTGTCAGCGCAATTGAACGAAAGCCTCGAGCGGCTTCAAACAGATCACCTCGACCTCTATTTTCTCCATCGCGACAATCCGGACGTGGAGGTGGGTGAGTGGATCGAGGTCCTCAACCGCGAACGCGAGGCGGGCCGTATTCGTGCCTTCGGTGCGTCAAACTGGTCGCTAGCTCGAATCCAGGCCGCCAACGACTACGCCGCCCGATGCGGGTTGCAAGGATTTGTCGCCGTCTCCAACAACTTCAGTCTCGCCCAAATGATCGATCCCGTCTGGCCTGGCTGTGTCGCCGCGAGTGACGCTGCGTTTGCCATGTATCTAGAAAGTCGCCAGCTCGCGTTGTTTCCCTGGTCATCGCAAGCGCGTGGTTTTTTTACCGGGCGAGCCGACACCGTTCGGCAACAGCTGGCATCGGACATCGATACCAACTTCGGTAATCAACCCACCGACGCCGAGATGCAGCGTTGTTGGTTTTCTGACGACAATTGGAAACGCCGCGATAGAGCGGTGGAACTAGCCGTCGCACACGGCGTCGAACCCATCAACATTGCCCTTGCTTACGTTCTTACGCAGCCGTTCCCATGCTTTCCACTCATCGGACCACGACAACTGGCCGAAACCAGAAGCTCGCTCGGTGCGTTGTCGGTCAAGTTGAGTGACGACGAGCGCAGGTGGCTTAACCTTGAGGTGCCCACGCGTACCGCTTTCTGACCACGATCGTTCCTGCGAGGCGGTCGTGCAGACAACGCCGTGACGCACTAAAAATGAATGCGGCGTCAATGAGTGGCACCCACAGCAGGGTCCCCGGGAACGGCCATGGAATGCCTTCTAAAGTGATCTGCCCTATCACCGGGAGAGTTGCCGAGACGACGGTATTCGGGA
>DCBA01000002.1:0-1271 GCA_002313255.1 Gammaproteobacteria bacterium UBA1119 | reverse complement strand
AGAATCAACTTCTCTAGCGCCGGACGACCGCCACTCGAAGAATCCACGATCTGCAAACCCAACATCCACTTGCCGACGGTCTGGCCCCGGGTATACAAGGGAATGCCATTGATGACAAAAAAAATGGCCGTGAACCACAGTGTCCATTCGACAATAACTGGCAGTTCGTTCGAAAGGGCCATAATAAAACTCGTGTAGCCGATGTCGCCTCGAAAGGCGAAAAAAACGAATACCACGATCAACACCAACGTATCGAATAACGAAGCAAGCAAACGTCGAATACGTCCAGCCGGGTTAATTCCTTCGGTATCAAAGCGTGTCGACACGGTAGCTATCCTCCCTCGATGCGAATCGCGCACACGATTCAATCCGTGAGACGGAACATTATCGAATTACGCCCGCGTGCGACAGGCTACGAATTGGAAACCACCTTCGTGCCCGCTATGAGGTCGTGAACACAGCGCCGATCACTACGAAAGATAAACAGAAAGTCGATCACCCCCAATAGGCCTCCAATGAACGGAATGACCGCCACAAGCATCACGAGGACGTAGCGGAGCCCCAATAATTTCACCGCCGTCGCGGCACCGTTTGACGCGACATCCACGATGCGGATGCCGAGCGCCAATTTGCCCAAGGTCTGCCCCTTGGTCACCAGCAAGTAACTGTTAATCGCCATAAAAATGATAACGAACGCGATCGATCCCGCTGTGGACATCTGTTGCGTCATGGGGTCGCGCGCTACATCCTCCAAGGAGATGCCTATGTTCATAACCGCCAGGACCCCAAGAACGATACCTGCAATGATCAGATCGATAAGGTAAGCCCCCAACCGCCTCCCTCGACCCGCGAGTTCTGGACCGCTCGGGGTGCCCGCCGCTTCAGACGTGGTGGCAGGTGTTTCGTAGTTACTTTGTTCGTCGCCTGAATTGTTTTCGTTTTCGCTCATGCTCTTTCCCCCTCAGTTACGGTTCCGTGAGCGCCCATCGCCCCCAAGTTCAATGGGATCGCCATCCGGTTCGATGCATCGTGGTCCGTTGTTACGCGAATTGCTAACAAATGTCGAGACCGGGACCACCGCAAGGTCGAGCGCCAGTCTGGGCGACATGAGGTCGGCCAACACCGCCGCGTCTTGATCCTTTGCCATCCACTCGACGGCACCCGGTTTCGATAGCATCACAGGCTGTCGTCGGTGCACAAATTCAAGTTGCGGCGATGCCGCCGTAGTCACGACCGTGAAACTCTCGATGATCTCGTCGCTCGTTTCGCTC
>DCBA01000100.1:60243-68094 GCA_002313255.1 Gammaproteobacteria bacterium UBA1119 | reverse complement strand
GTCCTGTTGCCAAGAGCACGATCGAGGCGCCGAACAGCATGGAAAAGAGCGCCCGCATGGCGCCTTCAAAGAGAACATCGACAGTGGCCCAGACGGCTAGGTTTATGGGTAGTTCGCTGATTCCGTCGGCGGCGTGTAGGTCCGGCGAAAAGTAGCTCGCGGAATGCATACCCATCCCCACAATATTGAGCAGCAGGATGCCGAGTAGCGCAAAGCCACGAAGCACGTCGAGGGATAGGATTCGGTTAGCTTCGCTGACGGGTTGCGCGTGAGGATTGCTCATAAAATAACGTCGACCGCGCGCTCAGCGACAACCGATACCACATAGAAGCTTCTTTCGATCACCTTAACAGCGAGCTTCTTATTTGGGAATACGTGTCCCTGCCGCATTGTGCTCGACCACATTTTGTGGAATTCCGGGAAAGATTTCGCGAAATAGAGTCAACATATTCGTGGTCGAACGGCGATCCGTTGCGGCGTGCAAACGACCGGGACCACCGAGCGTGGATGGCAACGCAAAACCGTGCGGGGTACGGGCGTGGTGATGGAAAACCCAATCGACCCCGGCCTCGTCCATCTCCTCAAAAAAACGCTGTTTACTTTCGTCTGGTACGAGACCGTCGTCGGCGCCATTTTCGATCATTAAGACTGTGCGTGTGTTGTAGTTGTTGGCGCAGGTTTTGACCGTTGGCCGTTGGATCCCAAATCGCTCCGGGTTCGGATCTTCGCCCGTTTGCAGCAGTCCATGAAAAGAGACCGCCCCTCCAAGGTCGAGACCGCCGCGAACGCATTCGATGACAGCGACGCCGCCGAAACAATAGCCGATAGCTGCCGGCGACAAGTTCGCATCAACGGTTTCGTGCGACCGCCCGCGATCGAGCCATTCTTGCAGCAGGGATCGGAACAATTCGTGATCGTGATCCATTGCCACCATTCCTTCGAAGCACTTGGCCTGGAAGGCATGAATCTTGCTTTCGTCGGTGGGAAAAATACGTTGATCCGGGGGCACGATATTGCCGTATAAATCGATTGCCAAGCCCACATACCCGACGCGTGCTAGATATTCGGCGACGTCGACATCGAAAAACTTAAGTCCCTGGTAGTTATGAATCACCAATACCAGAGGTCGTGGTCCGGTGGATTCCGAGGGAGCAACCAAATGTCCAAGGTAATCGTTGCCGCGAAATGTAAAGCCAATTTCGGCCTTTCTTAGGTCGGCCGCAGGTGGCCAAAAGTCGAGAGAATCTGCCATCGTGATCTTTTTTCGCGTGTTCGTCAGATGAAATGTACCGCAAGTGGTCACATTGAGGTGGAAAGTTTGAAGAGATAAAAGGCGGCTTGGGTGTATTGCGAAAATTATGGTGTACATGCATGGTCGATAGGTTCATACAATTTGGTGGCTGCTAATCCAAGGAGGTTGCGATGAGCTACAACAACATTATTTATGAGAAGGACGAACGTCTCGCGTTCATTACGCTCAACCGCCCGGAGAAACTCAACCCTCTGAGCCATGCACTTCGTGGCGAGGTATACGACGCGTTGCGAGATGCTGAGGCGGATACGGAAATCGGCGTCATTATCTTGAAAGGCGCGGGTCGCGCATTTTCAGCGGGCTATGACCTCGCCCCAAACCCTGATGAGGAGAGCGACTACGTCAGTGACAGATCGGGTATGCCCGACACCGGCTCAACGCACCCGCAACATTACGACTGGTCACGACACGCTGTCATGGGTCACTGGCTGATATGGGAACTTGCGAAGCCCGTCATTTGTCAGATCCATGGATATTGCCTCGCCGGGGGAACCGAACTGGCATCCATGTGTGATTTCAGGTTCGTTGCCGAGGACACGCAGATTGGTTATCCGCCTGTTCGTGCAATGGGGACCATGGACATGATGTGGGCCCCATGGCTGTTACCAGTGACTAAAGCCCGCGAATTTGCTTATACGGGCGACTCGTTTAGCGGGAAGGAGATGGCGGACCTGGGTTGGGCAAACTATGCGCTTCCTAAGGAGGAACTTGATGAGACGGTGATTCGGTTTGCCCGACGGCTCGGCCATATCGATAACGATCTGCTGAATTACAACAAGCGCGCAGTCAATCGTCAGCTCGAGATCATGGGAATTCGAACGGGTCTCATGTCGGGAACGGATGTCGAGGCGATGTCAAAGCATCGCCCCGCCGCAGGGGAATTTGGTCGTAGGGTTAGAGAAGGTGGTCTTAAGGCAGCTTTGGAATGGCGCGATGGTCCCTTCCGTGATTTTCGGGGAGCCTACGATTCGGCACCTAAAGATCGCCCAATCGCAGGAACTGAAGAGAAAAAAACGCAGCCAGGTGACAGCGATTACAGCCGTTAAATCGAATTATGTATGGATCGATGCGGGGTTCGATAGGTATCTGAGGCATAAATGGGGACGGTTTCCCTTGAGGACTAACTGGAACAATGACTGATACGGAGATATTTCAGGAACGGGTCCTCAAAGTTCCGGCAGCCGATCACCATTACACGTTACTGGTGGCACCCAACGGTAATTATCTGGGTGTCGATCAAGAGGGGTTCACCGCCACGTTTCCCTACGCCAATGATCGAGTCATGTGGGATGAAACGGATGCTGGGACATTCCAGCACGCGATTGCTGACATTGAGATCGTCAAAAAATCGCCTGACGCAAACGTCTGTCAGTTAGCCTTGGAGGGAAATACACTCGATTGTCTTGGTCAGCCAACCAGCAAAAGCGCGCCGTACAACGTTTCGCACGGACCCGAGAGACTACCTTCCGAATATCTCGAATTTTTCCGCGAGAATGGTTGGGTTTGTGCGACCAGTATCTTGTCTCCAGATCTTGTCGAAGCGCTAGAGAAAGTGGCATGTACGGATCGGTTCGCCCATCTGAAGTTTGATCGGTCGAACAATCCATTTAGCCAGAGCCCAGCAATCGCGAGGACCATGGCGGAGCCGGTTTCGCTGTGGCTCATTCGACAGTACATGCAGATCGACGATGTTCGTGTTGCACACCCCCCCGGGTTGGCCATTCTTGACCGGGACGATGACAAGCGCATCGTTCAGGGTTGGCATTCCGACTATCCGTACCATTGGGGCGTGCCTGCGCGCGGTCAGGTTCCCACGCCTTCTGGAGAAACCGTGTTGGGGGTTCAACGTAACGTATGCGTTTCGCCATTCACCAAAGTGGGTGGTGCAACGGCATTCAAGTTAGGATCACACGCACTGGACCAAGGGCCGCCGAAGGAATGGGGCGTGGCGTCAGATCATTACCAAGAGGGGTATCGGGAAACTCACGGGCTGCCATACACGGGTCCGGAGGCTGACATAATTGAAGCTCCGGGCGGAAGTATCATTCTGTACGATTCACGAACATGGCATCGCGCTGGCGTGAATCGGACCGATCAAAAACGGGCGGCGCTCTTAATGGCGATAACACCGATGTACGTGATGCCTAAAAATGACACGAGCCATTCTTATAAAGCGTTCTTAGCGAGTGATGTCTATAAGGAGCTAAACGAACGCGAACGTATCGAAGTAGAACGTTTAATGGTGCATCAGTTTATTGGACCGGGCGGACAATACGCGATTGGTGCCGATCGGGAATTAACGGCGACGCTGCACGCTCGTCAACAAGACAAGGCCTCTTATTAAAGATCGACGTACCCACGAACATATTGTTAGTCATCCCCGAACTCGTGAGTGAATAATCGTGAAATTCTTCGATAAGTCGGGAGTTTTTGCTCGAAGTCCGGTATGGCGCGCCCGACAGGATTCGAACCTGTAATCCCCAGTTTCGTAGACTGGTGCCTTATCCAATTTGGCCACGGGCGCGAGGTTTAACGATTTTAGCAAGGAAAGGTTAAGCAGGTATTGGCGAAACTGAGGATTGAGCGGTCGTTCCAATAATCGCTGTCTTTCTCTGGGGGAGAACTTGGATCCGGTGTAAGATGCTCCTTTGTCCGCGGTGCAAGGTCCTAGATGTTTCGACCTGCCTTATTAGCACTACTCCTCATGATCTCCAACGCAAGCTTAGCGGACTTGTGGGTCAACTTAGCGAGCTTTAGTACGAGCGCCCGTGCCGAGAAAGCTCGGGCGGAAGCTATTGAAGCCTTTAAGATTGACCTTTTGGTGAAAGGCACCCAGACGCAAGGCGGCTACTTTTATCGCGTCGTTGCCGGTCCGTATCGGACTCGTGACGATGCTGCAGGATTCTTAGAGAGGGCCCGGGCTCTTGGCTTTAAGGGCGTATGGGTGATGGAAGATTCGGCGATGGCGAGTCGCAACGGCGATGTAAATACCCGATTGAATGCAAAAAAATCGATGGCAAGTGGAACACCCGGAGCCGTTTCGACTCGACGGGTACCAACGGCCCGCGAAGTCGCTGTGCCGTCGCGGGGTGAGGAAAGTACCAACAACACCGATGTCGCTCCGGAGCAGGTGAAGCCACCTTCGAACTACAAACTACATAAGCTCAGACGTGATGCACGATTACAGCGAACTCCGCGGGGCCCTAACGAGGGCCCCGTCTCGTTGCGAGTGAAGGATGGGACAGAGATTACGCTTGTTCGATTGGAGTCTGGGGAATCGGTAACGATTGATGGAAAACTTGAAGAAAAAATCTGGGGTAACCTTCCGGACCTAGGCGCGTTCGTTGTCACCTCACCTGACACGATGGTGCCCGCACCGCTCGCTACAATCGTTCGCATCTTCTATACGGACCGTGGCCTTTATCTGGCTGCCTTGATGGAACAAGATCCCTCGACCCTGGTTGAACGGCTTTCATCTCGGGACCAAGGTGAACTCAACCGCGACTATTTTTCGCTACACCTTGATACGTCGGGTGAGGGTCGTTACGGATTTTTCTTTCAGTTGAACTTGGGCGACAGTATTTCCGACGGAACGATCCTTCCGGAACGTCAGTTCAGCCGTGACTGGGATGGAGCTTGGTATGGCGCTTCCTCCCGCACGGAGGATGGTTGGATTGCCGAGCTTCATATTCCTTGGTCGTTGTTGACGATGCCTAGAAGCAGGGACGAACGGGTTATCGGGATCTATGCGGGGCGCAAGGTGGCATATCTAAACGAGAGCTACAGTTGGCCTGGACTACCGTATACAAAACCGCAATTTCTTTCGGCATTCCAGCCGTTGCTGATGGAGGGAGTCGACCCGCGTCAGGAATACAGTCTATACCCCTACTTCTCCTCCACTTACGACAACCTCGACGGATCTAACGACCACAAAATCGGTGCAGATATATTTTGGCGTCCTTCGTCCAATTTTCAGGTCACCGCAACGGCAACTCCTGATTTTGGCAACGTCGAGGCCGATGCGGTGATTGTTAACCTCACTGCGTTTGAATCGTTTTATCCAGAAAAACGACTTTTTTTTCAGGAAGGACAGGAGATATTTACCACGAGCTCGCGATCGAGTTCATACGGTTCGTACGGACAACTAAAACTGTTGCATACGCGTCGGATTGGCGGTCCACCAATCCGACCGACAATCCCGGAAGGGGTTCAAGTCGATTATGCAGGGTTCAACCAACCGACAGAGTTACTTGGCGCGATAAAGATGATCGGGCAGAGCGGTCGATTTAGATACGGCGTACTGGGAGCGATGGAATCAGACTCCGATTTTGTTGGTTTGCGGGCCTCGGAGTTCGTTTCGATCGAACAAGAAGGAAGGGACTTTGGTGCTTTTCGGGCAATCTACGAAAATAGCGGGGGCGGCTATCGCGCCGTTGGCTATATGACAACGGCGGTGTTGCATCGAAGTCAAGATGCTCATGTCCACGCCTTGGATGCTCATTACCTCACGAAAAATGGTACTTGGAACGTTGACGTTCAAGCGATCACATCGGACGTGGCGGATACGTCGCAAGGGTATGGTGGATTCGCTGATATCCGCTATTACCCGAGGCAGGGAATCTCGCACAGCCTCTCGCTTGATTATTTCGATCGACATCTTGATATCAACGATGCCGGCTACCTACGAAGAAATGACAGTAAATCGATCGGTTATTACATGCGGTCTCGACGGTCAGACCTAGAGTGGTTGAAGCAAAGTTCCACCCGATTTTCGTTAAGTAGTGGTTGGAATATCAGCGGGGAAAATACCAGTTCGAGGCTTCGTGTCGGCCAGCACCTCTCGTTTCATAACCTAACCAGCTTGATGATCGACGCCGAGTTTTATCCGTCACGTATTGAGGATCGAAATAGCTTCGGCAATGGGTCCTATCGAATTTCTGATCGGTTGGGTTTTGATCTCGATTACTTTTCGGATACGTCGAAACGTTTTTTCTACATGATTCGTGCAGATTGGCAGCAGGAGGATATTGAGGGGAATCGCTACCGTCTTGGCGGGTCGGTTGTTTGGCGACCGACCGATCGCATCACAATGTCACTCGATGGCCGTTACACCACGCAAGATGGTTGGCTCTTGCACCGTGGAGGCACGTCCTTTGCGACTTTTGACGCCAACCAATGGTCGCCGTCTCTCGGCGTCGATTACTTCGTCAGCGCAAAGCAACACCTGCGGTTAGCGGTGCAGTGGGTGGCCATACGAGCGAAGGAAAATCTCCGGTACGAACTTTTGATTCCAGGCGCTCCTTTGACGGTCGATGAGAATTCGCGTGTCAGCGTGGGATCGAATTTTTCGATATCGCGTTTAAACGTTCAACTACGTTATCGGTGGGAAATTGCGCCGTTGTCGGATCTCTTCGTGGTGTATACCCAAAACGCCTCGTTGCCTAGCTCTACCGATCGACTGGGATTTGCCTCGATGTTTTCGGAAACGTTTGATAATCCCTTAGCTGAACAGTTGGTCGTCAAACTGCGCTACCGCTTCGGTTCGTGAACGTAGTCATAGTGCTATATTGCTGATATGCCGATCATGACCCTTGTCGAGAGGAACAAGTTCCTGGAGGAGCCAGGTATCCTTCTGCGGATCGGCGTAACTCGTGACGATGGCTCGCCGTTGGTGACTCCCATCTGGTTTTTTTACGAAGCGGGTTCCGTCTATTTCACGCCCAGGGCCCAGTCGGACTGGTTTGAGAGTCTCCGGCGTGACCCGCGGATCTGTTTGTGCATTGATGAACAAGCGTTGCCTTATCGTAAAGTCGTTGTCGAGGGCAGTGCCGAGCTAATACATGATCTCGGTGCGGATGATGAGTGGCGTGATTTGTACCGAAAAATCGCCGGACGATACATTCCCGAGGAAGCCGCAGAAGCTTATGTCCAAAATACCATCGACCAGGAACGCGCCCTATACCGTGTGGTGCTTGACGGGTCCAAGGCACGTACATGGCGCATGCCACTCGACGGCGAGCCCGAAACGGGGATCTGGCACGAACGCTATTACACGCCCGGTACGCATTACGCGAATTTGTCTCAGTGATACTTGAGCCAGGGACGTGGATGGGTCGAGGATCCTACCGTCCTACTGATGAAACCATCGGCACCAATTTCGAAGCGACCCTGGTTATCCAAGAGGACGATCAAGGACTGCTTATCGATACCTCAATTGTTGTTCAATCCGGACCACAATTTGAGTGGGGAATTTGGATCGTTCCAGATGAGTATGGAACGTATGCGATCACGGCGCGCGGTACTGCGCTTGACGCCTCCGGTATTGCGAAGATGGAGAGTGTGCCGCATGTCGGCATGTTATGGACGGAGGGTGGAGCAGCCTATATTGCGTTCGCTATTTTCGCGCTTCGAGATTCGCACGGTGTGAGAGGATTCGTACGCGAGCAGTCGAGCACTCTCACTTGGGAACTAGCGTTGCAGCCCCAACAACAGGTGGTGACGGGAGGTAACGTCGTTTCGTTCGGGCCTAGGCGGCGCCG
>DCBA01000100.1:0-59865 GCA_002313255.1 Gammaproteobacteria bacterium UBA1119 | reverse complement strand
ATCACTTTGCGATTTGTGATCAGGTTTAACGCCTCGGCCGTTCTCTCGAGCGGTAATCGATGAGAAATGTACGGATGGATTCGTCCACTGGCCAACCATTGCATTAAGACTTCTTGATTCCGTCGTGCCCAGACAGGATCGTTACGCGCGAGTCCGCCGATAGTGAATCCGATGAGTTCCGCATCCTTAATCAAGAGATGGTTTGTTTTGGCTAGGGCAGGTCGGCCGCCCGTAAAGCCGACTATCAGGATTCGGCCGAACGGAGCGATACATCGCATGGATTCATCGAAGACATCTCCACCGACGGGATCGTAAATCACGTCGGCGCCCTTACCGCCCGTAAGCTCCTTGACCTCGTCGCGAAATCCGCTCGAGTAGTTAATTAGATGATCAGCGCCGAGCTCACCGACGACGGCGAGCTTATCGTCACTCCCAGCTGTTGCGATAACGGTCGCACCCATTAACTTGCCGACGTCAACAGCGGCAAGACCGACGCCTCCAGCTGCCCCATGGACCAATAGCGTCTCGCCCGGTGTGAGTCGACCGCGCTGCATCGCGTAAAAAGCGGTAACGTAATTGCTTCTGAAAGAAGCAGCTGATTCGAGATCGGTGCCTTCGGGTATTACCGTCGCTCGTTGCGCTTCGACGACGACTTGCTCTACGCAACCCGCACCCACAAGCACGGCGTCTCCCACCGCAATGTTATTTACATCGTTTCCAATTTCAATAACCCGTCCTGCCCCTTCGCCACCAATTACGAAGGGAAGTGTTGGTTGGACCTGGTATTCACCTTTAGACATCAGGACGTCGGTGAAGGAAACTCCACGGGCTTCGATTGCCACTTTGATTTCGTTGGGACCAGGAGGACTGGGCTCGGCCACCTCGCGCATCACGAGAGCATCTGGTCCTTCAAGTTTTTCGCAGAAGACGGCTTTCACGGAATCGAGACTACCACGGGTTATTGTTGACGTGACCGCCATCAGGCGTTTTAGCGAATGAGCCGATCGTATTAAGTTGGCACCGACATGGGCCCGGGGATACGATGTTTGATCGCATCGTTCTATGCTTTCGCCCCGATGGCGCAGCTGGATAGCGCGGCCCCCTCCTAAGGGGCAGGTCGAAGGTTCGAATCCTTCTCGGGGCGCCAAACGCGGTTTTTCGTGTATCTGGTAACGTATCGTGGTGTGCGGCGGATTGGATCGTGTAGGAGGATGCTTTGGATCTCAGCGCGAAAGGCTTCATCGGATGGCTCAAACAAAGCATCCTAATTAGAGCTGCGACCGGATATGCGGCACTGGCGTTCATTTCGGTAGAAGCCGTACAGCTGGTCAGCGGGAGCCGATGACTCCCTATGATGAGACGACCGACCGATGCTGATCCCATCAGACGGATTCCGAGTTGGCTGATCTTTCTGTTTCTCGTTCTCGTGTGGGGCATATGGTTTGCCGCGTGGATCGGTACCGAATTTCGCTGGCGTGAATTTCTTGCGCCTCTGTCGGTAACCTTGGCGGCTCTGATATGGATCGCAAGTTCGAGGTATCTCTCTCGTCGCGCTGGCACCGCTGCGACTCTTTCAGCGTTTGTGATCGCGGTCGTCGTCACGTTGTGGAGTACGAGTTACTGGTAGGAAAGTTACAAATCGATAGCGTTCCCGACATGTTCGCCTGACCGAGGCGAGATTGATGGCCAAGCGAGCTTTGACACAAAACAGCGTACGCATCGTCGTTATTCTGTGTGCGACACTGTTGATTCTTGAGGAAGTAGAAAGTAGCAGTCAGATGCGGGAGCGGAATACGTTGAGATCCAAGTTAGACGATCAGCAGTTAGTCAACGATCCACGTGTACAACATTTAAGCTATGTTTTTGAAGAAACCGGCGAAACGATTCCATATGCGCTGTTCGTTCCCGCGGCGTATGACCCTGAAATCAAAACGCCGCTTTTGGTTTCATTGCACGGATTGACCCGAACGCACGATTGGTTGATGGGATACGAGGGGCTGCTCGACCATGCCGACGAATTGAATTTCGTGGTCGTAACGCCGCTGGGATACACGCGTCAAGGTTGGTACGGATCCTGGTCGCAAGGAGTAGATGGACGCTCCCTTGAAGTTGAAGGTGCCTACAGTCAGCGGGACGTGATGAACGTCGTCGCTTTGGTGCAAGAAGCGTATGCCATTGACCTCGAAAGAATATATTTGTGGGGGCACAGTATGGGTGGCGCGGGTACGTATCACTTGGCGATGGAATACCCCGATATGTGGGCGGCCACGGCGGTGGTTGCCCCCGCCGCGCCGCAAGTGAGGAAGCCGTCTGATTTAAAGTTGATCCAACACATACCGATGCTTGTTCTTCAAGGAACGAGGGATCGACTCGTTCATTCGACCAGAGTTTGGGTAGAGGAGATGCGTGGGCTCAACATGAACGTGGAATACGACGAAATGGACGAGGCGGACCATTCATTTTTCATCTCGAAGAACAAGAAAAATGTTCGCCGGTTATTAGATTTTTTCGACGGCAAGACACGCTAAGTGGCTAAGATGAGGCTGTGACCCGTACTGACATCGGATGGATCGGTGCTAAACACCCTCGCCATTGCTAACTATCGTTCGCTGCGCGAACTAATCCTTCCCCTCGGTCGCATGAACGTGATCAGTGGACCCAACGGTTGTGGTAAATCCAATTTGTATCGAGGGCTTCGGTTAATGGCGGAAACCGCGATGGGAACGGCAGTCGAATCCATTGCCCTTGAGGGTGGATTACATTCGGTGCTCTGGGCAGGTCCGGAGGAGTTTGGGAGGGCTGTCAAGGAAGGCGTTATGCCTGTCCAAGGCGTCGTGCGCACCGAATCGGTTAATTTGCGATTCGGGTTCGCAGGTGACAGTTACAGCTACGCGATTGATTTTGGTTACCCCGATCCCGTACCTGGCTCAATGTTCAATTTGGACCCTGTCATCAAACGCGAAGTGATATGGCACGGCGAAACCTGGCACGACCGGCGTGCCATGGTGGACCGTCGAGGGCCATTAATTCGAGCACGCGATGATGGCGGAGGCTGGCAGGCAATTGAGAAACATCTGCCAACGTTTGACAGCATGCTCTCCCGCGTTGTGGACCCTGAACGTGTACCAGAAATACTCATGTTGAGAGAGGAGATTCGGTCATGGCGGTTTTACGACCACTTCCGGACCGACGTGTATTCGGCTGCGCGTCAACCCCAAGTCGGTACGCGCACACCGGTTCTCAGCAACGATGGCCATGATTTGGCTGCAGCGTGGCAAACTATCCAAGAAGTAGGCGATGGGGACGCGTTAGATATCGCGGTTGACGACGCTTTTCCAGGGGCCACCGTCTCGGTCGAGACGGGGAACGGTCGATTCGAGCTGAAATTTCAACAGCATGGGTTGCTAAGGCCGTTGTCCCAATCGGAGCTCTCGGACGGAACTTTGCGTTATCTCCTTTGGATTGCGGCGCTTCTGACGCCGAGGCCGCCGGCACTGATGGTGCTTAATGAACCCGAGACAAGCCTGCATCCCGATCTGTTGCCGGCATTGAGCCGGCTAATGACGAAATTCGCGCAAGAGACCCAGCTTTGGGTGATCTCGCATGATCGAGTGCTCATCGAAGGGCTCAAGACGCAAGAAGACTGTAATCACATTGAACTGGATAAGGAGATGGGTGAAACCTTTGCGCACGATCAAGATTTACTTGATGTGCCTGCATGGCGCTGGCCAACTCGCTGAAGCATGACCAGCATCGCAAGTCCGCTCAAAATCGGAGGGATGATCATCGCTGATGGTAAATGACTTAGATCAAGTGAGCGTCGTCATCCCTGTGCTTAACGACCGGTCCAATCTCGAAGTCTTACTTCGTTCGCTGACCCCGTTTCAGGAGCTGGAGATCGTGGTGGTCGATGGTGGAAGCAACGAAGGTTCGATTCACGAGCCGCCGCAGGCGGTACGACTACTCAGGACTGAACGTGGGCGAGCTCTCCAGCTTAGTGCAGGAGTTGCATCGACACAGCGACCTTGGCTATGGTTTTTGCATGCGGATAGCGTGGTGACGGGAACGGTGGTGGAGGCACTCCAGCTTGCGTTGGCGGGTGCGCAGTGGGGTCGTTTTGACATCACGCTTTCTCGCGATACGCCTTGGTTTCGGTTGATCGCAGCGGCAATGAATAAACGTTCAGCGATGACGTCTATTTGTACCGGAGATCAGGGCATATTCGTTCGGCGGGCGTTACTCGAGCGAATAGGTGGAATTCCTGATCAGCCGCTAATGGAAGACATCGAACTTTCGAAACGCTTACGACGTCTCGCCAAGCCCACCAGGATTCGGACTTTACTTGGTACGTCCTCGCGCCGGTGGGAGAATGATGGAACTGTCAGGACCATTCTTTTGATGTGGGAATTGCGAGTGCGTTATTTCTTTGGAACGAGCCCGGAGGTGCTGGCGGCGCGCTATTATCCTGACGGACGATGGGTGTGAAAGGGAGGCTCGCCGTTTTTGCCCGCGCGCCCGTGTTCGGCGCGGTCAAAAGGCGATTGGCGCTATCCGTTGGTGAGAACGCCGCACTCGATTGTTATCGGAAATTGCTCGACAACGCGGTCGAAGCAGTCATGCCCTTCGAATCTGAGATTTGGATTACGGGTGACTCCGCTGATTTGTCTTGGACGCGAGGTCTTCCCGTTCGACGACAGGGCGTTGGCGACTTAGGGATGCGGATGCTGGCCACTTTTACGGACGGCGTTAAAGTACTCGTCGGAACCGATATTCCTGCCATGTCCACGAGTTATATCGAGCACGCGTACGTGTTGTTGGAAGACCACGATGTTGTTGTTGGGCCAACGGAAGATGGGGGCTACTGCTTGCTAGCGATGCACGAGCCACACGAATCGCTTTTCAAAGGGATCGCGTGGGGATCAAGTTCAGTTCTAGCGTTGACTTTGGCTCGAGCGGAAAATCTCAACGTGGGGTTTTGTGAAATGCTATGGGACGTAGATGTCGAAGAAGACTATTGCCGCTGGCTAACGTCCGAGCATGTTCATCATTGATTTGCAGCTTGCGCGTGAGCACGGGACCAAATAGTGACTCGCACCGGAGAGGCGAGAATTAGGTCGAGTGAAGTTGTTGGACACCCGATTGGCGGCAGGCATCGTGTAACACTGCAGGTCCCAAATCCCATTGATGTGCGTGGTTGAGATAACGCAACATAAACCGGTGGCGGCCATCAACAATGGATGGACCGTGATCTTCTAACAGCCTCAAATTCAGTGTCCGTCTTTGCACAAATCCGAATTGATCAACGTCTACACAGAGCGGTTCTGCGAGTTCACAAATACGATCGCGAATGGTCATCAAGAGAAACTTGATTTGGCGAGACCTAGCCGATACTCGGTTGTTGATTGGGACGATCGGTTGATCGCCTCTTTCAAAGGCGTTCCAGTCGTCGATTGATACCCTCCGCGGCAAGCCGCCATTGTCTGGGCAGAGGTAAACGTGGACTTCCGTTGGCATTGCCATCACAGAGTAACTGGATAAATATACAGTATCAAGGTACCCGTACGTGAAATCGCTCGTCAGAGTGGTACGTAACTGTAGGCAGTATCGTTGATTCGTTTGACCAGGGCCCTTAGTCCGTTCCCCCGCGTCGCACTTAGATGATTCATCAGGTCAAGTTCGTCGAATAAGTATTCGATATCGTAGGCGACGATATCGTTGGGCGAGTGACCATCAAAGGTCGCAAGTACGATGGCAATTAAACCTCGGACAATGTGGGCATCGCTGTCGATTTGAAATTTGAGTTGGTTATGTCCGGTGTCGTATTCACCCAATAACCAAACTCGACTCTGGCACCCACGCACGAGGTTGTCGGTGACTCGGAATTCAGTCGGAAGAGCGGGCACGGACTTTCCAAGGTCGATGAGAAATCGGTACTTGTCTTCCCAATCGTCGAAAAACGCGAACGTCGTCTTGATATTTTCGAGATCGAACATGGCCGCGATTTACGTTAGAACAGGCCTAATTCGAGTTGTGCTTCATCACTCATCCGGTCCCGAGACCAAGGCGGGTCGAACACTAACTCGACGCTGACCTCATCGACGAAAGGCACCACACCAACGCGGCGTTCGACGTCTTGAACCAGTACCGGGCCCATCCCACAACCCGGTGCGGTCAACGTCATGTCGATGGAAACGCGGGCACCGTCGATACGACAACCATAAATTAGGCCTAGATCGACAATGTTCACTGGAATTTCAGGGTCGTGGACACTTCGTAGTGCTTCCCACACCTGACTTTCCAAGGGTTTGCCATCTTCGGGCTCGTCGAAGCTTATAACCTCGGGCTCAAATCCCAATGCGTCGGCGTCTTCGCCATCGATACGCGCCATGCTTCCTTCATGGACGACGGTGTACGTACCCCCAAGTGCTTGCGTTAACGTAACAAAGGTTCCTTCTGGGATCGTGGTCGGCGTCCCTGTCGGGACCAACCTCGCTTCGACCGTCCTTTTTAAGGGAACGAGTCTACGTTCCACGGATTGAAAAACTCTCGCCGCAGCCACAGAGCGTGTCGGCATTGGGGTTATTGAATTTGAGAGACGAGTTGAGTCCCTCGGTCACGTAGTCGATTTCTGTTCCACAAACAATGCCCCAATTTGCTTCCTGAACGTACACCCGAACTTCCCCAGAAAAATCAAACTGCTTTGCCGCTGCGGGCGCTTCCGAGAGGTAATTGAGTTCATACATGTAGCCGTTGCAGCCGCTGTCCGTGACACCGAGAAGCAGCGCCTTAGCACCTTCGCGCGCGATTTGTTGCCCCACATGATCTTGTGCCGCAGGGGTCATTGAGATCGTGGTTGGGTCGTATACATGTGCGGTCATGGCGCAAGCTCCCTCGACTTAAACAAAACTGCGTGCCTTTTCCACGGTTTCGATCAGGCGGTCGACATCAGACAGACGATTATACAGGCTAAACGAAGCACGAACGGTACCCGGTATATCGAAGGCCTCCATCAATGGCATCGCGCAGTGGTGGCCGGTTCTTACCGCCACGCCTTGCTGGTCCAATAGCGTACCGATGTCCGTAGGGTGTGACCCATCCACCAAAAACGATACGACCGGACCTTTCTCCGGTGCGGTTCCAACAATACGAACACCCTCAATGGCGTTGAGGCCGGCGGTTGCGGATTCGAGCAACTGCTTTTCATGTGCAATCAATGAATCCCCATCTAATCCATCAACGTATTCAATAGCGGTTCCGAATCCAATGGCACCAGCGATGTTGGGTGTCCCGGCTTCGAATTTGTATGGCAGACTTTGATAGGTTGTTGCCGCCAGTCGAACTTCTTCGATCATCTCGCCGCCGGTTTGCCAAGGTGGCAGTTCGTCGAGGAGGGATTCCTTGCCATAGAGAATTCCTATCCCGGTAGGACCGTACATTTTGTGTCCGGAGAACGCGTAAAAGTCGCACCCCAAGGCTTGAACATCGATGTTGAGATGAGCCGCTGCCTGTGCGCCGTCGACGAGTACCTGGGCACCGTGAGCGTGGGCTTGGGCAATGATTTGTTGTATTGGGTTGATTGTTCCTAATGCGTTGGAGACATGGGCGATTGCAACGATGCGCGTTGCGTCGCCTAACAACGCAGCGAAATCGTCGAGATCGAGTACGCCATCGGGTTTAACACGAACCGCTTTGAGGGATGCGCCGGTCTGAGCGCACGCGATCTGCCACGGCACGATGTTGGAGTGGTGTTCCATTTCTGAGATCAGGACCTCATCTCCTTCCTTAAGTTGCGATTGGGCATAACAATTTGCAACGAGGTTGATTGCTTCGGTCGTGCCGCTTGTCCAAATCACCTCGTGTGGTCGTTCCGCATTAATCCGTTTAGCCAAAATTTGTCGTGCTCGTTCAAATGCTTCGGTCGCTTTATCGCTGAGATTATGGGCGGCCCGATGGACGTTCGCGTTATAGGTCTCGTAATAGGTGCGCAAGGCATCGAGCACGACTCTGGGCTTCTGCGTTGTTGCGGCGTTGTCGAGATAGACCAAGTTACTATCCACGATCAACGGAAAGTCTGAACGCACTGACTCTGTATCAAAGCTCATGGGTTCAGGTCTCGATCCCAAGTAGGGTTCGCCCATCTGCATGGGAGACGACCTCGTTGAGAAATCCCTTAATCAATATGGCTCGGGCATCTGCTTCTCCGATGCCGCGCGATTGGAAATAGAAGAGCGCATCGGTATCGAGTTGGCCGATGGTCGCACCGTGTGAGCAGACAACGTCGTTGGCATAAATTTCGAGTTCGGGCTTCGTGTAGACCTCGGCCTCGGAACTTACAACCAAGTTGCGATTCGTTAGCGTCGCATTCGTCTGCTGGGCATTGGGGGCAATATAAATACGACCGTTAAAGATAGATTTAGCTCTGTCATTGACGTTGCCACGAAAATGCTGACGACTGGTGCCACCGGCGAACATGTGGTTGACTGAAATTTGATTGTCGAGATGCAGAGCCTCGTTAAGTTGCCACGCACCTGTTAGCTCTGCTTCGGCCCCGGTACCAAGAATATTCACGCTGATGTCGTTGCGGCGAAGACGTGCGCCAGTGGAATATTGGGAAAGACTGTACGAGCCATTTTCGGCGATATTGATTGCGACTAAGTTGTAGTCGACGCCAGTTCCCGGCGGTTGTAGCCGACGGTGTCGGAGTTTAGCGCCGGGTGCGACAAAACATTCCACGATTCGATTCGACCCGGTCGTGGTCTCGATGAGTTCGAGACGTGCTTCGGCTTCCACGATGACTAGGACGCGCTGGAATTGCCCATCGAGCTCCCCAAGTTCGATACTTTCGGTCTTGTCTCCCGGCTTCACGTGGATAACCACGCCACAATCTATCTTTAAGTAGCTGATAGCAGCCAAGGGGTAGCGTCTTTGGTCGACGGCCTGGTTGATATAAGTAGTGACAAGCTCGCGGACGGTGTCCGATTCGAAACCGACCGTGTGGGATGGTGTGGCGGGAATCGTGGTGGTATCGCGACGATCTGATACGTCGTCTTGAGGATCAAAGAAAGGGACGGGGTCCGTGTATTTCCAGGCCTCGCTGTTCGGTCGTGGCAACGCACCGTCTTTCAGCAGGGCTAACGTATCGCGCCGGTCGAGCCAGGGGAGGTAGCGCGGTTCAAACGCCTCTAAAGATTCAATTACAGAGGCTGCGTCAACTAACCCCATTCAATCATTCTCCAGCCAGCTATATCCTTTCTCTTCCAGTTCGAGTGCAAGCGAGTGGTCTCCCGACCGCACGATAGAGCCGTTAGCAATGACGTGGACGAAGTCGGGTTCGATATGATCCAGCAAGCGCTGGTAATGTGTCACAAGTACCACTGCGTTTGTGGTGTTGGTGAACGCGCTTATGCCGTTGGCCACGATGCGGAGCGCATCGATGTCGAGCCCCGAATCAGTTTCATCGAGAATGCTGACTTTCGGTTTCAGGATCAGCATCTGTAAGATTTCGTTTCGCTTCTTTTCCCCCCCTGAGAAGCCCTCGTTGACTCCCCGTTTGAGGAATTCCGGATTCAGTCCGAGTTGCTCTGCAGCGATCCTCGCCATCTGCATAAAATCAACTGCCGTGATTTCTGGGTCGCCGGCTGCTCGTGCCTGACTGTCGACGGCGGCTTTCAAGAATTCCATGTTCGAGACGCCTGGAATTTCAATGGGGTATTGGAAGGCCAGAAACAATCCTCGGTGCGCACGTTCTTCGGGACTTAAGGTTGTTATTTCTTGGCCCTCGAGGGCAATACGACCTCGATCGATTTGGTAATCCTCCCGGCCCGCGATCACGTTGGCGAGAGTGCTCTTGCCTGATCCGTTGGGCCCCATGATGGCGTGAACCTCACCGGCGCAAACGTTAAGGTCAATCCCGCGCAATATCGGTTGATTACCGACACTGACGGCGAGGTCACTGATTTCCAGGAGATTCAACCGACGGCTCCCTCAAGACTGACTTCGAGTAGCTTTCCTGCTTCCACGGCGAATTCCATGGGAAGTTCTCTAAACACGTCTTTGCAAAAACCATTAACAATCATCGAGACGGCTTTTTCAGGGTCGATGCCACGTTGACGGCATAAGAATAGTTGGTCGTCGCTTACGCGGGATGTTGTCGCCTCGTGCTCGACGATGCCGTCGGGTCGTCGCGACTCAATGTAGGGAAACGTATGTGCGGCGCACTTTTCGCCGATGAGAAGAGAATCGCATTGAGTATAGTTGCGCGCTTTCTCTGCACCCGGGTTCATTCGCACGAGACCGCGGTACGCGTTCGAACTCTGACCGGCACTAATGCCCTTAGAGATAATCGTGCTACGCGTATTTTTGCCGAGATGAACCATCTTGGTTCCTGTGTCAGCCTGTTGATGGTTGTTTGTTAGTGCGACGGAATAGAACTGGCCGACAGAATCATCGCCTCGTAATACCACGCTCGGGTATTTCCACGTGATCGCGGATCCGGTTTCTACCTGTGTCCAGCTGATTTTCGAGCGATCGCCTCGGCATACGCCGCGTTTGGTGACGAAGTTATAAATACCGCCACGTCCGTCCTCGTCGCCGGGGTACCAATTCTGAACTGTGGAATATTTGATTTCGGCATCGTCGAGCGCTATCAACTCGACCACTGCGGCGTGCAACTGGTTTTCGTCTCGCATGGGGGCAGTACAACCTTCAAGATAACTAACGTAGGCTCCGCGCTCTGCGATAATCAGCGTACGTTCGAATTGACCAGTGTTGCGTTCATTGATACGGAAATACGTGGATAACTCCATCGGGCAACGCGTATTTTCTGGAACGTAAACAAAAGAACCATCACTAAACACGGCAGAATTTAGCGCCGCAAAAAAGTTGTCTCCCCGCGGCACCACGCTTCCCAGATACTTGCGGACCAGATCTGGGTGGTCGTGAACGGCCTCTGCAAAGGAACAAAAAATCACGCCTGCCTCGCGAAGTGTTTCCTTAAACGTTGTACCGATGGATACACTATCGAAGACGGCGTCGACGGCTACGGGTGGTCGCTGCTGGGTTTCCGCGACGCCAGCGAGCGCTGCTTGTTCGTGCAGGGGAATGCCAAGTTTTTCGTATGTGGCGAGGATTTCCGGGTCAACTTCATCTAGTGTTTTTGGTTGATCTCCTGAAGGCGCCGAGTAGTAAGAAATCGACTGATAGTCGATTGCTGGAAACTGAACCTGCCCCCAACGCGGTTCAACCATGTCCAGCCATCCGTGGTAGGCGTCGAGCCGCCACTGGGTTAACCATTCTGGCTCATCCTTGCGAGCCGAAATAAAACGAACGACGTCCTCGTCGAGACCGGGTGGAAGCGTGTCGGCTTCGATATCTGTCACGAATCCAGCGGCATAATCGCCGCCAACGAGCCCGTCAAGGGAGTTGTTATCTGTTCCAGCCATGGGTGTTCTGATCCAAACTAGGCGTTATTCTACCGAATAACCCACTATTTTACTCGGGTATTAATCTGTATTTGGAGTGTGGGTTCTGTCAATCGGTGAGGCGCGATAAGATCGGCACCGTCGCAAGAGATAGCAGGCTTATGCCGGAATTAACGAGAATGCCAGAGGCCAATGTGTATCAAGCCTACGGCATTTATCTCTTACATCGCCAACACCGGTTAATTCGGCGACTGATGCGCATCTACGAACCGACGGTTCATGGCCATAAATTGTGGCGTGCGAGTTTCCTTTTGATGGATTACCTCCAGTCGCATCCCCCTCAAAAAGGCTCGAAGGTTATGGAGATCGGCTGCGGTTGGGGTTCAGCGTCGGTGTTTTGCGCGAGGCGTTTTGGTGCAGACGTTACAGGCGTCGACGTTGATCGGGATATCTTTCCGTTTATGGACGTTATCGCCGCGCTAAACAGCGTCCAAATCCGACCTCATAGAATACGTTATGAAAAATTGACGGCAAGGTGTCTGGGCGACCAGGATCTGATTATCGGTTCAGACGTTTGTTTTTGGGATAATCTGATACAACCCGTTAGAAATCTCATTGCACGGGCCCTTCGCGGTGGTACGAAACGAATAGTCATTGCGGATCCGGGTAGGCCGACTTTTTACGAACTTGCCGACCTCTGTGCAAAACGTTGGGATGTGACCCTCAAAGAGTGGTACGCCGTTGAACCCAGCCGGACGACTGGAGAAGTTCTAGAAATCAGGGGTTAATTTTTACCGCGAGTATCGTAATTGAGTTTATGCGCGGATAAATGTCTTGAGTTGCTTCGCTAGCGATATACAGGCTTGGTTCTGGACCCTGGCGATGAAAGGGATCGGGACAACGAGGGCTGGTACGATTGACGTTCCGGATGCTTCAGAACTGACCTTGCCGACCGTAATTCCTTGATTGATGTCCCAAACGGACGCTTCGTAGTCGGAACCTGATTCCCACGAAAGAAAGCCAAAACATGCCGGGATACCACCGCTCACTAAGGTGCATTGCAATGCACCGCTTTCCTCTGATCGTTCGGTGGTTCCTTCAACCCAGACAAGATAACGAACGCCGATAGCCCGTATTTTTTCAGAGATCAGCGGTCGAGAAATGACATAAGTTAGTTCTCTCATGTTGAGAGGCGCGGTTCGCGGTTCGAACCAGGGGAATAGCTCATCCATGAAATCGCGTTCGCTCATAACTGAAAGCGCACCTTCGCCGGCGCTGGTTTTGTTGGATACACAGCCCACGAAATCATCTTCAGTTTCGCCACGTGTTTTATGTTTTCGACTAAGTATGACGATGGATTCTTTGGAGTTAAGACTGGTGCTCGCTTCCCTTACTTCCTGAATTGTCGTGTTGACGCAGCCAGTAAGCCAATGCATGGCGATCAAGACGAACGCGATATGTATTCGCTTGGTCATCGTGATGCAACGCGTTGTTGGATCCACTCGCGGACAACATCCTGACGCACGAAACTAAACGAGATGCTCGCTGCGGCGTCGCGTAATGCCCAGGTGGCGGCTTCACGAAGCGCGGGGGATTTCTCGCTTTGCATGCCGCCGTAGTTTAAACGGTTAGCTTTGCCGTAGGCGGTGACCGGCCAGCTGTGTATGAGGGAACCGTCGGCACCGTATAGCTCGAACCTGTATTGGATCCAGACCTCGTAAAAGTCCTTGCGCGTTTGCTCTGGAATCGCAAATTGAAATTTTTCGATCGACGGCGCCAATACGGCATCTGCTCCTCGACCTTGTGCGCTGTCGATAGAGTCGACGGGCGTTACGGACTTGAACATTGCGTCGAAGATCCGATTAAACACGGCAATCTGAGAACGAAGATCGATGGTGTGATTTCCATAACTGCCTAGGTCTTCGCTGTGCACGTACTGGGACATTGTATCGTCGTAGTAGATGGCCACATTGATTGGCACTTGCTCGATCAGCGGATTTGGGATGGTGGTCGTGATTGTGACTGAAGCATCGGATGAGCAACCGGCAACCCAATGGATGCTGACAGCGCAAATCAATACGAGGAGTAGATTAGCTTGACGCTTTTCCATCCATCCTCCGCTTAAACGACTGGTAGTTTTAATCGTGATTTTCGGAGCCTACTTTATATACGGTAGGCCGACAAAGGTGCCATTGTTGCGGTAGGTGAGTTCCCGCATTAATGCGCTGAATCGATACACGCTCGGTGGGTGTCTTCGGCCCTGGAAAAGGACTGGAAAGCCCACTGCGTGGATTCTGACACGGCGAGTTCCTTCAGCGTCTGCAACGTTTATCTGATCGATCGTGTCAACGACTCTCTCGATGGAGGTTCCCTGAAAATCGTCGCCAAAAACGTAAATGCTTATCTTTTTATCTGGATCGTAAAACGTGGTCACGGCTTCTTCGATCCCCTCGACGGGACTTGAGTTTGAAAACGCGTCCCAGTTGCGCAGCTTGTTAATAATGGATTTTCTAAGAGCCGGGGAGTCGGACATCCAAGTTCGTGCGTAGCGGGGGAATAAATAAGCACCGTTGTCGTTTAATACTTGGATACCTTTGACATTTGGGTAGATGTTGAGCGTTTCTTGCAATTTTCGGATCACCGCCGACCATGCGTAGTTGTACATGCTGCCGGAGTTATCAATAACGAAAATAATGTGTTCGCTGTCGACCGTGATACCGCCAATCGTTTGGCTCGAACGCTTAAAGTTCATTCCTAAGAGGCGTTCCATTTCATCCGTGAGGGATTGTTTTGCTCGGGCCATCTCGGCTTCCTCGATGAGTTGCTCATCGGCGACGTCTTGCGTCGCTTCGAACTTACTGAGGACGTCAGATGTTTGTTGTTGTAATTTAGCTAGTTGAAGGAGTTCTTTGTCGAAATCCCGTTCTTTATCGGATAGTTGTCGTGTCAACGTTTCTACCTGACCGCGTATTTCGAAGACCGCGTCACGTTTGCTTGCAACCTGTCCTTCGAGATCAATGGTGGTCGCCTCAAGTACACTCGGGGCGACGATCTTGGTAATCATGAGTAAGAGAATGATTGCGCCGAATCCACAACAAATCACGTCGAGAAATGAGATCCCGATTTCCTCGATGGCTCGGCGTTTTTTCACGGCCAATCTCGTGACGGTGACATGTAGGTGCCCTGCGTTATGCGGGCAAGATTCCAATAAGCACCGGAAGCCTGAGGATCGCCTTCCATAGGAAACATGATGACGTTTATCGGAATACCTTGCGGGAGTTCTTCGACAGCGTCGCGAAAATACTCAAAGCGTTTTTGCCCGGTAACGACTGCCTTACGCGGCGCCCGAGACGATTGTGTCGGAAGACTGTCGATGATCAGGAAAACGTTATCGGGTCGGGGATCCATGGTTGCAATGTGATCAAAGAGGATTAACAGATTGGTCCCATTCTCCGGTGTTTTTTCTGAGAGGCCTTCGATCGCGGCGTCAATGCGGTCGGCATCGATGGCGGCAACCCAGTCTTCGTTTTGAAATGCCGTTTTGAGTTCGGTATTGAATGTCACGATCTGCACATGGCTTTCCACGGGAATTTGGGCAGTTAGCCACGAAACAGTTGCCAGTGCTCGCTGCCACTTCGGCGATGCTAATTTTCGTTCCTCGCTCATGTGACGACGGCGAAGTACGTTGATGATGGATTCTGCCAGCATACTGGCAGACGTATCCAGAGCGATGAGGACGTGTTTGCCACCCATGTAGAGTCCGGTCAGGTATTGGCGGTCGCCTTCGCCTTCAACGTCAATGATTGCTCGGGCTTCTTGTTGACGCTCGAGTTCCTGCAGGCGCCTCACTTCGTCTTCGCGGGTATCGATATCGGATTGAAGCTTCGCGATATCGTCAACGCGCGCCTCAGTCAGCGATTTAAGTGCGTCTAATTCAGCCTCCTTGCGCTCAGCATCTTCGAGCATTGCTAGACGCCTCCGCCGTTCGTCGTCGACTCGTTTCAACGTGTCCTCGAGGTCCTGTTGGACGGCCGCCAGGTCGCGTTTTCCTACATTGATTTCGTAATCAAGGCGCCGGGCTTCGGACAAGAGATCTTTTTTGACCCACTGGACGTCAGCCTCGGTCTCGTGATTGATGATGAGAAAAATAAGGATGACGGCGCCAAAGCCGCACGACATAACGTCGAGGAAAGAGAGTGAAAAAACTGTAAATCGTCGCCGTTCAGCCACGTTGGATTACACGAATGAGTTGAAACTCTTCGCTGTCGCTCCGAATGATGTCACCTACCGTCACGCTAGTAGAAGAGTCGATGACCACGCCATTAATTTTGACTTCGACTTCAGCCATAGGTAGGACTCGATATTCAGATCCCTCGAGCTCGATACAAAATCCGCGGACATTATTTGACGTTTGATTTTGATTAGACATTACGTCGCTTAGAGATGTTGCTTCCGTTCCATTAAGTAAATGTGTGGGACGTACCCGTATGAGGTTGGTCGGCTCGTCTTGAGATCTGGCGGAAGCGAATTGGGTAATGAAGCTGACGCCGTCCTCGGATTGCGCGGAGTTTTTTTCGTGAGCCATTGCGGCAGAGAAGATGGCGTGGAGTTCGACGACGTTCACCTCATGGCCGGCCGCGCGCAAAACTTCCGTCAATCCGGGGACACGGGCGATTCGATGCGACAAAACTATAGTCGTCGGGTCGCCAATTTGCTGCAACAACGCGTCAAGGCGTTGGCTTGATTTCGTTGCGAGTAGCGATCGGGTGACCGCTACGCGGTGAGACTCGCCGGCGTGAGAGACTTCCACGAGAAATTCATCGACGCACGACGTGACGTTCTCCAGCACCTGACTAAACACTTGTTGTTCGGTGTCCGCAATACGAAGTGGATCAAATCGCGTCTCTTGGACGAATAGATCTGCGACGGCATCAATCCAGCCTTCGATGAGGGCTTGAAAACCGGTTTCCGCGGCCTCGCTATATGACGTGCGAGATACTGATCCGTTGATCTCAAGTCGCGTGAGCACGGTCCGATGAAAGCCATTGTCTAAGAACGTGCAACGCCCCGGTCTCGCTAACGTACTAGCTGTTGTTGCGACCGCGAGATCGGCGAGCGCGGAGATTTGAATCGACGCTTCGTTGGCGATTCCAAGCAATAGGGATAACTGCTCGGGGGTAGTATTACTCGGAACAGCAACGAAAACGGGCTCGTTATTCGGGAGCTTACCCAGTCTTTTAATTTCGAGAAGGTGCTGATAGACGAGATCAGCATGGTTCTTGATGGCGCGGCCACCGACAGCAATCGGATCGGCGCTTAATCGATGCCAATACTGGGTCTGCGCTTGGCGCGGATGTAAACGGGTTTGTTCGAGTGCCGCGTCGCCAAACGAGACGCGATCTTCGAGGACAACCGCGACGCCTGGTTGTCGGTAGACGACGTCTAAATCTTGCGCCAACGATATTTCGGTGTCATTAAGTTCGAGCGTCCACACGCTAGCGTACCTGCATATGTCTTATGAGCTTTTGATCACAATAGGTCTGGGTATCGAGGACCACGCGTTCCTGAATGAGTTGCAGTTGGTGTACAAGGAACATAATGACGATGCTTATGACCAACGCTACGAACGTTGAATTGAATGCAACTCCAAGACTTGCGGTCACACCGGCGATGTCGCCTTCGACTGCACGATAAGCTTGGCCGAGGGCATCCCCGATTCCTCGCACTGTTCCAATAAAACCGATCGATGGAATCGCCCACGCGATATAACGTACCAGTGAAAGTTCGCTGTCTAATCGATCCGACTCGCTTTCGCAGATAGAGTGCACGGCGTCCGCTACGTCTTGGACATTTCGCGTGGAAGAAAATCGATGGAGCGCGGCCATCATTGCTCGGGGCAACAATTGATCTTGCGTGTCATCTGCTAGGGATTGGATGGGTCGTGTGTATTCGCGCGTATCTTCCGGGAGAATACTCATGCCGTCGCCAACGTTGACGAATTCAGTTTGTAGTGTCTCTCGTTCTCGAAAAGCATTACGAAACTTGTAACCCATGATGGAAAATGCCCACAACATCAGGATGAAGCAGGACTCTTGTTCGTAATCCTTCAGTACGACGTAGAGAGAACGTTCTTCGGCAAATAGTTCTCCCGCAGCAAGGCGTTCTTCGCGGATCTCGAGAATAGCTTCAGCCTCAGGTCGAATATAGGCGGCGAATATCGAGTGCACGACCAAAATGGCAACCAAGAGCGCTCCGACTTGGTAGACAAATTCAAACGGCAAGTTTTTTTTCATGGTGCGCTCTTAGATGTCAACTGGGAAAGGAACAGCGATGTCCTCAGAAATCGCCTCACTTGGTTCGAATGAATCGGGTGTCTGGGGACGTTCTTCCAGGTCTTTTTGTTTATCGGACTTATCCAAGGATTTCTTCTCGCTTTTAATATTAGAAGAATCTTCCCCATTTGGCAGCGAATTGGCATCGTCGCTGAGTTGGGTTTGCTCGGACCGCGAACCACTAGCGAGCCCAAGTAACACGACGGATACAGCTATAGCGAACAAACGGATCGAAGTCACGAGTCCTCCGCAAACCGTGCAATTCGAAACCCCACGTCCTGCCTTGACTCGGTGCCGTAATCGCGAAAGGAGAGTCGCAGATCGGTGACGGTGCCGTGCATCCAACTAGAACCTCGGATGACATGATAGTCACCTTTCTCTGGCCCGAGGGCGCCAAGGGAAATTCCCGGTTCGGGAATCACGTAATAGTCGTGTACCCATTCCGAGACGTTGCCGCCGAGGTCATAGATACCCTTGGCGTTGGCTTCAAAGGTTCCAATCGGCGCTGACGCGATGTGATTGTCGTTGTAGCCAAAGATAATCCGTCCTACGACGTGCTGGGCGGATAAATCGGCATAGTTGCCATGGCGATTGGGCGGCGGGAGCTTTTCGCCCCATGGGAAATGGAGCAGCGGTGATTGGTCGTTTAGATGGCGCGCTACCCATGCCCATTCGGCCTCCAGGGGGAGGCGATAACCTACTGCCTCTTGATTGAAACCCAGAACTTTTCCGAATTCGACGTTATAAAACGGCTCAAGATTTTCTTGCTGAGACAGCCAGTTGCAGTACAAGATGGCTTCAATCCAACTAACGTTCGCGACCGGTTGGTTAACTTTGTTGAGTCGTTGGTCTTGGAACTCGCCGGAGTCGTGACCCGGCGCAAACGCGATAAATTGTTCGTTGGTTACTTCGTGTTTGCTCAAGTAAAAGAGCTTGCCGAGCTCGACCGTGCGTAAGACCTCGTTGGCCCGTCGTCCGGGTTCTCGCCGAGAAGCGCCCATGGTGACGTTGGTGGGAGACATAAGTACAAGTTCATGTCCGGATTTAGTTGTCCGCGTTGGTTTTAGTTTTGCGAAGCGTGCTTCTTCGATGGTCAGGAGACGTACGCGCAAACGTTGGGGGAATCCAGGTTGGGGTGTGATGTTCGTTCGATAACCAGCATGGCCTTCTAACCGGAGTTCAATGTCGTGGGGCAAGGCGGTAAGCGTGAGCGTTAAATCTGAATTACCATTACGTTTTCCGTCGATCCACACCTCCGCGTCTTGCGGCTCGGTCACGATTTGCACTTCACCGGTTAGCTGTTCGAGTTCAATCGAGATGGTCTTGGCGTTTCCCGACCCAAGCGTAAACGATTGTTCGTAAGGGTCGTGTCCAACTTGAGAGACGCGGATGCGATGCGGTTCGTCTGGTGTGACCGAGATTTGTAAAGGAGTAACGCCCGCAAATTGATCATCGAGCGTGACGCTTGCTCTCTCCGGGGCCGAATTGACGATGACGGTTGCGGCGGCTTTCTTCAATTGAATCGGGTCAAGTGTCAGTCGCTCTTCGGGTTCGACGTATACTAGGTCGCTCCAAGATTCGTATCCGCGTAGCGCGACGGTCACTCGATGTTCACCTTGAAGGACTTCGACCGGCCCGGGCGTGTGGAAATCTGATATTTCTCCATCGATGAGAACCTGGGCACTTGTCGGGGTAGTCGGGATAGTCACTTGGGCCCAAGCTGGACGAAGGGTGGCAGCCACGGTTTGCGCGATCTCGCGACCCTCGATGACGGCTGATATTTCGGTGTCTAGGTATCGATCGAGACGATATCGAAAGGTGCTTTGGCCCGCTTTGATCGACGCGGTAAACGGCGTGGTACCAATTGCGGTGCCGTCACGAAAAATCGTCGCACCGGGTGGCTCCGAACGAAATCCAACACGGCCCGGTAGCTTGGTTAACTCAAAACTGAACGTCTGGTTACGTTTCGAGCCCACTGCAATCGCGCGCTTTAAGGGGAAATAGCCTGTCGCTGTTGCACTCATTTGATAGGTGCCCTCCCTGAGTAGACGGTATCCAAGCGCCTCCAATTCAAACCCTCCACTCACCACAACTTCCGCCGAGTCCGGTTCGAAGGCGAAACGTACAGACTTCGCGGTAAAACTGAACCAGAGCCCCCCAACGAGCACGAGCAAGATTGAAGCGAGGGTTAATTGTCTTTTATTAGGTCGAAATCGGTTAGAGGTCGCCGATGGTTCGGAGGGATTAAATGTCGTTGGCCTGATCTGACCGACGGAATTTTCATCGCCCATGGCTTAAATCCGTTCCTGACAACTCACGGAAACGGGCCGCATCGCCGGCTCAACGAGGATGGTCATGCGAACATCTCGACAACCGTCGCTACTCCCTAACAACGTATAGCGACCAGGACGAAGATTTAGTTCCTGCCGCTCGAAAGTCCCGAGCCTTCCGACATGATAGATGCTTACCTCAGTGATGCTATCCGACACAAGCACCAACGGCAGCGGCTTTCCGGCCCGATCCATCAATGTCTGAAACGCGCCTTTTTTTGCGTCAAAAGTTGGTCCCCGACCGGTCTGATCGGCAGCGGCAGTATGGGTCTTTTTGGCTTTTGTGTATTCCTCGTCCAACGAAAGTACGTGTGGATCGTCCAAATACCGATCCATGGTTTTGATGATGGCGATAAGGGCGCGGAGGTCTTCACGCCCGTCTCTCGCGTACCGCACGGAACGATCGAGAAGGAGAGCACGATCGTACGCGGCTACCGCGTCTGCCCAGCGTCCTTCTGTCTTTGCGAGTTCCGCTGTCGATCGTAATCCGTCTAATTTCATCAACAAGCGATTCTGTTTGGTTTGGTTTAATCCATCGATGGCGACAGAGTCGCCGGGTTTTAGCTCGAGGGCCTGGTCGAACGACGAGGTTGCTTCGTCGAATCGGTTGTTTTGCAAAGCAGCAAATCCCTCGGAAACGAATCGGTTGTAGCGCGCCTCTGATTCGAGTTCGAGAAGGTTGGCAAGAGCCTCGGCAAGGCCTTTCGTTGCTGGATCAAGATCATTGAGTTCATCCAACTTCGTGCGGGCACGTTTGAGGTCGCTACGCAGCAACGATCGGTCAAATTCTCGAAACAGCGTCGAAATTCTTGGTAGGAGGGTTGCTCTAGTGTGTCCGTTTGCGGCAATCGGATCGCCGGGAACAATCGTCAAGGCATGTTGATACGCGATCGTCGCCGCGGCTTCATCGCGCCGGTCGAGAGCAACCCGCCCGTCGGCGATCGATTCGGTGTAACGCGCGCGACCGTCGTCAATGAGTTTTTGTAGTTCCGATGTGGCTGTTCGATACGCCTCCATTGCACGCGGGTATTCGTTTTCGACAAAGTATCGGTCGGCGACGCTCGCGAGTTCTTTGACGCGCTCGTATTCGTCGGTGCCCCATGCGTCGATATTCATTTCTTCTTCAAGTATCTCTTGTAACTCGACGAACGAAGCCAGCTCGACCGTAGCCTCTTCTCGAGCCTTTTCGCGTTCAAGATTGGCATAGGGTGCTAGTTCTTCTGGGTCCTTAGTTTGCTCGACAAATGCTTCACGTTCGCTGTCCCTCGAGGACCGGATGTCTGTGGTGCGTTCTCGCACCACCTCAGGTAAGACTAAGAAGACGAAGATACCCGCAACGCCGAAGGCCAGAACCACTACGAGCCAGCGTAAACTAAATTTCCGTTCGCTAGAAAAAAGGGCCTTGGTTGGCCGACCGCGCGATAGGGGAGGCGGTGTCGGCGTTATTTTGAGAGGTGTTTCCGTTTCCATTGAATTCTCTAAATCAAACCATTGGTCCTCTGCCTAGCCAGCATCGGACTCTGGTTCTTCAGCGGCTTTTAGATCGCCGACTCCCATTTCTGTCCGATAGATCTTTCGCAAGATGCGTCGGAGCTCTTCGTATTGCTCATCTACGCTTCCCTGGAGGGCGATCGATTCGTTCTCTAGTTCGATCGTATGGGGCATGATTTCGGCTTCCGCCGACGTTCCCAGTTCGCGTAACACCTCGATATGCAGTTGAGCATCTGCCCTTTTCGCGATACCCGATTTGATCATCATGGCGCCCCCAATGATGCCCATGGTCCCGCCATATTGAGTGATCGTATTGTCGCTCGTTTGTGCCGCTACGCCGGCCACTATGCCCGCGGTCCCAGCGAGTAGTCTTGCGCGTGCTTTGTTGCGTTCTTCCCGATACGCGATGGCTTCGCTATAGGTGGCCCGACGCCAATTCTGGTAAGGGTTAAACATTTCATTGGCGAAGCTCGAAAAATACTCATCCAGAGTATCAATGAATAGGTACTCGCGTTCCCGAATCATGCGCACGCGCGACAACATCGGGTCGTCGGGCGCCGGTAAACGGCGTATTTGAAAGGCCCCCGAAGTTGTTTCGATCACGTAATCTTCGAAGGCGTCGGTCGCCAAGTCTCTTGCAAACCGCATTTCGGCCGTCGTCCGTATGGCCAGGATCTCATCGTCGGTCAAGGCCATCCTAAATCGAAGCAAGTCGTTTGCGATTTTATTGTATGTTGCTTGGTACGGGTCGATGTCGCGGGGCATCGACGCGTCGTACGCATATTTGCTTGCTAAGGTCTCGTAGACGTTGTCGAACCAGACCTGTCCACGTGCATCGGATGCGACCACGCGCAGGTTTAAGCGTTCACCATCGGAATGTAAAATGGTTGCAGACACTGTCACATCAACCGCATACGAAAGTCGCGGGACAACACGTACGGCGCCCCAGTTGCCAGTGGATTGAAGCAGGTTCTTGGCGATGTAGGCCATATAATTGGACTCGGCCCGACGAATTTCAGGCTGGATGTTGAGCTCGTTTTGTTCATCGAACGATTCGGGTACGTTCGGATCAAATACGCTGATGCCAACGTCGAGCAGTAGCTCTTCCGAGGGTGGGACACCGAGTGTTTTCGGTGGTGCCATGTCGACCGTTCTGACGGTTTGCGTGACGCAGCCGTACAACTGAAAGAGTCCGACGAGCAGTAGGATTCGCCATAGACGATAGTCGAGGACGGTTTTCAAAGACATCAGGAACCCGATTTATAACGCCTGTAATCGTCCCAGAGCGCTTGCCGGAGATCGGGATCGATTTCGGCCATCGCCGCTTCACGTAGTTGCCGGGCGACCACATCGTCGTCCTTGGCGTCAGGTATGTCGGTCGGTAACACCACAGCGACGGATCTAGGCATCGGTACGCCGCGTGTATCGGTTTGCCGGGGCGCAGCATCGGGCAGCGATCCTCCGCCCGAATTGGTACCACCTCCTGGCGTCGTTGGTTCAATACCTGAGGTCATAACCCTCTGACTTTGTCCGGCACGGTCATTCGATCGCGCCAGAACGATCTTTCGACCTTCAAGTATCTCGCCATCGAAAACGTCCAAGGCGCGTTCGAGTTCGTCGTCGCCGGATCGACCGGGATCGACTCCCTCATCGTCCGAAGAAGGACTACCCGGTTGATTTTCGGCCCCCGCAGTCGCGACCGATTGATCCCCTGCCGATCGGTCTCCATCGGGTTCTAGCGTTCCTGATTCCTCGGTTCCTTCCGTACCGGCATCGGTATCGGCAATTTCTTCGCCAGGTAGTTCTGTCGCGGTTTCCCAGCCATCGTCGTGTTCTCCCGACTGCGTTTCAGCGGGGTCTGTCGATGGCGGCGTCGGCGTCCCACCAGCGGTTGCGGGCTGATCGCCTTGATCGCTTGACGGGGCGCTTTCTTCGCCGGTCGTCGAATCCGGCATCGAGGTGGGGGAAGGAATCGATTGTTGGGACGTCGACGGTATCGACGGAGTCGATGGTAAAGATTGCCTTGATGGCGAGGGCATCGATGGCATTGAAGGCTGCGATCGCTGCGAAGGCGATGGCATCGATGGGCTCGATGACGACGGTGACTGGGTCGAAGGACTTGGTGGACTGCTCTGTGATGGTGACTGTGGGGTCGAAGGACGACTGGGTGTCGACTGTGACGTACAACCGGAACTTAGCGCAAGTGCCGCCAGAGCGACGCTCAAGAAAAGACTTCGCATGCACCTACGATCCATGTGTTTCTCCTTCATTAGATAACGACATCGTCATCGAAGTGAATCCTGGGTGAACGTACTCGCATCAGGATCGCTTGGGTAGTTTTGTCGTCACAATGCATACGACGTTCATCCACTCTTCCGTCGTTCTGGAGCCTATCGATCGGGTTCGCCGCTGGCTCCACGAGACCTCGGTCTCGGGTAGTAGGTGAAGGTGTGTGAGAGTCGGACATCGGGCGTGGCAATGGGTTGTCCGTCCACGAAAGCGGGTCGATAACGCGCTTTACGGGCTTGTTTACGAACCAGAAAATCGCTTCCCGAAGGTTCCGCACGTTCGGTGACCAAATCGAGGACCGAGCCGCGTTCGTTGACCGTGAAAGACAGCTCAACAACCCCCTTGGTTGCTCGAACTTGCGTTGCACTCGACGGAGTTTTCGGACCTTGTGGAAGCGATAAATAAATAGGTTTTGGGTATTGCAGTTCCCGAGCGATAAAGTCACTCGAGAAACCGCCGTCAAAAGACAACCACACGTCTTCGTAGAGGATTTGTGCACGCTTATTTTGTTGGAAGAGGAGATACCAGTCGGCGAGGTCGAGCTTTGCCAGTGCAACCTCTTCAATATTTGCGTCGCCTTGTGCCAGTAACATTTTTACGATTTCGATTAAGGCGGTTTCGCCTTCGCGAAAGTTATTTATGCGTGTGGGCGGTAGTCGACTTAGATTGGTCGTTGAGCCTTTGCGCCTGCTCGCGACAAGGTCTTCAATGTTGGGAATCTCTGCGGGCGCGAATTTTTCCAACCTATATGTATTCGCAACGCCTCGTAAAGCTTGGATAAGGAGGGGATGCCCCACGCCGTAATGGGTCTTCGCAAGAACACGAGCCCTCTGGTAGAACGTCCTTGCCATAAAGATGTTGTAGGTTTTTACATACCAATCGGCGAGAACGAAAGTACCTGGGATAAGCGCGATTTCATCTGCTTGCTGATCAAAATTTCGTTCGAGTATATGGTAGGCGTATTCGTGCCGATCATTTGCAGTCGCAATATCACCTTTGGCGTAATGTGTGTTTGCTTCTCGATAGACCACGGCCACTTGTCTGGGATCGTGAAGTCCGGCATTAACGCGGGTTACGTGGAGGGCACGATCATAGGCGTTGAGCGCGTTGTCGTAATCACCGTATCCGGCCAGTCCGTCACCGAGGACTACTAGCGGTTCGACCAGTGCAATGTCGTATCGTCCGAGGATGATCTCGGTTCGGCTGATCTCTCTTTCGGCCAGACGGATCGCCGCTTCGTATTCACCTGTCTCGATTTGGTCTTTCGCTATCTCCAGCGTCTCGTTGGTTTCATTTACGTCGTGCGTCGACGACGAATCAACCGTCTGCATCGCGGATTCCGTGACAACGGAGTCGCTAGCGATTGCGCCGATCGAGTGCATTAGGAAGGAGGAAAAAATACATAACCACCAGAATTTATTTTGTAGCAGGACGTTCTGCGGCCATTGAAAAACGGCGAACTTTGGCACGTTTGTGACCGATGTCGAACCTCTATTCATGGATATCTCACATCCGATTCCACGTTCTCCGTGGTGTGCCTGGTCTTTGTGTACAGATTCTATGGCGTGTCCGATATGGCGGATTCAGCTAAGATCGTCCATCGTGACGGATATTGATTACGAAATCGACACGCGCGGGTTGCTGTGTCCCGAGCCATTGATGTTGGTGAGGAATAGAATTCGCGAAATGGCCTCGGGCCAAACCATACGCATCGAGGCCACGGACCCCTCGACAAAACGGGACTTCACGAATTTTTGCCGTTTTATGGGTCACCAATTAGTCAAGTGTTCGGAAAATGGGGATATTTTCGAGTACGTCATTGAGAAAGGGTGACGACTCAACAAAATGACCCCATCACACTACTTTGCCTACGGTAGCAATATGGATCCTGCTCGAGTCGTCGACCGGAGGATTCGTTTTACTCAGATTTCGTCTGCGGTTCTTGCTGGGTATGTCTTGCGTTTCAACAAACGTTCACGTGACCAAAAGGGTGCGGGACACGCAAATATTGTTGTAGAGCTTGGTAGTTGCGTCGAGGGCGTCCTCTATCAACTTGAAAGCCCAAATGAAATTGAGAAAATGGACGTGTTCGAACACGTACCTACGAATTACACCAGGGAAGTCGTGAGCGTCGAAACCCAGACCGATAAGCTCCTTGTCTGGACTTACTTAGCGAATCCGGAGGTCGTATTGTCGGGATTAAAACCTCCCTGTTGGTACCTTGCGCATCTTCTGAGCGGACGCGCTTATTTGAGCGATAGTTATGTTGAGATGTTGGAGTCCGTCGAATGCGTAGCCTGAGTCATTCTGAAGTTGCTGCGGTGTTTAATTGCACGTTTTCGGATCGCAGTGTCGTGATGCACGGTGGATATCGCGAACCGATGTACATCCCCGGTATGGACGTCGCAGAAATACGCTATACGCTCGACCACATGGCGAGTGCCCTGCACGAAGCTGCCCATTGGTGCATCGCTGGTCGGCGTCGCCGACGATATACAGATTACGGCTATTTCTATGAGCCACCCCCGCGTTCGGGGATGAATCGAACGCGATTCGAAGATGTCGAAATTGAGGCGCAGTCGGTGGAAGTCCTGCTCGCCGAGGCTGCTGGCAGTCAATTTCAACCGAGCGCAGACGACGCCGATGTTCCCTTGTTCTTATTGGAAGCATTCGGCAGTCGGATTCTCGAACGTGCTCGCGAACGACGTCAGGTAGGCTTGCCCCAGCGAGCTGACAAATTCCGAGCAGCTCTTTGTTTAGAACGGAACCGAACCCGGATGTTAATGTCGGGTGGCTGAGACCTGCGACTGCATTGTCATCGGCGCGGGTGCTGTCGGTCTTGCGGTTGCTAGAGCGCTGGCGCGCGCCGGGCGAGAGGTGCTGGTACTAGAACGCCAAGACGCGTTTGGGACAGAAATCTCGAGCCGAAACTCCGAAGTAATTCATGCCGGAATTTACTACCCCACCGGATCGCTGAAAGCTCAAATGTGCGTTCGTGGGAAAGAACTCCTATACAAATACTGTGAGAACTACCGGGTTCCTCATGAACGAATCGGCAAGATAATCGTTGCGACGTCGACTCAGCAATTCGACACATTACGTGACTATCAGCGACAGGCGAGGGAGAACGGTGTCGGCGAGCTCCCGTGGCTGTCGCAACGCGACGTGGAAAAGTTGGAGCCCTCGGTTGCATGTCGAGCTGCAGTTCTTTCGCCTAGTACTGGCATCATCGACAGCCATTCATTCATGTTAAGTTTGCTCGGCGATCTGGAAGCGCATGACGGCGTCGTTTCCTACCTCACGGAAGTTTCAGCAATCACCACGAACCCAGGTGTGCGGGTCACGTGCAATGGATTTGAATTAGCCCCGCGGGTGTTGGTCAATTCAACCGGACTCGATGCGCCGGCACTTTCACCTGTCACGAGGCCAGGGGATCGCGGTTATTTTGCGAAGGGCCACTATTATGTGCTTTCGGGGATGTCGCCTTTTAATCGACTGGTATACCCGGTAGCAGACGCTGGCGGTCTAGGTGTGCATGTGACACTTGATCTTGCGCATCAGACCCGGTTTGGCCCCGATGTGGTGTGGACGGATGGTCCGGACTATACCTTTGAAACGTCAAATCTAGAGCGCTTTGTCGATGCGATCCGCCGTTACTATCCGGATCTTGATGCGAGTAGATTGCATCCGGGATACACGGGCATCCGACCGAAACTAGGCCCAGCAGATGCTCCAACATCCGATTTCGTAATCAACGGTCCCGAGCGAACGGGCGTTTCCGGATACGTCGATTTACTCGGAATCGAGTCACCCGGATTGACCGCTTCTCTAGCCATTGCGGAACGGGTGGTTGAGCTGGTTACTTAATAAGGGAAATACGGTGATACGGCTCAACGAATGACATATGCAACGGAAGCGACGCAAGTTTGTCTGGCGAGACTCGAAATTGCGGAAGGCCCAAAGCGCCTCCTACACGGTCGGGGTGGCCGTTATGCGGGGCATCACCATGTCGTAGTTGATTGGTATCCCCCGTACGTTTTGATCGGGTCATTCGACGGAGGTGAATATTCTGATCTCGTAGGGGCACTCGCAGCGCGATCGGAAGTCGAAGGCGTACTTCTCCAAATGCGTCGTGGTCGAGAAACGTCAGCGAAGAGCGTGATGGGTCGCGTCCCAGAAGAGTTTCTGGTCGAGGAACGGAGTTTAGCTTTTCGGATACGTCCTTACCGTTCGCAGAATGTAGGCCTGTTTTTAGACATGGCGCCCATACGCGATTGGGTTCGCGAACGCGCGCTTAATAAAAAAATCTTAAATCTTTTTGCGTATACCTGCGCGTTTTCGGTGTACGCCATAGCGGGTGGTGCCGAGGTCGTATATAACAACGACATGAGTCGGGCGGCGCTTGATTGGGGTCGGGACAATCATCGGATTAATCGACACGACTTGGGCCGAGTCAAAATGCTTCCGCACAACGTTTTTCGTTCTTGGGGCAAACTTAGCAAGCTCGGTCCGTACGATATGGTGATTTGCGATCCGCCGACCTTACAGCGAGGCAGCTTCGTTGCCGAAACAGACTACGGGCGGGTAATTAAACGCCTAACGAGTTTAGTTAAACCTGGAGGCGACGTGCTGGTCTGTCTTAATTCCCCATTCCTCGGCCGACAATTTATCGAGGACCACATGACTCGGTGGGGCAAGAGACTCACGTTGCAAGGTTGGTTGCCGACGTCAACGGATTTCAACGAAGCAAATATCGAGGCCGGGTTAAAAGTAGGACACTATCGGAATGGGCTCGCCGCTATAAGGTAAAGGCATGAAATTGCCATGGGACTGAAGCTGATGGGCGCGTCTACGTTTGCCGGTAACGTTGAAGAAAATGCCCGATACGATCGATCGCACTGGCGAGCTCGTCAGTGCCTGGCAGAAAAACGATTCGGAAGTGATCGGGGTCCGGATAACTAAAACCGCTGCCTTGCACCACGAGAATTTTTTCTTGCCGCAGTAAGTCGAGTACGAATTTTTCGTCATCGGAGATATTGAAGCGTTTCGTATCTATGCGAGGAAATAGATAAAAGGCGCCCTTGGGTTTGCTGCATTCGAGCCCTTCGATCGCATTTATACGCTCGTAAGCCACATTTCGCTGTTCGAAGAGAGCACCACCAGGTCGGAGGTAATCGTCAATACTTTGGCGACCCCCGAGGGCGGTTTGAATGGCATGTTGCGCCGGCACGTTCGCACATAGTCTCATCGAAGCGAGAATATTCAAGCCCTCCAGGTAGTCTTGAGCTCGATGTTTGGGACCGCTAATGACCATCCATCCCATCCGAAAGCCAGCGACGCGATAAGCTTTCGATAGCCCGTTGAATGTTAACGTAAGCACGTCTTGAGAAAGTGATCCGAGGGGTATGTGCTCAGCATCGTCGTACACGATCTTTGAATAGATCTCGTCTGAAAATAACACGAGGTCTTTCTGTCTCGCCCAACCCAGAACGTCGGTTAGTGCCTGGCGCTCGTACACGGCACCGGTGGGGTTGTTTGGATTAATAATTACGATTCCACGGGTCCTACGACTCGTTTTCTTGCGGATGTCATTGATGTCGGGTTGCCAATCTGAGCCTTCGTCGCATCGATAATGGACTGGAGTGCCGCCGCTTAGACGAACGGCGGCGGACCACAGCGGATAATCTGGTGAGGGAATGAGAATTTCGTCGCCGTCGTCTAACAGCCCCTGCATGGCCATGACGATGAGTTCGCTGACCCCATTACCGAGAAAAATGTCATCGACGTCTACGTCCGCGACTCCGATCTTTTGACATTCCTGCATTACGGCTTTACGTGCGGAGTAGAGACCTCTTGAGTTCTCGTATCCCTGGGAGTTCGGGAGATTGTGGATAACGTCGCGCAATATTTCTTCGGGAGCATGGAACCCGAAGGGTGCGGGATTGCCAATATTCAATTTGAGAATCCGATGACCCTCCTCCTCGAGTCGCTCGGCTTCGCGCATCACGGGTCCGCGAATCTCGTAACAAACGTCACTGAGTTTCGAGGATTTAACGATTGGTTTTTGTCCAGTCGGCGTCAGTTCGACCATTTTTCTAGGTTGGTGTTCGCTGCTTTGCATACGACGTACGGGTCCGTAAAATCTAAAGACAGAAAGACCGGTCATGTTAGCAGGAGGCCTTAATATGGGTAAGGTTGTTAAATCGGACGAAGAATGGCGTACCGATTTGTCGCCTCAAGAGTTTGAAATCACGCGGCGTGCGGCGACAGAACAAGCGTTTACGGGTGAGTACTGTGAAACCAAAACGCCAGGCACGTACCTATGTCGATGTTGTGGTGAACCCTTGTTTGATTCAAAAACTAAATATGACTCGGGAAGCGGTTGGCCTAGCTTCTACGAACCAATTAGCAGCGAAGTGGTTGATACCCAAGAAGATCGAACGATGTTTATGTTACGGACTGAAGTTCTTTGTTCCCACTGCGATGCTCATCTCGGTCACGTGTTCCCTGATGGTCCAGCGCCCACGGGGCTCCGTTTCTGCTTGAATTCGGCGTCGCTTAAACTTGATGAGACAGAAGAATCGGAATAGTTACTTTCGGTCGGAAGCGATGTCGAAACTGGCTACCGATTCAAAAACCAGCTGCCATTCCTTCTTTTCTATGATCCGACGCGGCACAGTATCCGTCTTTCAGGCGGCAGATAAGCTGCGCGCCTCCGAATAGCCCTTCGTCTGTCACCAACACGGCATCGTGGCCCCGCTCCTCGAGCGCCTTGATGGTCGTTGGCGGCGTACCTGTTTCAAGGGCCACACGGTAATCTGGACTGACGTGCCAACGGGGCGCGTCGGATGCGGCTTGTGGGTTTTCGCCGTGATCGAAAACACGCGTAACCATTTGGACGTGACCCTGGTGTTGCATGTGGCCACCCATCACGCCAAATGCCATCGCAGGACTACCGTCAGATCGCGACACGAACCCGGGAATAATTGTGTGGAATGGGCGTTTACTGCCGGCCACTACGTTTGGGTGACCCGGTGTAAGCACAAATCCGCTGCCTCTGTTTTGCATCGAAATTCCTGTGCTATCAATCACGATTCCTGAGCCAAAACCGCGGTAATTAGACTGAATCATCGAGACCATGGCACCGTCCGCGTCGGCCGTCGTCAAGTAGACGGTATCTTCAGAGACCGGCAACGCCACAGGTGGATACCTAGATGCGGCGTTATTGGATATCGATTTCGCGGCACGGGCGATCGAACCGGGCTCGAGCAGCTCGTTCGGCGGTGTCGTCATGGCTTCCGGATCAGCGAAGTGATCGAACGCAGCTCTGATAGCGATTTTCATTGCCTCGACCTGATAATGGATCCAGTTGACTGATCCGGGCTCGATCGAATGCACGTCAAGATGTTCGAGAATGGAAAGAGCGATCTGGGCTGCGAGTCCTTGCCCGTTCGGCGGGATTTCGTGAAGGACGACGTCTCGGTATGGTTGTGCGATAGGGTCGGTCCAGAGCACGCTGTGATTGGCGAGATCATCGAGGGTCATCGCGCCACCCTCTCGTTGGCTTTGACCAACAATCGCGTCGGCGAGTCGTCCGCGGTACAACGATTCCCCTTCGGTATACGCAATGTCGGTAAGCGTCTCGGCAAGATCGGGCCGTTTAAAGATTTCGCTCGGATTCGGTGACCTACCCTGGGGGGCAAAGTGCTCTTGAAAACCGTTGAAGTGAGCGAACAAATCGACCGACCACGACCAAATAGAAGCGGTCTTGGTGCCGACCTGGAATCCGTCGCGAGCGTACCGAATGGCAGGTTCAAAGAGGTCGGCAAAGGGTAGTTTCCCGAATTTTTGCGATAACGCGATCCATGTGCTGACGGCACCTGGCACCGTGACCGAGTCCCATCCTTGGGTAGGCATGTTGGGGCCCTTAAAACGATTGGGTGTCCATGCAGCGGGCGATTTGCCCGAACCATTGATTCCGGTCAGGCCGTGCCCGTCCCAGACGATGGCGAAAGCGTCGCTTCCCACCCCATTCATTGCCGGTTCGACGACGGTGAGAGTGATCGCTGTTGCGATTGCCGCGTCGATCGCGTTGCCTCCACGCTGCAGCATGTCAATGCCGGCTTGGGTTGCGAGCGGTTGAGATGTTGCAACGGCGTTCCGTGCAAACACCGGTGCCCTTCTGGAAACATACGGTAAAGACCAGTTAAACATCGTCTGACGATACGCCGCGGTATTTGATTTTGCAGCCCATCGTGGAGTGCCGAAGGACCGTCACCGGTGGCGGTTACTTGATCGGAGCAGATTTGCCGGCGCGTATTGATCCGTTAAGACGCGGGCGTCGCGATCCCAGTCGATGTTCCGAGACATGCGATCAGGGTAATTGTGGATCGGAATCCGGTACGCTCGAAGACGATCGCGCCAGCCGGTTGCGCGTGCCTTCAATAAATCGAGCGTCGGTAAGCCAGCCATCGATACCAAAATGATCCGATTGCTACTCGGGTATTGTTTGAAATTGAAATAGTCTCCAAAAACGGATGCGTACGTGACCGACTCGTGATCGTAGAGACGGCTCTGGGAGAATGTGTTGGCGACCAACGTCCCTTTGTTGCCGAGTAAGGTGCGGGTTTCTTGCAGGTATTCTCGGGTCATCAAGTGTTCCGGGATATAGTCGCCGTTGAATGCGTCAAGAATGACGAGGTCGTATTGATCGTGGCGCATGACGGCTCGCTTGGTAAAGATGCGTCCGTCCGTCTCGAAAACTTTTATGTGTTCGCCGCTTTGGAAACCAAAATATTCTTCGGCAACCCGCACGACGACGCCGTCAATTTCGACTACATCAATGAGTGCCTCTGGAAAAAGATCGTTCAGTGCTAGCGGCAAGGTCCCACCGCCGAGGCCAATTATCAGAATTTTTTGGGGATCGGGAGCGAGCAGAATACCTGCCATCATCATCTGGGTATAGGTAAATACCATCCGTTGCGGATGCTTTAGATCGACGCAACTTTGACTACGTTGATCGCGCCGGACCGAGAATTGAAGACATCGGCGAGAACCCGTGTCGTCGACTAAAATCGTCTGATACAACGACTGTTCGCGATGAATAATTCGTCCGTGAAGGGGACTAGTGATGAACAACGCAGTAAGCGTAAGAACCATTGTAGCGGAGTGTTTCATCGATTTCGTGCCGCCATCCATGAAACGAAGCCGAGTAGGAGTAGCGTTCCAGAGAGCAGGAAAATGATGGTGTCCATCTGAAACCAGAGTACGAAATAGAAGCTGGTCGCGAGGGTTCCGAGGGCACTACCGATGGTTGATACGAAATACAGGGTACCTGCAGTATTTCCAGCCCGATCAACGTTAACGACCAATAATCGAACAGCGTAGGGCGAGATCAAACCGAGAATGAAGGTGGGCAACGCAAAAAGAACGAGAGCCGCAACAAGCGAACCCCAGCGAGGATCCGTGAGGGTCTCGAAAACTCTTTCCATCACCGGCTCGGTGATCATTGCGAGCGGGTAAAGTGTCGCGGCAGACGTAAAAAAAATGAGTGAAAAACGCTTCAGTGATGGGTTGAACAGCGATAACCAACCCCCTGTTAGGTAGCCGACCGAAAGCGCGAGCATGAACACCGTAATTACGCTACCCCAGACGTAAATGCTGCTGCCAAAGTATGGGGCTAATAATCGGCCGCCGAGCAATTCGAGCGACATGATGACAAAGCCACTGGTAAACGCGAGGGCGCTGACCAATACGTTCTTCATCGTGGCAAACTCACCGAGCCGTTTCGTAGCCGATCGGTTGAGAACTGCAACAGTCGCGGGATCGTGTATTGGGTATTCGTAGTGGTCATGGGGTTGGATGGTGCTTTGGCGCTGGACTGCATGAGCCGCCAATTATGCTTGAGAATCCTTGTTCAATGGGCTGGTTGGAACGCTTTGCTTTTTGTTAGCGTAGCGTTCGTGTCGGCGTTTGATCAACGTTGGGTGCGTTGAAACGTCTGAGGAGCAACGATGGAACTTGGAGTCACGTTACGCAATATGGGTGCGCAGTCAGAAGCGTCAGTCATTTTGAGATGCGCGCAGCTAGCGGAGGGCGCAGGTCTCGACTCGCTTTGGATTACAGATCACATAGCCATCCCACCAGATGATGCCGAGGGTTCAGGTGGGCGTTACGTTGAACCCTTAATTACCCTGGCTTGGATTGCAGGTGCGACCGAACGCATACGTCTCGGCACGGGCGTCCTGATCCTTCCGTACCGAGGCGCTTTGATGACGGCTAAACAAGTCGCAAGTCTACAGGAGCTATCCGGAGGTCGGGTTCTCCTAGGAGTGGGGATTGGTTGGATGGATGCCGAATTTCGTGCCCTTGGATTGGATCGACAGCGGCGGGGAAGCATATCCGATCGGACGCTGCAAATTTTCAACTCATGTTTCGACAGCGACGAGGTAGAACTTAACGGGCAACGATTCCTATTCAAGCCGAGGCCAAATAAGCCGCCCGTGTTAGTTGGTGGCCGTGCTCCTCACGCCCTTCAACGTGCGGCGCTCTTTGGCGACGGTTGGATTCCAATGGGGCTTGAACCCGAGAGTGTCCCCGAGTTGCGTGGCCAATATCTTGAATATTGCGAACGTGCCGGTCGTGCCGCGGGTTCTATTACGATCATGGGCGGGCTGCCACTCGCGGACGTTTCTCGATCGCGGGAACGCCTCGACGCATACCGTGAAGTCGGAATTGAACGTTTCGTCTGCGGTATTCGCTATCAAACCGTTGACGACTACGAACAGCAGATTGCTATGTTGCACAATCTCATAACGTAGCCGCACGCAGATTTCGGCTCGAAGTATCGCTTGGCTTTTGGTTCCTACACGGCATCAACGGCCACGTTGTCGAGTTTAGCGGCCTTTCCAGTTGGGCGGACGTTTTTCTGAAAAGGCCTTCGGGCCTTCGACAAAATCTTCGCCGGTCGACATCGCTTTGACAGAGTCGTATGGAATTTCCATCGATTCTTGCAACGATCCTATGGACAGGCTTCGATAGACGACGTCTTTGCTTGCCCGAATCGATAACGGCGCACATTCGAGGATTTGGCCCGCCCACCGATGCGCGGCGTCCATTAATTCATCGTGAGGCACGACCTCGTTTACAAAACCCAACTCGTAACCTTCCTGCGCTGGTACGTGGCGACCAGTGAGGATCATTCCAAGAGCTCGTTTGGATCCGATTTGACGGGGCAATCGTTGCAACCCACCGGCGAGTGCTGCGAGCCCCACCTTGGGTTCTGGAAGTGCGAATATCGCGTTCTCCGATGCGATGATGAGATCGCACGAAAGCGCGATTTCAAAGCCGCCACCCATGGCGACCCCGTTGACGGCTGCAATGACAGGCTTCGTCATATCGAATCGCGACGACAGCCCTCCAAATCCGCTCGGTGTTGGAACCCGTTGACCTCCCTCCGCTTGGTATCGAAGATCATTACCGGCACTAAAACCCCGCCCCTCCCCGGTGATGATGGCAACCCAGAGATCGTCGTTGTTCGCGAATTCGTCAAAAACTTCGCCAAGCTCCGCGTTCGCCGGCGGATGCAAGGCATTCAATCTTTCCGGTCGATTGAGTTTCACTGTCAGTACATGATCGGCTTTTTCGACATTACAAAATTCGGGCATGCTTCCCCCTAACATGTTGTGGTTCCAAACCCGTGAGCGTGAGGCGATTTCGACAGGCACGCTCCACAAAACTCAACGGACAAAGGAGTAGTTTCCCCATTGCGTCGGACGCGCGTCAAGCGAACTTGAGAACCTTTTTATGATTTCGAATGATTCTAAGGTGGAATCATCGACCTAATTGACGTCCGCGTGTCGGTCGATCACGACGCATCCGACGAGGTCCCCGAGCACATTCGCTGAGGTTCGAATAGTGTCGAGAGGACGTTCAACCATAAGTAGTATCAGTATCCCTTCCAAGGGTATTCCGACAGCAAGGAGCACCATTTGCATGCCGGCCATCGATCCTGACGGAATTCCGGGTGCGCCGATAGACGCGAGCATGGCGACAAGGAACACCGTGACGGTGGCAGAGGCATTTAGATCAAGTCCGAAGAGGTATGCGAGAAAAATAGCTGCAACGCCCTCAAAAAGCGCCGTTCCATCCATGTTGATGGTTGCACCAAGAGGCAGCACGAAACTTGCTGTGGTCGAGCTAACCCCGAGATCATTGGCGGCGTGAAAACTGACGGGAAGTGTCGCCGCACTCGATGAGCTCGATAGCGCAACGACGATAGGTCGAAAGGTCTTCTTCGCTAGAGTAGCTGGTTGTATGCCCCCGCCTAACCAGGCGATGGAGGGTAGGATGATGACCATGTGCAGCAGCGTGGTCCCGATCACGACACCAGAAAATGCCGCAAGCTGTCCTATTAACGCCAAATTTGCGTGAGTCGTCATTTGATAGACGATGCCGACGATACCGATTGGGACCACCCACACGGCCCAACTCGCCAATTTGTAGATTGCGTTTGTGATCTCATGGATCGATCGTTTCACTACGCTATCGCTGGGAAGGACCATCAGAAGTGACAATCCCAGGACAATACTGTTGGTCACGATCCCAAGGATATTGAGTTTCGCAAGAGCGGCAAAAGGATTAACGAACATTTGCGCTAATAGGTTACGAACCAAGGCACCGAACGTATTTTCAGACGTCGCAATTAAGGTGGCATGGGTGGACGCCGTCTCGATGGCGCTAAGTGGCGGCGCGTTCGTCCAGGGGTGGAATAGAAAAACGACGGTAAGGCCTAAGGTAATGGCGAACGCAGTGGTGATTACGTAATAGGCGACGGTCAGCGTTCCGATTCGGCGGAGTTGTTTTGCCGCATCCAAACGAACTATTCCTGACAACACCGAGAAAAAAACCAGCGGTGCGACAATCATTTTAAGGACGGATAAGAACAGTTCTTTGAATAACGCAGCACCTTCCAGTAGCCACGGGGTGCCCGGAAATGCCGTGGCTAAGACAAATCCGACTAACGCGGCCAAAACGACGGTGGGAAAAAGATACCTGTCCATCGACGAACTACCAGATGACTCAGCGTGCTAGTTTAACGCGTATGCCTGAAGGTGATGTTCAAGCAATGTGGTCGGTGGATCTTGAATCTACTTTGGAGTTTTGTAGAACAGCCTTGAGAATATTATGAACGATGGCCTATTTAAGATAAAATTATATAACATATTGATATACATAGTTAAAAAAGTAATTCGAGAGCGTAGTTTGGCGCGTTGCACGCGGTGTGGGTGGCCGAATATTTCGACTGTTTTAGGGCCAAATCGCTGACTTTCACCAAGAACTTTTCGATGTTTCGTCCTTTGTCCGTGAATATCGGTATGCGGTATGCGGGTTCCTCACATGGCCATCTCTCTCTCGTGACTTTCGTTGCGTTGGCGGGTCTTGCATTGTCCGTTTCGGTCCTTCTTTTCGTGCAGGGTGTGGTCGCTGGGTTCGAAAGGGAACTGACGAATCGGATCTTACGTGTCATCCCGCACGTGTCGGTCCGAGCGCGCGAATCGATCGCAACTTCGCCGGAGTTACTCCAGCTGATAGGTGGTATCCCTCATGTGGAAGGTTCCGCGGCCGTGATCGAAGGACAAGCCCTCCTTTCTTCGGGTCAAAAGGTTCGGGGTATAACGATTACTGGAATCGAGCCCGATCAGTATCGTCGGGTCTCACGGATAAACCAATACGTGCGAGGCGGCGACTTGATCGCTCTGAACCCAGGCCAATATGGAATCATTGTCGGGGACAATCTTGCCAAAGACTTGGGTTTGAAGATCGGTAGTTCCGCGACCGTAGTGGTTCCCGATGTTACCGTGACTCCACTTGGGGCGTTCCCGCGGCAAAAATCGTTTCGCGTTCAAGGGATATTGGATACCGGGTCGCAGCTTGATCAGCGCCACGTCTTTCTTCACCGACTCGATGCCGCGAAGTTGTATCGATTAAGCCGAGGCGTTCATTCGATCGAAGTGTGGCTTGATGATCCGTTACTAGCCCGCGAGGTGGGGCTTGAAATACTCGCGACGCTGAGCGACGAATTTGTTGTATCGACTTGGTTCCAAACCTACGGACCGCTCTACAGCGCGATTAGGGCTCAAAAAGGGATGATGCTTCTCCTTCTATCCTTGTTGGTTGCCGTCGCGTCCATCAATCTTGTTTCAACGCTGGTAATGATCGTGAGTGAGCGCCGTGGCGACATCGCCATCTTGCGGACGATGGGCAGCAACCGGTCCTTGATTATCGCAACGTTTGTGATCTTAGGGCTGGCAATTTCGGCGGTTGGGGTCGCTGCTGGAATTGGTCTCGGCTATTTTCTTGGAGTTTTGGCCGAGGCCGGCTTCCCGACGCTTGAGTCACTCCTTGGTGTCAAACTTATGGGTGAATACGTGGTTGACACGCTGCCGTTCGCATTAGCGTCGACGGACGTATGGCATGTCGCGGGTATTGCGGGATTGCTCACGTTGTTGGCAACTCTATATCCAGCGTGGCGGGCGAGCTCGTCGAGTCCCGCGGAAGCACTTCAGTATGAGTGATGTCTTGTCAGCTCGAAATCTTCGTAAACGATTCGTAGATGGCGAGCGGGAACTGCGTGTTCTCGATGGCATTGACTTAGATATTAGGAGGGGCGAGAGGGTCGCGGTGGTAGGTCGCTCTGGGACAGGCAAGAGCACGTTGCTGCACATACTTGCCGGCTTAGCCGATCCGGACGTCGGCGAAGTAAGGGTTGCCGGTCAAAGCATGACTTCTGCTTCAAGTGATGGTCGAGCCGCTATCCGCAATCAATACATGGGTTTCGTATATCAATTTCACCACCTACTGCCCGAGTTTTCCGCACTCGAAAACGTGGCGATGCCCTTGATTGTTTCGGGTCGTACGTCGCTCGAATCGGAGGAACGTGCGAAGAACCTATTGGACGCGGTTGATTTGACGGAGCGCGTCGGACATCGACCCCATCAACTCTCGGGTGGCGAACGGCAACGTGTCGCACTGGCGAGAGCGATGGCAACCGAGCCCGACATCCTGTTGGCCGACGAGCCCACGGGTAATCTTGATCGGGAAAATGCTTCCCGAGTGATGAAGCTGATAGCAGATATGAGTACCGCGACGGGCACAGCGTTTATCGTCGTGACACATGACGCGTCGATTGCGGACAAAATGAATCGCTCGTTCGTTTTGGAAGACGGCAGGCTAAATGCCTAACCAATTACTAATTAAGCGATTACCTTCCGTGTGGATTGCGCTTCGATATCTCTTCCGACGGGACAACGTCTATGCGGCTTTAATTAATTGGGTCTCGTTGGTGGGACTCGTACTCGGAGTATCGATTCTCACAGTGGTGACGAGTGTTATGAATGGATTCGACCAAGAAGTTAAGGGACGGCTTCTAGGTGTTGTACCGCACGCCTTTATCGAAAAGAGTGTCTTAACTGAAGAGGATAGTGAAGCCGTATTGGCAACGCCGGGTGTCATTGGCGTTGAACGTCTGTATCAGGGCGAAGCCATGCTATCCATGCCCGGAGTAGCCCAGGCGGTGAAGGTCTACGGAATTGATACGACGGACGGGGGTAATTTCATTGCAGACTCGATGGTGTCTGGTTCGCTTCCGCTGCTACGGGGTGCCGGTATTGCATTGGGAGAACCGCTTGTGCGTTTGATGGGACTAGCGCGGGGCGATCCGATTATCCTGGTTTTTCCGACATCAACGGGATCGGGGATCGTTCCAGTTGTACAACGGTTTCAGCTCGTTGCAACGTTCGCGGTCGGGGCGGATCCGGACTATCAGTTAGCAATTATTGATATTGCCCGAATCCAAGAATTGGGAATTACCGGTGCTGGGACATTGGGTTGGCGGGTGACGCTGGCCGACCCTCTCTCGATAGGTTCCTGGTCTTCACCCGTTGACGCTCCTCTACATACCTGGGCCGAACAGTTCGGTGAATTGTTTCGCGCGATCGAGATCGAGAAAGGGATCATGTTTGCGTTATTGGCAATGGTTGTCGGACTAGCCGCGTTCAATATGGTGTCCGGGCAGGCTCTGTTGGTAAACGATAAGCGAGGAGATATTGCTATCCTGAGCACTATGGGAGCCCGCCGGACAGTAATTGTCTCGGTATTTTTGGTTCAGGGACTAGTCATTTCATTGGTCGGAATCGCACTTGGACTCATTCTTGGCGTAACCATTGCGTCACATGCCGACGCTGTCGTGAAAGTGTTCGAATCGGCAATGGGCTCGAACATGATCGAAGGGACCTATTTTTCGTCCGTTCCCTCCGAAACAAAAGGCAAAGACGTTGTCGCTATCGCGCTGCTTTCGTTTGGTTTGTGTACGGCTGCGATAGTTCGTCCTACTTTATTGGCGGCCAGAGCGAATCCGGCACAGGAGTTGCATTCGCGCTAGAAGTATCAAAAAGCGATCTTGCTTTGGCGTCTTGCTAGGCGCTGTTTCCAGCGTCGAACGACGTGCAGTCTCCAGAGTATTCGGGAAACCAACATTCCCGATAATCCCGACACCCAGCCGCAGATCAAACAACCGACAAGCAACGGCCACCAGATCTGGCCGATCTGGTTGGAAAGCCACGCCCAAGAAAGTTCGACGGTCGTGATGGTCACTTGAGTATCCAGCAACCAGGCGCCCAGCTTATAGGCGAAGAAAAACATAGGTCCCATGGTTAACGGGTTGGTAACCCATGTGACGGCGACCGAAAGCGCGATGTTGCATCGGCCGATCAGCGCCATCGATGCGGCCGCGAGCATTTGTGTAGGGATCGGTAAAAATGCGCAAAAGAGGCCGATAAAAAAGGCGCCACCGACTGACCGACGGTGTAAATGCCAAAGCTCGGGTTCGAGTAAACGATGACCCCAAATCCGAAATAGCGTGTGCTCACGCATGGATTCTCGGGTTGGCAAATAACGTTTGATGAATGGGTATGGCACGAGACTCACATTATGCCTGCGGGGATTTCAAATAGTCGTTTGGCACCTGCGGGTTGGTGTACGCACGAGTCGACAAGGAACATTAAGGTCTTATTCGGCATCGACGATATTGATTTGGTCGTGTCGATTTTGTTGAGAGAACGTTGATGAGAGGCAACGTTGCGGGGGGATATTAGTATGAACCAGCCTGTACAGTCGCTCCCGATGCATGTAATAGGGATACGCGAGGTTTGATGTCGTAGCTATATAATTTTGATGCGAATGATAAATGACACTCGATCAACTTCGCGCGATGAATGGCGGATGCACGAGGTTACTGCATGTTAAATAAGTGTCTATTTCCAGTGGCCGGATACGGCACTCGGTTTTTACCGGCCACTAAATCGATGCCAAAAGAAATGTTACCGATACTTGATAAACCGCTTATTCAGTACGGAGTTGAGGAAGCTTCAGCAGCGGGTCTACGTGACATTGGATTCGTGACCGGTCGAGGGAAGCGCGCCATCGAGGATCACTTTGACGTTAGTTATGAATTAGAAGATCAGGTGAAGGGGACCGCAAAGGAAAAAGCCCTATTAGGCATCCGTGATCTGATCAATGAATGTACTTTTTCCTACACTCGTCAAGTACAAATGCAGGGATTGGGACACGCAATTCTTTGCGGTCGTTCGATTATGGGAGACGAGCCTTTCGCTGTCGTGTTGGCCGATGACCTTTGTTTCGGCGAGGGAGGCGGCGTACTCGCTCAAATGCTTGAGATTTTTGCACAGCACCGGACCAGCGTTGTCGCTATTGAAGAAGTACCCGCTGAGATTACTCATCAATATGGCGTGATCGCGGGGGACGAAGTGTCAAAAGATTTATACAGTGTGTCGAACATGATCGAAAAACCCGAGCCAGGTACGGCACCTTCCAATTTAGCGATCATTGGCCGATACATTCTTACGCCGGACATATTTGAAATATTGGGGCAGACCCCACCGGATAAGAGAGGCGAGATCCAGATTACGGATGCGCTCGTCGAACAAGCGAAACAGGGAGGAGTGCTTGCTTACCGATTTAAAGGCAAACGTTTTGATTGTGGCTCTTTGGCGGGGTATGTACAGGCAACGAATTTTTGTTATGAAAAGCTCCTTTCGAAAGGGGAGAAATAGAACGACTTGAAAAAGGAACGATCTCATGGCGTGAGGTGCTGGATAATTCCGCAAGTAGTTAGCGGTCGTATAAAGATCGCGATTTTGGGGATCTCGGTTTTGGTCGGGCAGTACCTACAGACGAGACGCACCGGGTGAAGTCGGAGATGAGTGCTTCGGGGTCTCCGAGCACGGGCGACTGGGCTCTTTATCGCCGACTGCTGCGGTATCTAAAGGGGCAGTGGCTTCTCTTTTTCGTGGCCGTCATTGGTTTTTTGCTCGCTGCTGGTGCCGAGGCTTATTTTGCGCAAGTACTGGGGCAGGTCGTCGACTCTTTTGACACGGATTCCGACCTTCGCATTTGGTACTTCCCTTCGCTGATCGTACTAGCGGCGCTCGTACGAGCTTTTGGGTCGATCACCGGGGAACTCCTCCTCTCGCGCATTTCATTTCGCGTAGTCCATATTCTTCGGTGTGAACTTTTCGATCGCTTGCTGGTGGTGCCTAGCGAATTTTTCGAAGCAAGTGCGCACGGACAGATCGTCTCTCGATTGACGTTCACGACTGCTCAGCTACGGGATACTGCGACGGACGCGCTGAAGATCATCTTCCAAGACGGTGGAAAATTAGTTGTATTGCTTGCGTTTATGTTCTGGCACAACCGGCTGCTGACGGCAATTTTCCTGTTAGTTACCCCATTGGTCGGCGGAGTCGTCCGATTCGCATCCAAGCGTTTTCGACGTATAAGCGAACGTATTCAGAGTTCCATGGGCGATGTGACGCACGTCGCCTCGGAGGCAGTCACCGGTTACCGTGTCATGCGTGCTTTTGGCGGGGAGAAATACGAACGAGGTCGATTCTTGTTGGCCAGCGATCGCAACCGTCGGCAAAACTTGAAAATGGTCGCGACCAAGGCGTCCAGCGCGCAACTTATTCAGGTGTTTGTGGCCGTCTCGATTGGCGGCTTGATTGGATTAGTGTTCCAGCCGGACATCGTTGGAGCTATGACGAGAGGCGAGCTAATTACGTATATTGGTTTGGCTGGTTTGCTCGCAAGTCCTATCAAGCGACTGTCTGACGTCAATGCACGATTGCAACGTGGTCTTGCAGCGGCGAGCGACGTTTTTTCGCAGATTGATGAAGACGCCGAGCGAAATGAGGGAACTCATGAGGGCGATCGTGTTAGCGGTAAAGTTGAGTTTCGAAACGTTTCATTTCGTTATTCGGCCGGCGAATACGATGCGCTTTCGGATATCGACTTCACTATTCAACCTGGCCAAACAATCGCTTTGGTCGGACGGTCTGGCGGTGGGAAGTCGACCTTGGTGAGCTTAATCGCGCGGTTTTACGAGCCAACCGACGGAGAGATATCCCTAGATGGTGTTCCGATCACCCAGTACAAATTAGACAATCTTCGTCAACAGATCGCGCTGGTTAGCCAGGAGGTCGTGCTATTCAACGACACGTTGCGGGCAAACGTAGCCTATGGATCACTTGGCGATGCGTCCGACGACGACATTTTCGAGGCGCTTGGTCGTGCCAACGCGGAAGAATTTGTCCGGGCGTTACCCAACGGGTTGGATACCGAACTAGGCGATAACGGGGTTCTGCTTTCTGGGGGACAGCGCCAGCGAATAGCGATTGCGCGTGCATTCCTAAAAAACGCACCACTATTGATTCTCGATGAAGCGACTTCAGACTTAGACACTGAGTCCGAGCGCCTCATTCAGAATGCGCTCAACGAGGTCATGCGTAATCGAACCACCGTTGTTATTGCACATCGCTTATCGACGATCGAAAAAGCCGACGTTATATATGTGCTGGATGGAGGCGCGATTGTTCAACAAGGAAGCCACGACGAGCTAGTGGGGCAAGACGGGCTCTACAGCCTGTTGTATCGATCGCAGTTCGAAGACGATGATGGTGTAACTAACAAGATTACTCAAGGATCCACGCCGATCGAGGTCGACCTGGGTAGTCACGAAGCCCGCGGCAGCATATTGGTCCGGGCATGGTACAACAACAGTTTTTGGCCTCGGGTACTTCAGCCCTTCGCGGCACTGTTTGGGTGGATTGTGCGCCAACGGCGGAGTCGGTACGTTACAGGGTGGTCTTCTTCGTGGCGTGCCCCTGTACCTGTCGTGGTCGTCGGCAATATCAATGTCGGTGGTACTGGCAAGACTCCACTCGTCATTTGGTTGTCGAAGTGGCTGATGGCAGGGGGAAAACGTGTAGGAATAGTCAGCCGTGGTTATGGCGGTAAGGCTAGATTCCCGCTTCGGGTTAATAACGATTCGAGTGCGGAGGATGCGGGGGATGAAGCGCCAATGTTGGCCGCGCGTACCGGTTGCCCCGTAGTTGTTGATCCGGACCGCGTTCGCGCCGTCAAGAACTTGTTGTCGGTGAACCAGATTGACGTCGTTATATCGGACGACGGCTTACAACATTATGCGCTGGAACGAGACATCGAAATTGTCGTGGTGGACGGAAATCGCGGGCTGGGTAATGGCCGGCTTCTACCGGCAGGACCGCTACGTGAACCAGCATCAAGGTTAACGGAAGTGGACTGGGTTGTGGCTAATGGCCAGGCTACTGGCCTCGTTGAAGGTGAGTCGGTGATGAAGGCGGTTGCGACTGCGTTCGTTAATTTGCGAAGTCACGAACGAGTCTTGCCTCAGAAATTTGCAGAAAGGATTCATGGCCCTTTATACGCGATCGCAGGCGTCGGAAATCCGGCTAGATTTGCGCACTCGTTGGTCGGATTAGGACTCGATCCCGTAGTGCGAGCGTTCCCCGATCATCATTCATTTAGTGTCGAAGATCTCTCGGTCCCGGCTCACGCGACGGTTGTTGTTACGGAAAAAGACGCCGGTAAAGTCCGAGTGATGGATCAGTTGCCCAACGAAGTCTGGTATCTGGAGATCGACGTATTGTTGAACGACGAGGACGAACGCCGAATTGCTAAAGTGTTTGAGCGACATGGCATATCAATAGAGACCGTCTCGTGAGTGAGTTTAGAGTAGTGATTCCTGCCAGATATGGTTCAACGCGGCTACCCGGAAAACCTTTAATCGATCTGGCGGGGAAGCCCATGATCGTGAGGGTTGTGGAACAGGTGACACAATCCGATGCTATCGACATCGTCGTGGCAACAGATGACGAGCGTGTCGAACAGGTCGTGAAAACAACGGCTGCAAGGGCCGTCATGACCGATGCCAATCATGTGTCGGGATCTGATCGCGTAATGGAAGTTGCGCGGTGCAATAACTGGGGAAGTAACGAGCTCGTCGTTAATGTTCAAGGCGATGAGCCCCTCATTCCGCCGACGGTGATTAATCAGGTTGCTAGTCTTTTGGCCGACGGTCGACACGATGTAGCGACACTGTATGCAACGATTAACGAGCGAACTGATGTGTTTGATCCAAATGTCGTTAAATTAGCAACGACAACAGAGGGTTCAGCGTTGTATTTTTCTCGCGCGCCCATGCCATGGTTGCGAGGCAACTTCGACAAAGGCGAGCAGGGTGTCATAGGCGACGGGTGGAAACGGCACATCGGGATATACGCGTATCGTTTGTCCGCATTGGAAGCTTTCGTTGCTTTGCCGCCGGGTAGATTGGAATCCGTTGAGTCGCTGGAGCAACTCCGATTCTTAGAGAATGGTTATTCGATTGCAGTGAGCGAAGCAGTCCATGAGGTCCCTCAAGGCGTTGATACCCAGGTCGACGCTGACCGAGTGATTGCGAGACTGCGCGAAGCGTCGTGATGTTTTCGCGGTGGCAACGACACCACGAACCGTCACTTGGGTTGCATTCGGATGCCCGCATCTAGCCGGATCGTTTCTCCGTTGAGATAGGGATTTTCGACAATTTGTTTCGCGAGTAACGCATATTCTGGCGCGTCACCCAGTCGTTTTGGAAACTGGACCATCTCTATCAACGGCATGCGGACCTTTTCTGACGCGCCCAACATCATCGGGGTTTCGAAGATTCCCGGGGCGATAGTACAAACGCGGATTCCTGACCGAGAGAGATCGCGAGCGATCGGTAAGGTCATGCCAACAACGCCCCCTTTGCTCGCGCTATAGCCGGCTTGGCCGATTTGTCCATCATATGCCGCAACCGAAGCAGTATTAATGATGACTCCGCGTTCGCCATCTTCGTTTTGTGGCTCGTTGGTCGCCATTTTTTGCGCACAGAGTCGAAGTGTGTTGAACGTGCCCACCAAATTCACCTGGATGACGAAGTTGAAAGCGTCGAGTGATAAGGGGCCGTCTCGACCTAGTGTTCGCCCCGCGGCGCCAATTCCGGCGCAATTGACGTTGATGTGAATTGCGCCAAATCGTTCTAGAACGCCGTCGACAGCGTCTGTTGCCGATTGTGAATCGGAGACATTGACGGTGAAAGCATGGGCATCGTTCCCGAGCTCAGCGGCGGTCTGGGTTGCCAGCTCGCCGTTCAGATCTAACAACGCGACCTTGCCCCCGTTTGCGACGATGGTTTCCGCCGTCGCTCGTCCAAGACCGGAGGCTCCCCCCGTGATGACTGCCACTTTGTCTCTTATGTCCATTGGGAATTCCTCGGTACTAAGTTACGCAAAAGGTAGTATATCGTCGGTGGATATTTATGAACCCCCAGCCGATACGCAAAGCCAAGGGATTCGATTTGAGAATCAGCAATTCTTGTATGTGGAAGATTTCTTAAAGACCGCGAACGCGACCAGCTTGTTGGATCATTGCCTTCGCGATATCAATTGGCATCGAGAAATCGTAACGATGTTCGGATCGAAATACCGGGCCCCAAGACTGACGGCGTGGTATGCCAACTCGGGCTGTTCTTATCATTACAGTGGGACATCCCGACCAGGGGAGCCATGGACCGAATGCTTGGCGGGGACCTGTGCATTGATCAAACGTCGACTTCGACACCCATTTGATTTCATGCTTGCGAATCGTTACCGATCTGGGTCTGACTACGTGGGTTGGCATAGCGATAACGAACGGGATATGGGAGAACACCCGGTGATCGCGTCGTTGAGTCTAGGTGCCTCGCGCGTATTTCGGGTACGTCCGAGATCGGGTGGTACGAGTAAAGGATTGTTGTTGCGGCATGGGTCGCTGTTGGTGATGTGGGGTGATAGCCAAAGTTTGTTCAAACACAGCGTTCCGCGGACCGCTCAACACGTGGGCGAGCGGGTCAATTTGACCTTCAGGTACGTCTCTACATGAGACGAGTAAGCAATGCATGTCTTACCCGGGCCAATAGCTTTGGGCTTGAGAGCACGGCGGAAGAATTGCTGGAGGTTTCGAGTGTTGAGGAGTTACTCGAGTCGCTGGAGCATTCGCCTTCCGCAACGATTCTGGGTGAAGGCTCGAATGTCGTTTTGCACCGACACCTGCCGGGATTGGTGATTCGCGTGCGAATACGTGGAATTTCGGTAAAACGCGTCGCCGAGAGTGCCTACCGTATCCGGATCGGAGCGGGTGAACGTTGGAACGAACTCGTGCGGTCGTTGCTTGGTCGGGGCATTCGAGGCCTCGAAAATCTCTCGTTAATACCGGGATCGGTTGGCGCGGCGCCGTATCAGAATATCGGCGCGTACGGACGAGAGTTAGGCCCCATGGTCGAAAGTGTCGAAGTCGTTGATCGCGGTGAAATGGCTACTCGAACGCTACCCGCAGCGGAATGTGAGTTTAGATACCGCGATAGTGTTTTCAAAAGCGGTAGTCCCCAACGTTATGTGATTACCTACGTGAATATACGTACCGGCGACCAAGCGGTAGAGACAGGTTATCCAGATATCGATACCGAACTTCGTAGGCTCGGTTGTGGCCGTCCGGACCCTATACACGTCGCCAGCGCCGTAATTAGAGTACGACGTCGAAAACTTCCCGATCCTCGAGTTATTGGTAACGTCGGTAGTTTTTTCAAAAACCCACTGCTGTCCTCGAAAGACTTCGAACTGTTACGGGCAAAGTGCGAAATACAAGGGTTCGAAGAACGGGGGTTGGTGAAGGTGTCTGCAGCGCGCCTAATTGAAGCGTCGGGTTGGAAAGGCTATAGAGACGGGGCGGTCGCAGTATGGCACCGTCAGCCACTGGTATTGATAAATACCGGTGGCGCAACGGCTACCAACGTACTCGGATTAGCGGACAGGATCGTCGATGATGTGCACCGGCGCTATGGCGTTGCTTTGGGCCGCGAGCCGATCGAAATAGGACGACCTTGATGTTGTGCGATTAGTCGTTGCCCGCCTGCTCCCGGAGTTTTTGTCGTCTCATTTCCCTGGGATCGTTCGATGCTCGTGTTGTTTGCACATTAACTTGATCCGAATGGATGTCCTCGCTGAGCGATGAGTTTTCATCTGTCACGGGAGGATCTTCGGCAATCAGGTCGTTTTGAAGATCTGTTGGCTGAGGTGGTGGAACGGTCTCTGAGCCGCCAGAAAGAGACTCGGGCGCTAAGGTCTCTATATCTTCCTCGTCGGCTTCTTGATCGTTGATTTGATGGTCTGGCGAATAAGAGTCGGATATCCGGTTTGGAGTAGACGCAGGTTCTTCCTCCAGGTCTTCGCTCCGAGGATCGTTTGTAGCTCGTGCCGGAGAGGAATTGTCGATTCCTTCCTCATCTGACGTTGTCTGGTCCAGAATCTCAGCGTCGAGCTCTTTTCCGACTGCTGTTGAGTTATCTGGAAGAACGACTTCGTTGATTGGTTCTACAGTGTCCATCTCTGGCGTTTCGGCCGTGGCAAGCGGCATCGATTGTGGTCCTTGAGATGAAACTTCGTCAGTTTCCGTTCTACTCTCGGTATCAGTGTGATACGTCGAAGAATCGCCGACGGCTGCCTCGACAGACGATTGTTCCTTTGGCTGTACGTCCGAACTCCTAGTTTCGGAACTATTTGCAGCCGAATGTCGATCGCGTCGCGGTTTACGTTTGCTGTCAGAAATTTCGCTAGCGGTTGCTGGACGCGGACTCCCTTCGGATGTACCGCTTGGTGGCTGCGTATCCTCACGCGAATTCTCTGAGCGCCTCGCGCGCGCGGGCTGCCTGCGGTTCGAATGCCCTGGGGACCTATCGTCAGGGCCTTGACGGTTACCATCAAGATCTCGTTCCTTCCCAGAGGGCGAGTCACTAGGTTGGCGGCGGTCGGTTTGACGTTGGCCGCGACTACTGGAGCGATTGTTGTTTCGCCGATCTCGTCGTTCTTCACCACGACTTTCACGCTTTTGGTTAGCGTCGGTGTCTGTCGCTTTAGGGTTTCGATCTTTTGCATTCGCTCGACTTGGACTTGCTCCCTGCCGTGTACGCTGCCTTCCTCTGCTCGCTCCGGTTGGAATGGTTCCTTCATCTTCTCCGGCCCAAAAAAGGCTGCGAACAAAACGCCGAAAAACGGATGGACGTGCACCGGGGACTTGCTCATTTGAGGTTGGGCGCGTTCTTGATGATGGTGATGGTGATGGTCGAGGATTATTGGGTTCGATAGCGCCGACTGCGGCCTTTTCGCGAGAGGGTTGCGGACGTTCTCGCCCTTGGGGTATTTCTACTTCGGTGACGATGTCCGCGAGCTCATAACTTCGAACCCCGACTTCTTCGTTTACGTCGTCGTCCCGAATGCGTTGGACTTCATAGTTGGGTGTTTCAAATGCAGCGTTGGGAACGATGACGAGGTGTGTCTTAGTGCGCGCTTCAATTTCTGCAACATCGGCTCGTTTTTCGTTTAACAGGTATGCCGATATATTGAGTGGTACCACGGCGCGAACGATAGAACTATGCTCTTTTAGTGACTCTTCTTCCATGATTCTTAAGATCGCGAGTGACAATGACTCCACGTCTCGAATTCTTCCTTGGCCACTGCACCTAGGGCAAACCTCGGAGGTAATTTCCTCTAACGATGGGCGTAAACGCTGACGAGACATTTCGAATAGTCCGAATCTCGAAATTCGGCCTAGTTGAGTTCGAGCACGGTCGGGTTCCAGCGCTTCACGCACACGATTTTCGACGGCTCGCTGGTTACGTGATGCCACCATATCGATGAAATCGATAACAATAAGACCGCCGACATCGCGCAGGCGTAGTTGTCGCGCTACTTCTTCCGCTGCTTCGAGGTTGGTTGTCAACGCTGTTTCCTCGATATCGGCACCTTTTGTGGCGCGCGCGGAATTAATGTCGATAGAAACAAGAGCTTCGGTCGGATCGATAACGACGCTACCGCCGGACGGCAGCTTTACCTCGTGTTGGAATGCGGACTCAATTTGGCTTTCGATTTGGTAGCGACTAAATAATGGCGTTGAATCCGCGTACAACTTGATGCGATCGCGATAATGGGGCATGACCTCTTCGATAAAGTCGGCCGCCTCTTTGTATGCGTCTTCACTGTCGATTAGTACTTCGCCGATGTCGCTGCGGAGGTTGTCCCGGATTGTGCGTACGATGACGTTCGTTTCTTGATAGATCAGGGCCGGCGCACGGTTATCTTTTTCGGCACGTTGGATTGCTTCCCAGAGCTGCAAAAGATAATCGAGATCCCATTGCAATTCGTCTGCGCTCTTGTCTACCCCCGCTGTACGAATGATGATGCCCATCCCATCTGGAAACTCGAGTTCAGACATCGCATCCCTCAAGCTGTCGCGTTCTTCTCCCTCGATGCGACGTGAAATCCCACCTGCGCGCGGGTTGTTTGGCATCAGGACCATGTATCGTCCTGCCAGGCTCATGAACGTTGAGAGCGCGGCACCTTTATTACCACGTTCTTCTTTTTCGACTTGTACGAGGCATTCCTGGCCTTCGTTAATGACATCCTGAATGTTGATGCGGCCCTGGTTGGGCGTTGAACGCGTATTAAAATATGTCCGAGATATTTCTTTAAAGGGGAGAAAACCGTGGCGGTCGGCACCAAAGTCGACGAATGCGGCCTCTAAACTCGGTTCGACTCGATTTATTTTGGCTTTGTAAATACTCCCTTTCTTTCGCTCGCGACTTCGATTCTCGATATCGAGATCGTAGAGTTTTTGGCCATCGACCACGGCGACGCGAACCTCTTCCGGTTGCGTCGAATTGATTAGCATGCGTTTCATAACCGAGTTCATCCATCAGTTGATACTCGGAACGCGTTTAGATCGGAAAACAAAGGTGATCTTGAAGCACGCGACCTTCACGGAAAGTCACGTAGCCAGGCTGCTAGCCATTAATCAGTAACGACTGTCGTCTTACCTCTTCTTCCTCGGCATTACCGAATCCGCACTTTGCGTCATCGGTGATTTACCACCCGCCTAGCAATTTGTGCTGTGCGAGCTGTCAGTTTGTTCTTTCCAAAATTCGCGTTTCGAGCGATATGTAAAAATGTATCTTTTCTCAGACGCGCCAGGCGCCCACATGTATTGTTGTTTCTCTTTGTACGGTGATTTACCACCACCGGCTCGGACCTTTGTTTCCTGTACGTTCTAACCGCAAATAAAAAGTGGCAAGGTTCGGCGGAAGAACTATAACAGTGTATGTTAAGTGCTTCAATCTGCTGGGAAATTACGATGCCGGTAAGGCACGTTGTGATCGAAGAACACGCAGGTCAGCGGCTCGATAATTTTCTCCACCGAGAGCTGAAGAACGTACCGCGAAGCCGGATATATCAGATGGTCAGGCGAGGTGAGGTGAGGATCAACAGCGGTCGAGTCGGGGTGAGCTACCGATTGCAGAGAGGTGATCGATTACGCATACCTCCGGTACGAATCGACAGCCGTAATGCATCTCATATCGGCGAGGCGACTATTAATCAAATACGCCGAGCGATCATTTACGAAGATGAAGAATTACTGGTACTCAATAAACCGGTCGGTGTCGCCGTGCACGGTGGCAGTGGTATTCGACACGGGATCATCGAGATTCTGCGGCAAACCCGATCAGACGTTACGTTTGAATTAGTGCATCGGCTCGATAGGGATACATCTGGATGCATGCTGATCGCAAAGACTCGACGAATGTTGCTGGAGTTACATGCCGCGTTTCGAGAGGCTCGAGTAAAAAAACGCTACGACGCAGTCGTTGCGGGAGATTGGCCTCAGGGGCTACGTACCGTCAGGCATTCTTTGCGGCGTCATACTCTTCAATCCGGTGAACGTCGGGTTCGCATCGATCTTCATGGTGACAAGGCCCGGACTGATTTTGAGGTTCAACAACGAGGAGCGAGGGTGACTCGGCTATGGGTATACCCGCATACCGGCCGCACGCACCAGATCCGGGTACACGCAGCGGCTGAAGGCCATGCCGTAGTGGGCGACAACAAATATCAGCTTAATGGACCCGATGTCCCGCGTATGATGCTTCATTCGAGTAGCCTAAAGCTGCCCGACGGGCGTCGTTTTGATGCAGATCCAGACGAAACGTTTCTTGAGACGTGGAGTCATTTGATGGGAGGGGACGATTAATTGCTTAGCGGGTTAATACCGATGGTGCGTAATATTTTTGAAAGCGCGATCAACGGAAGGCCGATCAGGGCGCTTGGATCCTTGCTCTCAACTTGTTCTATCAAGTGCAAACCTAAGCCTTCCGACCGAATCCCGCCGGCACAATCTAACGGTTGATCCAATGCGACGTATTGTTCGATCTCGTCGACTGCGAGACCCCTAAAGGTCACTCTGGTTGGTTCCACGTGCGAATGAATCCTTCCACCCGGCTCGACGACGCAGATGGCGCTCAGGAACTCGGCGGATTGACCAGACAGCGTTGTTAACTGCTCGATCGCTCGCTTTACTGTTAGGGGTTTACCCAAAGTTGCGACGCCCACAGCCGCAACCTGGTCGGCACCAATCACAACCGCCTGAGGATGGCGTTGGGCAATGACTTGGGCCTTTTCTCTCGCCAATCTAGAGACTAAATCAAAAGGGATTTCTTCTTGTTGTGGGGCTTCGTCAATATTTGGAACGTCGGTATCGAAGACGTACGCGAGGGTCGCTAGTTGGGCACGACGATAGGGGGACGAAGATCCTAAAATGAGTTGCATCGCCAAGTGTAGGCGCGCGCGCGCACCGTCGTCGAGTTTGGAATAGGTTCTTTGACAGACTTTCCGCGGCTCCTTATTATCCCGCGCCCTATGGCCAGATCGGACAAAAGAGCTTCGTTAGATCCGCACGACGTAGCGGAACATGCAGGCAGCTGGGTTGGTCGAGTCCCGGTTTCCGCGTTTGAACGATTAGCGCCATTAATCGGTAAACCGGATGCTGAAGTTGAAGTCGAACTAACCTTTGAACCAGATGGCAATGGATTGGTTCGAGTGAGCGGCGTTGTGTGCGTAGACGCGGTCCTCGAATGCCAACGATGTCTCGAAGACGTGAGTCAAAAAATTGTGGCCGATCTTGACTTAAGGCTCACAGTATCGGAAAAAAAGTTAACGGAGCTGATGCCGGCATTGGACGTTATGGTGATCGACGCGGGTCCGATACCAATAGTTGAAATCGTGGAAGACGACTTAATTATGAGTATACCAGCCAGGGTTTGTGCAACTGAGTTAGACTGCCCGAACGCGCCCCGGGCGCTTTCTCTCGGGGCGGATGTTGACGAAGACGACACATCTCGTCCGTTTGCTGGTTTGCGGGCCCTCAAGAACTTGAATAGAGAGGAATGTTGATGGCGGTTCAAAAAAACAAAGTAACCCGATCAAGGCGTGGGCAGCGTCGTTCACACGACGCGCTTAAAACAGCGTCGTTATCCGTCGACGTCACGACAGGTGAGACACATCGACGCCACCACGTGACTTCGGATGGCTTTTATCGGGGCCGTAAAGTCGTCGACACCGAGGACTGAGATTCTAGTTCGAAGGTCGGCATCGTGCGAGCGTAGTTGCAACCCGAATAGCCTCCGATCTACACCGGTGGCGGCGACCTCGCCGCGAATGTTTTTCCATTTCTTATGCGCCGATTCTCGGGCGCGCACAGTCCTATAATCGTACCAGTGCGACTTTTGTCGGATTCGAGGGGCGCTGGTGAGAACGCTGCGTGTGCGGCAACAGATCGGTTTTGCGGGCACAATTGGAAAAGCGTTCGAATCATTCGGTAGTCCCTGGTCAGGTTCCAGTGCATGAGCATGTTTTGCCGCGATTAAACAGGAGGGGAAGCGCAAGTGGGGATTGGATTCGTTTTTCCGGGGCAAGGTGCCCAACAGGTGGGTATGTTGGACGACCTACGGGCCACCGAGCCTATCTTGAATGACCGGCTCGCCGGAGCTTCGGAAACTCTTGGTTTTGACCTTGGCGAGGTTATCAGGAATGGCCCGGAGGACCGGTTAAATCAAACATCCGTGACGCAACCAGCTCTACTGGCGGCTTCGGTCGCGCTCTTTGAAATTTGGGGCGCGCGCGGAGGCGCCGCTCCGATCATTATGGCGGGGCATAGCTTGGGAGAGTACTCGGCTTTTACCGCGGCGGGTTCTCTGCGATTCAACGACGCAGTGAACCTCGTGCATGAGCGGGGGAAGCTTATGGAGAGCGCTGTTCCGGACGGTCAAGGTGCAATGGCTGCGATACTCGGTCTAGACGATGAGCTTGTGTCTTCGATTTGTGATGGGGTAGACGGGGTCGTATCGGCAGCAAATATGAATGCGCCAGGCCAGGTGGTCATTTCCGGGGAGTCTTTAGCAGTAGATAACGCCATTTCGGAGTGCTCCGAAGCAGGCGCGCGGCGCTCGGTCAAACTCAACGTGAGTGGTCCGTTTCATTGCCAACTGATGACGTCGGCAGCAGGAGAGCTGAAGAGCCTGCTCGATGATGTCGAGATAAAAAAACCGGGTATACCCGTGATTCACAATGTCAATGCAAGCTTGGCGAGGGATCCCGCTGGAATTCGAGATTGTCTCGTACGTCAACTATCGACGCCTGTTCGCTGGAGCGAATGCGTAGCGACTATGCTTGCCGGTGGGGCGACGACGGTTGTGGAGTGTGGTCCGGGTAAGGTGCTGACGGGTCTGCTCCGCCGAATTGATCGCAACGCTGAAGCGTTTGCGATCGGTAGCGTTGACGATTTGTCAGTAGCGCTCGGGGAGATCGAATGAGTATTGATCGTACGGCACTTGTTACCGGAGCGAGTCGTGGGATCGGAAAGAGTATTGCCGAACGCCTCGCGGACGATGGTTTCTTCGTGGTTGGTACATCGACGACCGATAGCGGAGTCGAAAACATAGAAGGATGGCTTGGCGATCGTGGTATTGGCTTAATGATGCGCGTCGAAGATAGTGCGTTGGTCGAAGCCTCGGTCCAACGGATTTTCGAGCGTTGCGGCGATGTCGCGGTCCTCATTAACAATGCGGGAATTACGCGTGATAGCTTGCTCGTGCGCATGAAGGATGACGAGTGGGATGACGTGATCGAAACCAATCTCGCCGGCACTTTCCGCCTGTGTAAATCGGTGTTGCGTTCAATGATTAAAGCCCGTTGGGGCCGAATCGTTAACGTGGGCTCGGTGGTGGGTCGCATGGGCAATCCCGGGCAAACAAACTATGCAGCGTCCAAAGCAGGGATTGAAGGATTTACCCGCGCGTTGGCGCAAGAAGTGGGTTCGCGAAGTATCACGGTGAACTGCGTCGCCCCTGGCTTCATTGACACCGATATGACCGCCGCGCTGGGCGATGCGCAAGTGGATAATTTGGCCGCGATGATCCCTCTCGGCCGGATCGGATCTCCACGAGACGTGGCGTCGGCCGTATCGTTTCTAGTTAGCGAAGATGCGGGCTATATCACGGGCGAAACACTGAACGTCAATGGCGGGCTCTACTCGGCCTGATCGCGGTTCGTTCGAGCGTGAAAAACGACAAAAGATTCACTAGAATACCGCCGCCCTGCACCCTTGTAATCCGATAGGGAGACTAGAAATAAATGAGCAATGTCGAAGAACGCGTAAAGAAACTCATCTGTGAACAATTGGGGGTCAAAGAAGAAGAAGTTAAGGACGACGCATCGTTTGTCGATGATTTGGGTGCCGATTCCTTGGATACGGTTGAACTCGTAATGGCGCTCGAAGAGGAATTCGAAACTGAAATTTCGGATGAAGAAGCCGAAAACATCACCACTGTAAAAGAAGCGGTCGATTATATTCTTGCCCATCAATAGATTGGGGCAGGAAAATCTTTTGGGAACCGCGTCCGTCTTAGCGGCTTTTTTCTCCGCAATTCAGATTAGTATTTGCGTGGACATGGAATCGAAACCGTGAATAAACGCCGAGTCGTTGTCACTGGAATGGGCTTAATAACGCCCATCGGGAATACGGTCGAAGAGACGTGGGCCAGCGCCCTAGAAGGGCGCAGTGGTGGCAATCTGATCGAACATTTCGACACCTCGGACTTCGGCGTCAAGATCGGAGCGAGCGTCAAGAACTTTGACATTGAACAATACCTGGATCGGAAGGAAGCGAGACGAATCGATGTATTCATACAGCTGGGAATTGCCGCTGGGGTTCAAGCGATCGACGACGCCGGAATCGCAGACATGGCGGAAAGAGATCGAGTTGGTATAGCGATCGGTTCCGGTATCGGCGGTATCAACACAATAGAAGACACGCACTCGACACTCCTGAAACGTGGTCCAAGACGGGTATCACCTTTCTTCGTGCCCGCCAGTGTGATCAATATGATTTCCGGCAGTTTATCGATTCGATATGGATTTCGCGGGCCGAATATCGCCATCGTAACTGCTTGCACGACCGGCACACACAACATTGGGTTCGGGGCGCGGATGATCCAGCATGGTGACGCAGACGTTATGGTGGTGGGCGGAGCGGAATGGGCGACTTCACCAGTTACCATTGCGGGTTTCACATCCATGAAGGCGCTAAGCAGTCGAAACGAAGATCCTGAACGTGCGAGTCGCCCCTGGGATAGGGACCGCGATGGTTTTCTTCTGGGCGATGGTGCTGGAGTGATGGTTCTCGAGGAGTATGAAAGGGCGAAAGCTCGCGGGGTAGAAATCTACTGTGAGTTAAGCGGGTTTGGCATGAGCGCCGACGCGCATCACATTACCAGTCCGCCGGATGATGGTCGCGGCGCAGTGGCGTCGATGACGAACGCACTGTTAGATGCCAATATGAACGCGGATCAAATCCAATACATCAATGCCCACGGGACCTCGACTCCGCAAGGCGACGTTGCTGAAACGAAGTCAATTAAGACGGTCTTTGGGACCAACACGCGAGTTGCCGTTAGTTCGACTAAATCGATGGTCGGCCATCTCTTGGGTGCGGCTGGGGCCGTTGAGGGAGCTGTCTGTGCACTGGCACTACGTCACCAAGTTGCTCCGCCGACTATTAATCTCGATCACCCCGGCGATGATTGTGATCTCGACTACATACCTCATACCGCGCGTGATATGACGATTGATGCTGCGCTCTCAAATTCGTTTGGGTTCGGCGGAACTAACGGAACGCTCATCTTTTCGCGGCTGTAGTAGGGCACGTTCTTCGATTGCTCCTTTTATATCTCCCCTCGGTCGTTGCAACGTGGCACGATCGTTACTGAGGGCAAAGAATTGGAGCGAAATATTGCGGCGAACAATCGCTGTACTCGCATCTATCTCTATCGTCGTTCTTGGCGCGTGTTGGTTCATGGAAAGCTGGGCTGGACGTCCGGTCGCGCTCGATTCCCCGGTAACCCTAGTCATTGAGAGAGGGGAGAGTTTTTCGACCATCGGCCACCGACTTAGCGCCAATGGAATCGTCGATAGCTCACGCCGGTTGACGGCGAGGGGTCTAATGCGTGGATTGACCGGTTCGATGAGGGCAGGAGAATATCGTTTCGAATCAAACCAATCGCCGGATCAGGTTCTTGATCGGATCGCGTCAGGCGATGTATTGGTGCATTCGATTCAGATCGTTGAAGGCGAGACCTTTTCGGTCACCCGTAACAAGCTTCTCAATTCACCCGGTCTCTTGTTTGACCTGGGTAGCGCTACCGTGATTAATGTTCTCAATTCGCTTGAACTATCCGACGCTCATGGTGAGGGCCAATTTTTCCCGGACACCTACCACTATATCCGTGGTGATCGAGCATCCGAAATTCTTGTTCGTGCGTGGGAACGGATGCGCTTTCAGCTAAATAGCGCGTGGGAAAATCGTGCCGTTGACCTCCCTTTAACGAGTCCGTATGAGGTTCTTATTTTGGCGTCTATCATTGAAAAAGAATCTAGTATCGAGGATGACCGACGAAAGATCGGCGGCGTTTTTAGTCGTCGATTAAAGCAGGGTATGCGACTGCAAACTGATCCTTCGGTTATATACGGATTAGGCCAAGCGTTCGATGGGAACCTGACGCGTTCTGACCTAAAAAAGGATGGTCCTTACAACACTTATACTCAACTCGGTTTACCGCCGACTCCCATTGGCTCGGCAGGACGTACGGCTATACACGCAGCCACACATCCGGGTTCCGGGACGGCCCTTTACTTCGTGGCCCGAGGAGATGGGTCTTCTGAGTTTTCGGATACTCTCGATGCGCATTTGAAAGCGGTTCGGCGATATCAGTTGCGGGGCGATCAATGACCCGTGGTCGATTTATTACGTTGGAGGGGGTTGAAGGCGTCGGTAAAACCACAAATATCGAGTTCCTTCGCGAGTCATTAGAACAAAAAGGAATCGATGTTCTGGTGACCCGCGAGCCTGGTGGAACACCGCTCGCCGAAGAAGTTAGAGAAGTATTACTTCAAATGCGCGATGAATCGATGGACCCGATAACGGAGGCGTTGCTGATATTCGCCGCACGGTCTCAACACGTGTCAGCCGTTATTGAACCGGCGTTGAATGACGGACGATGGGTACTTTGTGACCGATATACCGATGCAACATACGCGTATCAAGGTGGCGGTCGTGGCGTACCGCTTGATACTTTGGAGCGCCTTGCCGAGTTTGCGCAAGGATCACTTTGGCCCGATTTAACGATCTTTTTGGATGCGCCGGTGAACATCGCACTTGGGCGAATCGCTGACCGACAACACGACCGGTTTGAATCTGAAGACAATGAGTTTTTCGCGAGGGTGCGGGCCGGCTATCTTGCGATCGTGGAAAGAGAGGAGCGGGCAGTACTTATTGACGCGACAAGATCGTTGGAAGATGTTCAGTCGCGGCTGGCGGAGCTCATCAACAACTTTATGGAGCCTTTGGGTTGAGTGGACTCGCGCCGTGGATGCAGCTGGGGTTCGACTATGTCAGTTCTTTAAACACAACTGCACGACTACCCCACGCGCTACTGATTGATGGTCCGGGTGGTTGCGGAGAAGCGCAGCTAGCGGGCGAGATCGCGCTGATGCTGATAGATCGTAGTGGCGATCCGCGTACGATTGCTCATCCAGATTTTCGTTGGATCGAAGCAGAAAACGGAGTCATTAAGGTCGATCAGATTCGAAGTCTCATCGACTTTATGCAACAAACCGCTCAGGCGGGGGCTTTGAAAGTGGTGGTGCTGGAAGACGCTCAGAAAATGAACCTGAACGCTGGGAACGCATTGCTAAAGATCCTCGAGGAACCGCCGCTCGGTAGCCACCTGATATTGGTAACTGAAGCAAAGAGCGTGATGTTGCCCACTGTCATCAGTCGTTGCCAGCGAGTTTCTATTAGACGACCAACCCGGGAGGTTGTGGTGAGGTGGCTTTTGGAGCAAGACGTAACCGCTGAAGAGGTTGAACCGCTATTAATTGAATACGGGTGCGCGCCTTTTCACGTTCTTGAAGCGATTCATGCGGAGAGAAAGTCGCTCTGGCCTGCGCTCAAGGCTGCGAGGGATCGACGGAACAGTGTAAGCGACGTTGTTGATAGCTTGCGCAACGAGGATCTCGTCGAAATTTTGGCTCGATGGGCACGGTTTCTGCATCGATTGGTTGTTGAAGATAGAGTCGGATCCGAGGGCGTGGATTTCTTTGACGACCTGAT
>DCBA01000057.1:700-6755 GCA_002313255.1 Gammaproteobacteria bacterium UBA1119 | reverse complement strand
CGTATTGCCATCCCGGTACGCGGCTAGAAGCTCTTTGAGTTCACTCATGGCGAGAGCTGTTTTTCAATGTCGGCGTCGACGCGTCGCTTAGTCGTGAGGTAATCCTGTTTATGCGTTGTCGCCAAGGTTTGGATGTCATCGTGTTCCGATTTCCAACGCATACTACCGTCCGGCATGCGCGAAATTTTGACTCGCACAGATCCAAGACTGGTTTCGAGGATGCGTTCTTCGCGCGGTAGCATGTGTTTGGTGACGGGATGAATCCGCACGCCCAGCGTCGTCGATCCTGCGAACAACTGGCTTATGATCGCGTCTTTGTCGGCGGGGGCGATAAGGACGGATACCCGGGTGCCGGGCCTCGATTTCTTCATAATCATTGGCGTGAAGAAGACGTCCTTTGCGCCCGCCAAGAACAGCGCGTCCATCAGTGGTTGATACGCTTCCGGGTTCATGTCGTCGATGTTGCACTCGATCTCGAGATTGATTTCGTTTTCCAGCGTCGATTCGACCTCGCCTAGGCTCAAACGAAGGACGTTGGGTACTTCGAAGTCCTTAACGCCGATACCGTAGCCTATATCGGTGGTCGAGAATGTCGCGGGTGTTTCGAAATCATCGACCACGGTCTTCAAGATCGCGGCGCCTGTGGGTGTGGTGGCTTCAGACGATACTCTGCCGCGACTGGTCGGAACGCCTTTTAGGATTTCAGCGGTGGCGGGCGCGGGGACCGGCATCACGCCGTGCGCACAGCGGACGGTACCGCTGCCGAGTTCGACGACGCCGCAATACACGAGGCTCGGATCCAAGTAGTCGATGCCGATTGCCGCCGAGACGATGTCGACGATGGAGTCGGTTGCACCGACTTCATGAAAGTGAACTTCGTTCGGCTCAATACCGTGGATGGCACCTTCAGCGACCGCGATGTTCGTAAAAATGTCCGTCGCGAGCTCGGTTACGCGAGCGGAATAATTGGCGGCATCGATCATACCCAAGATCTTTGGAAGGTGACGGTGTTCGGGTTCGTTGGTGGTGTCTACAACCACGCTGGCGTGGGTCCCCGTGATGCCCATTTTGTTTGCACGTTCGGCCGTTAATCGAAATTCACTACCGAGTTCGAGCCGATCTAGTTCTTGGCACAAATACTCGTGCGGTACGCCGATATCGATAAGAGCGCCAATATGCATGTCCCCGGATATTCCGCTGAAGCACTCGTACAAGAGGCCCCGCGCCACTAGGCGAGCATCCGGTGGGTTGGTGCGCAAAACTCATCGATTTTGATGCCATGGGAGCAAGCATTTCGACAGGGTTCGCCGGAACAATTGAGGCACGCGGAAGCGTTGGTCTCGATTTTGGCGTATTCGTCTCGTGCCAGTTCGACGTCTTGATAGTCGGTTGCGTACATGCGCGTTCGTAACACGTCGGCGATGTCGACACCGAACGGGCATGCCCCGCTGCAATCGTTGCAGGCGTGACGACAATAACTGGAGCCATTTAATTTGGCATAGCGTTGAAGAAGCTCCAGATCGCCGAATGCGAGTTCGTGCGACCCCGACGCGCCTAAGTACTCGTCGATTCGTTCCCGATCGCGCATGGTGATGACCAAGGCGTCAACGTCGGCATTCGATAAAACCCAACGAAAGGCTGCCTGAGCAAAGGTCGTGCCTTGGGTTTCATAGGGTCGCATATCGTTCAGCCGTGCCCCGTGAAGCGTCTTCATGACCACGGTGCCTACATCGAGCTCCTTTGCCTTTTTTAAGACCCGTGGCAAATCGGGTTGTTTGGCGATCCAGTTGACGGAGCGTGTGAGTCTGGAAAGGAATTCGGGGTCCTGGTTGAAGTTATACGCAACTAAAATCACGTCGACCATGTCCTGGTCGAGAGCGTAATCAAGGCAATTCACTAAATAACCGGCGTGGCCAGACATGCCGACAAAACGGATCTTTCCTTGTTTCTTCGCGAGTTCAGCAAACTCGTGCCACTCTGGGCTCTTTAAGCGGTTGATGTCGTTCACCGCATGCGCCATGTAGACGTCGACGTAATCCGTTTTTAGCCGGGTCAACGATTCGTCGAGGTGGGACATCATTTGCTGTTTTGACCAATCTGCTTTGCCTTCGACTTTAGAGACCAGTACCACTTTGTCGCGCATCCCTTGAAAGACGTTGCCGAGTACCTGTTCCGCTGCGCCACGGGTGTAGCCGTAGGCAGAGTCGAAGTAATTGATGCCACGATCAAGTGCGTGGCGCACGACGTCTTCTTGACCGGGTCTCAATGCGGCCGAGCCAAAAGAGATATCAGAAATTTGAAGGTTGGTACGTCCCAGCCTGCGGTAGCTTTGTATTTCGTTGGGACCTTTGTTGGGAGGCGTGCTCGATGCGTGGGTTGCAAGACTCGTGGCCGCTCCGGTTAGGGCGGTCCATCGAAGAAATTCTCTTCGATTCGGTTGCTTAGACTCACTCATCCGCGTTCACCCGATTGGTTTGCGATGCGCTAAGCGTACTCTTGGGTCGATTTGTCGTCGAGTTATGAGAAATCGACCCATAAGTCTTGTGCCGTCGACGTTGCCTCCGTCGCGTCGTGAATCTAAGGTCTTGAGTAGGTTAAAGTTGATCGAACGTCACTTTGGGGAACACGATGAATCGATATAACACGGTCTTTTCTGTGCTGGTGCTTGTCGTCGGCCAAGTCGCGGTCGCCGATGCACACGAACAGTGCGAGCCGTCTCGCTGGGGCGCGGACGACGAAATCGGAAGTGCCAACTTGATTACGCCAGCGAGTGTGGCGCAGGCCTCAAAATTGGTGACGACGGGGCGTACCTACAGTCTCGGTATCACGATCGATTCGACGACGCCCGCGTTCCCGCCCCGTTCGTTGTCGTTACAGGTGGTGCAGCCCAACCAGCAAGGAGGACAGGTTCCCATCCCTGGAGCCAGTTACAACGACGATGTGTTTCAAGGTTGGTTTGGTATTGGATCGCAGATTGACGGTTTAGGGCACCTCGGGACCGACGATGGATATTACTACAATTGCAATCACCTCAAGGACTTCGCCCCCATCACGGGTCTTACGAAAATGGGTATCGAAAAAATTCCGCCGCTCGTTGCGCGCGGTGTGGTGCTCGATATGGCCGGACACTTTGGCGTTGCCTCGATGGAGGCTGGTCAATACTTCGGTGTGGATGATGTCAAAGCGGTAGCGAAGCGTCAGGGCACACCGCTACGACGCGGCGATGTGGTGCTCTTCCACACGGGTTGGACAGATGCCAAATTGAAATCGGAACCCGACGTCTGGGGATCGGTCGAACCCGGGCAGTCGGAAGAAGTGGCTCGCTACATGGCCGATCTGGACGTCCTCGCGGTGGGTGCCGATACGTGGGGCGTGGATGTGGTACCGCCGCAGCACGAGTCTCGTCCTTTTTATGGACACATCATTTTGCTAAAGGAACACGGCATTTACATCTTGGAGACGATGAATACCGGTCCGCTGGTTCGCGACGGCGTGTTTGAATTTATGTTTGTTTTAGGTCAGGCGAAGGTCCGGGGTGCAGTGCAAATGATCATCAACCCGGTTGCGATTCGATGATCAGGGCGTCGGTTGACTAGATGGGTAAATTAGAGAACTTGCCATGCCCATGAACGTGCTTGGAATGATCGGCGTTGAGCGGCCGCGATCAGATTCCACGGTCCACATCATTGGTGGCGGCGTCGATCCTGAGTACGTCGTCGAATTCACCAAGGCGCATGAAGACGCCGGCTTTGACGCGGTCCTCGTAGGGCACACGTCTGCGTCGGCGGACGGATTTCTTGTTGCGATGCATGCTGCCCAAGCCACCGACCGCATTCGGTTCCTGGTGGCGCATCGTCCGGGTTTCGTGAACCCGACCCAAGCGGCTCGCCGAGTCGCCACCCTTGATCAACTGATAAAGGGACGCGTATGGCTACACATCATTACCGGCGGCATGGATTTTGAACAAAGACGAGACGGTGATTTTCTTGAGCACGATGAACGTTATGCGCGCACGGATGAATATCTAGAATTGATGCGGCGTGTTTGGACCACTGAAGAACCCTTTGACTTTGACGGACGGTTTTATCAGGCGGAGCGCGTTTCGTCCGAGGTTACCTGCTGGCAAGAACCCCACGTCCCGCTGTGGTTTGGTGGGATTTCGGATGCGGCGATTCCTGTGGGCGCGCGCCACTGCGATATGTATGCGTTATTTGGCGAGCCACGTGCGGAGATCGCGGCACTCATGGAACGTATTGGGGGGGTTGCTGAGACCTATCAGCGGAGCCTCGAATTCAATGTTTCGTTTCGTCCGATTATTGCTGATACGGAGGAAGCAGCGTGGGAAAAGGCCCGGAAAATTCTGGCCGGAGTGGAGCAGGAATCACGTCAATTGTCGTCGCGCATCCCTGAAGCCGAGACGGCCCGTCGCCTGGTGAATTTAATTGATGGTGGCGAAGTTCAGGATGAACGCCTCTGGGTGCCGATTGCGGCTGCTTCGGGTGGTAGTGGCAATTCGACGGCGCTGGTCGGTACGCCCGATCAAGTTGCTGAAGCCATTGTGAGGTATTACGACCTGGGTGTTCGCGGGGTGCTCATCCGTGGATTCGATCCCTTCCATGATACGGTGGCGTACGGACGCGAGCTGATTCCGGCGATTCGAACAATGGTGGCGGAAAGGGATGCGAACCAACGAGCCCTTGCCTAGCCGACGGAATTCGTCTTAACGACTAGGCGTACTGACCCATAAGACGTTTCATTTCGGCAGCGACCAACCAGATGCGATCCTGACCCCAAGTACAAAAAGTACGTCCTTCGGCGTCGCGTAAACGAAAACTTGGGACGCCCCATAGTCCCAGTTCGTCGACGAGCACGCGCTGGTTTTCTTCGATCTCAGCGACCCATTGATTTGTATCCAGGTGTTTTTTTCCTTCGGACCACGACAAGCCTGCGAATTCAACGATTTGCCTTAAGCCATGATTGTTCGCAGCGTTTACCCCGCGACTGAAGGCGTTGACCAGAAACGACGATAGGAACTCAATTTCTCGGTTCATCGATCGAGCCCAGGGATAAAGCGAGTAGGCGCGTCGTACGGGAGCGCCGATGGGATCGTAAAGATCGCCGAACGGTATACCGTATGCGTCGGCCTCTCGTGCGGTGTCGGTCATAATGTAGCGACCCTTGGCCATGGTGGCGGGTACACCGCGCATCACCATAGGTAAGACCGGTCGGATCTGCAGTTGGACGCCGGTTGATTTCGCCAAGGCTATGGCGCGATCAAAGCCAATGGCCGTGTAGGGACTCCGAAGCGAGGGAAATATTTCAAGGGAGAGTTTTGACGCATCTTCCGGACCGCTTTCCTTTGGTCGAGGAAAGAGTAGGTGGTCGCTGGGCCGATCACAGAGCTCGCAGAGCAATGACTCGAGTAGATACAAACGATCGAGGCCCCAGTACCAATTACCCTCAAAACACACGGTGGCCGATGAAAAGTGACCGAGCCGTCGTCGTAGCTTGTTACCTTCTCGTGTTGGCGGGGACGTTGTGCGAGTTGCAGCCCCCGTCTTGGGGGTTTCTAGCAGCGCACCGAACGACGCGGCCTTATCGAAAAACTGGTCTTGCGGGACTGAGGAGAGTTCGACTTCGCATTGTTCAATGTCGGTAGTCGATGCTTCTCGGGTATCCATAATCAGGCCGTAATGTGGTGCGATTTGTCCGGTATCGCGTAGCGCGTATTCGCGGAGCAAGTCTGGTTCCGGTGCGTTCATCCTGTCGGGTGGCGACACCACGTGACTCTGGATGTCGACGGGATATGCTGTCTCGATCTGTCTCAAGGCAAGGGCGACTAGATAGCTGTGGGGGTCGTCCACTTGATGGAAGTAGTCCAAGCGAAACGGGGACTTGGCAGATGCTCGGATTGTATTTTGGTGCGCCCGGTACCGGGTCACCATGCGTCGCTCCGCGAGTGATGTCAGGTAACGTAGCGGCGCGGGTGGGTTGTTGGTGGATGCTAGATTCATGGATTGACGGAACGTTGGCGTTGCAAACCGTTGACAGATCG
>DCBA01000057.1:0-376 GCA_002313255.1 Gammaproteobacteria bacterium UBA1119 | reverse complement strand
AGATCGTACCAGTTGCCATTGGTTCGGCGACGTTGGTTCGATACATTACACGGTACATAAGGGAGGAAATCATGGCTGAGTACGAAAACTTATTAATGGATCGGGCCGGGACCGACGACAGGGTCGGGATCATTACACTGAACCGACCGGAAAAATTAAATGCACTATCGCAGGAGCTTCTGTATGACTTTGACGCGGCACTGCACGACATGGAGGCCGACCATACGATACGTGTCATTGTGGTGAAAGGTGCGGGTCGAGCCTTCAGTGCCGGATACGATCTAACACCGTCGCAAAAGACCGGTGCCGACGCCGTGGTACGCCGTCATCGGGGCGTGGATGACAAGGGACGACGTTTGCTCATGGGCATACGCAC
>DCBA01000019.1:3934-4324 GCA_002313255.1 Gammaproteobacteria bacterium UBA1119 | reverse complement strand
GTCCAACGGAATCGAGCCAGTTACAGTGACGCCGGCCGTATCAGGATTCGTCGCCAAGATACGAATCGACCGCCCGTCGTCAGACGGTACGGTCGAAGCCTCGTCAGCTGATGCTGTCGACTCCGCATCGTCCTCCAAGATAAAACAACAAGCGAGGCCTCGCGTCGGAGCAATGTAAAGATGGTTACCGTCGTACTTAACGTAATCGTGTTCGTCGACGCTGGCCTCCAGCGTGTAGGTCGTGGTGTAACTTCCACCACCTCCGGAAGATGACTCGGCATCGGCTGAGGTAGCCGCGAGTGCCCTTGACTGCGCATTTTCCGCAAGCTTGGTTTTAAACCCTGTGCGGATCGACTCCAGCAACTGACTGTCTGAGGATACCGCCACCAG
>DCBA01000019.1:3345-3582 GCA_002313255.1 Gammaproteobacteria bacterium UBA1119 | reverse complement strand
AAACCGGGCGTTTCGACGGTAACCGGTGGAATCACGGGCGGTGTCACGCCACCGCTCGAGCCACCTCCACCGCACCCAGTAACTAACAGACCCATGAAAAACACGCTAAAGCGCCACAACATTTTCATTTCTCGATCCAGGCCGCTATGCATCCGACTATACAATAAGAATCAAAAAAATGGAGAAAGAATGGAATTTTTTCGTTCGACCCTCTGGGTCAACTTAAGCGTCCTCGGC
>DCBA01000019.1:0-3014 GCA_002313255.1 Gammaproteobacteria bacterium UBA1119 | reverse complement strand
TTGAGACGTTCGCGGACGCGTGGGACCACGTCTCGAAATAGTTTTTCTAAGCTATCGTTCATTTGTGCCGGTCGAATACCAGGAGGCGCCCCCCACGTGACCAAATCCGTCATACCAAATTGCATAATAAACTCGACCAGCGTTTCAACACAGCTATCAACGTCTCCGATGATCCAAGTTTGCGGAATACGATCACCTTCAGCTCCCATACCTTCACCACTTTCTTCAAAAAACCGTTGGTACAACTCCATCCGGTATCTTTCGGCGGCTCGAACCGAGGGCCAATCACGTTCGCGATCTTCTGTCACTAAAATTCCGCGGATCAAACCAATGCGATAGTCGTCTGGATGCCTGTCGGTGGCTCGAAGGGTACTCACCCAATGATCAAAGGAGTCAGCGCGAAGTCCTTGTGGCAAGAGGTGCGCATCGAATCGGGCCGCGCGTTCGGCACCCGCCTTCGACATCGCCGCGATCCATAACGGTGGCCCTCCCGCCTGAACATAGCCGGGTCGAATAACGACGTCGTCGAATTGAAAGCGTTTGCCGTGATACGAAAATTTCTCGCCCACAAAACACCGTTGCAACACCTCGATACTCTCGTCCATCAACGAAACACGCCGCGACGCCGGAATCCCAAAACCGCGAAATTCGTGTGGTGCGTACCCCATACCCGCGCCAAGTTCGACGCGGCCGTTAGAGATCTGATCGAGAACGGCAAGATCCTCCGCCAATCGAACCGGGTGATTGAAGGGAAGCAAACAAATGTCGGTAGAAAACCGGACGTGGGTGGTACGGGCAGCCATGGCGCTCGCAACCGGTATCCAACTCGGTAAATACCCATCGTCAACGAAATGGTGCTCGGTAAACCAAACGATGTCAGCACCGAGTCCGTCCAACCACGCCACTTGATCAAGCGCCTCAGCATACAGCTGTCGATCCGGTACGCCCGAATCGGGTGGATTCCGAAAGTCGTAGCAAACACCAAATCGCGGTTCAAACATTGGTATACGAGCCGCCGTTCTCGACCGATACCAGTGCTGTTAATGTCCGGACAAACATAGCGTCAAGCACGCGAACGAATTCAACCGCAGCAAACATTCGAACCATTTTTATTCCTTTTATCAATGGCTTGTATGACTTTGCAGGGTTACTTAGCGGATTGCTTCGCCCGGGCTCGGCCCGCAGCGAGCGGGTGCATCACACCGGCGCCGGCAGGCCAAACGCCTGGTTCGGCCTTGACATGCCGACACAGATGCTGAGCGTGGGCACTCAGTGTCTCCCAGACCTCGTGCGGCATCGTCTTTGCCATGCCCGGACCACCCGACCACGGTGCCAAGTACTCCACGTTGGGCAATGCCCGTACCTCGCGCCCCACGTTAGGGGTGGCGCCGTGCCAGGCCCGGTTGTCTCGGAATACGCCGGCACCCGCCGACGCACCCACCAAGGTGGATAATCGCATCCACTCCGGTTCTTCTTTCGGTGTGGGTGGATTTTGTTGCGACGCGTGGGTCCCGGGAATTTGTCGAATGGGTCCATTTGCCCAGGTGAGATCGCTCATCACGAAGTTAATCGTCACTACCGGTGGCGTGTGCTCAGCGATAAGGCGCCGCGTTGGGAAATCAAGTTCGCCGGTATCCTCATCTTTTCGCAATTCAATACCCAACGCTTCGGCTTGGGCCAGGCGACCCTCAGTCAGTTTCAACGAATCGGCCAAATCGGAATGCAACCGCTGATATTCGATTGCTCCCGGTAAGCAAAGATCACCTCCGGCACCGCCGACGAGATAGTCCGACGAACCAAATATCGCTTTCAAAAGAGGCGTGGTCGTCGGTAAGTCAATCATCGAGGCCCAAACCGAATCGTGCAGTAACTGCCGCGACGCGGACGACGTACCGTAGCTGTAGCGGTGGGGTAGACGATTGGTTTCTGTCATGTACTTTCGCCCGGCCTTGCCGGGCACACTCAGGATTTCCTTCAGAACCCGCGCGCAGCCCTCCCGAAACCGCTCGAGCTGCTCGGAATCTAAGAGATCGCGTACCACCACGAACCCGTCTCGAAAAAATATGCGGCGCGCCCGATCAATCTCGTCAGGCGAACAAATCTCCAGACCCTTTATACCCGTATGTTCTTGCAGGTAATCCCGTAAGTTCTTCACCTCGGGGTCCTCGTAAATTCGCCGTTTCGGCGAGCGTGGATCGCCAGCAGCGAACCCAGGCCGGTCGATAAAATAGTCTCCGTCTTCATTGACTGTCTCGTTGGCGAGAGACTTTTCGTCCCAACCAACGCTGGTTTCGCGATAGACGGTCATCGTCTTCAATTCGTCAATCACCGACGTTGTCATGAAGCTGCCTCCGACATGGGTGACCTGCACAAAGCCGCTATTGTAGCCCGGTTATTTCGACCGAGACCCAAACATCCGCATCAGCGCCTTCTCAGAAACGCTCCATAAAAGCCCGAATAAGGACTCCCATTTAGCTCAAATCTCTATCTAGGACTCAACGACACCAACGCCGAATAAGAGGCCCGATGTGACATCATGCATGCACCCAATCAAACTGCGACACCTGGCCGCCGAACGTCATGTCCCAGTCGAACTCACTTCAAAATCGTAGTGATCGCGACCCGTTTTACGGCTGGGTAATGGTCGGTGTCGTTTTTATCCTAAGTGGGTTGGCGTTCGGTGCACTCGGATCGATCTCCGTATTCCTGAAGCCATTGGCTACCGAATTCGCGTGGACGAGGGCCCAGACTTCCTTGGGCTATACCGCCATCGCGTTGTCATCCGCTCTGTTTGGCGTCGCCTGGGGATTTGTTGCAGATCGTTTTGGCACGCGTTGGTTTGGAGTGATCGCAGCCCTGGTCATGGCAGCGAGTCTATTCATGCTCAGCAAGCAAACGAGCATCGTGCACTTTTACGCGTTCTACTTTATCTACGGCGCGTTTGGAAACGCCTTGGTCGGATCACCCCTATTTGCCAACGTAGCTTACTGGTTTCGCCAACAACCCGGGTTGGC
>DCBA01000116.1:39119-39508 GCA_002313255.1 Gammaproteobacteria bacterium UBA1119 | reverse complement strand
TGGTTGTCGCCTTCGGCGTAACGGACCTCGCGCAGCCCAACTGCACCCGCCATGTCTTGAAGTTCGCAGTCGCCGTTGGCGGAACAGGTGAGGCAGTCGAGGGGGTGGTCCGATATATAGAGCTCCATGACACCGCGCCGCAATCGGGCCAATTCTTCGGTCTGCGTTCGAACCGACATGCCTTCGGCAACGGGTTCAGTACAGGAAGCGTTAAGACCGCGTCGGCCTTCGATTTCCACCATGCAAAGCCTGCACGAGCCAAACGCGTCGAGGCTGTCGGTTGAGCAAAGTTTCGGAACCATGATGCCGGCTTCTCGAGCGGCTCGCATGATGGACGTGCCTTCGGCGACGGTTAACGGTGTCCCATCGATCGTTAACGACACCGTGGC
>DCBA01000116.1:11363-38741 GCA_002313255.1 Gammaproteobacteria bacterium UBA1119 | reverse complement strand
CCCTCGTCCCTTGGCGGAAGTCACCCGGAAATCGCTCCATCGCGCTGCGCACTGGGATTGGCGTCATGCCGCCCATCTGGCACAGGCTCGTGCGATCCATGACCTCGCATAGATCGTCAATCATATTGAATTCTTGGTCGCTTGCGCGACCGCTAATTATTTGTTCCATGGTCTCTTTGCCTCGAACCGATCCGATTCGACAAGGCGTGCACTTACCGCAGGATTCCAGCTCACAAAATTCGAATGCGTAGCGCGCTTGTTCAGCCAGGTCTACGGTGTCGTCGAAGATCACCAGTCCACCGTGGCCAATGCCCGCGCCGATATCTGCCATGGCTTCATACGTGAGCTCAATGTCGAGTTCCCGTTGGGAAAGGTAGGCGCCTAAAGGACCGCCGATTTGAAGCGTTTTAAATGGTCGACCGGAGAGTGTCCCGTGACCATATCCCTCCACCATTTCACGAAGTGTTATTCCAAAAGGTACTTCGATAAGACCGCCGCGTTTGATGTTGCCCGCAAGTTGAAAGCTCATGGTGCCGGACGATGGGGCAACGCCTAGGTCCCGATATACGTCGCCGCCTAAACGCACAATGGCGGGAACCGATGCAAAGCTAATGACGTTATGGACTAGCGTTGGCATTGAAAGCAGGCCGCTGATGGCGGGCACAGGCGGTTTGACTCGTATTTGACCGCGTCGACCCTCGAGGCTTTCGAGCAGCGAGGTTTCCTCGCCACAGATATATGCCCCTGCGCCTACGAATAATTCGAGATCAAAGTCGAAATCGGAACCGAGGACGTTGGGTCCTATAAGGTTGTGTTCGCGCGCGACCTCGAGCGCTTGTTCAAATATGGTTTCGGCGATTGGGTATTCGGAGCGGAGGTAGACCACGCCGTGGTTGGCCCCTGTTGCGTATCCGGCGATCACCATGCCCTCAATCAAGCGGAACGGATCGCCTTCAAGCAGTAACCGATCCGCAAAAGTACCCGAGTCGCCTTCGTCGGCATTGCAGACAAGGTATTTACTCGGAGCTTCTGTTTCCCTGACTGTTCGCCATTTGATGTGGGCTGGAAAGCCGGCACCGCCTCGACCCCGTAACCCCGATGTTTCAATCATATCGATGAGGACATCGGGCGGCGTCGCAAGCGCTTGAAGCACATCGGTGAGATCTGGGATACCGAGCGGCGAGTCATGGCCGATACGGTCAAATACGAGCCTGTGTTGTGATTTCAGAAAATCGTGGTTATCGATCGGCCCCCGACACAGCGGATGCCGGGTCACTTGGTGGTGCAGAACGCCGTCGGTGATGAGGTCGGCGACCGTGTCTGTCGATATCGGGCCGTAGGCGATGCGCTCGTTATCATTTTCGACTTCAATGAGAGGTTCGAGCCACGCAAGACCGCGCGAACCGTTTCGAACAACGGTGACTCCCGCCTGCATTAATTGTTCTGCAATCGCATCCGCATCCATCGCGACGGCGACCGAATCGAGAGGTACGTACGCGGTAGTCATTCGGGTACCTGCAGCTTCTCAGCGCTTGCTTTGGCAATTAGCCGACCGTTGACTTGGGCGGCGGGACCCGTGGCACACAGTCCGAGGCAGTACACGGCTTCAAGCTCAATATCGTTCCCCCGACGCCCCAGTTTTGTTTGATAGGTTGTTTCCAATTCCTTGGTTAATTCGCGGCTTCCGACGGCTTGGCAGGCTTCTGCTTGGCAAATTCGGATGGTCGTGGCTGCCGGTGGATGGGTTTTGAAGTCCTCGTAGAAACTGACGATGCCTCGGACCTCGGCGACGCTAATGTTGAAGACGTCGGCGACGACTGGCAGATGTTCAGGGTGGATATAACCGTAAGCGCGCATCAACTGATGGAGAGCGTGGATGGTCCCACCAAGCTTGTGTTGATGGGGAGCTACTTGCGTTCGAATATCGTCTTCGGTCATCGAAATAAGATTTTTTTCGGCCAGGGACTATAACAAAATCAAGTGCTTAGCGTTATTTAACGAGATCGAGCTGACACTTTCTTGGACGGTGTCTTTGACCGCGTGGGTCGATGTCATTCGGATTCGATGGCACGCATGCGGAAAACGCGTGATCACGGTAGGCTATCGAAACGTGTCGTTTTGGAGGTTTTATGGAATTTGGAGCGCAGGTTGGATGTTATCGGAACACCTGGGACAGTATCCGCGCGGTGGTCGAACTTCTAGAGGCTGGACCATGGAGCAGCGTTTGGTTTGCCGATCACTACCTGCCCCCACCGGGGCGCCGAGAAGAAGAACACCTGACGGCACACGAGGCATTTACCTTAATCGCGGCCGTCGCGGGGTTTACCGAGCGGTTGCGATTGGGGCACTTGGTATTGGGTAACACCTATCGTAATCCGGCGCTGGTTGCAAAAATGGCGACAACACTCGACCAAATTTCTCACGGACGGTTCACGCTGGGTATCGGTGCGTCTTGGTTTAAGCGTGAGCATGAGGCTTACGGTTGGGATTTTCCCTCGATGCGCGAGCGACAAGATCGTTTCGAAGAAGCGGTTGAACTTATTCGTGCGCTCTTTACGCAGGAAGGTCCGGTCTCGTTCAACGGACGCTACTACCACTTGGACGAAGCGCCGATGGCACCGGGTTGTTTTCAAGAACCCCACATCCCGATATTAGTTGGTGGCACCGGTGAGCGACGAACGCTGAGAACGCTGGCCCAAAGCGGCGACATCATGAATCTTGATGGCTGGGCGGGCGGTCCGATGTCGGCCGAGTACTTTCATCACAAAGTAGGGGTAGTGGAGAAGCACTGCGAAACCGTCGGTCGGGATCCTGCTGAGATTCGCTACACTGTGTTGATGCCGACCATGGTCACTGACGACAGCAGTGCAGTTGCCGAATTCATGGCGAACAGACGCTTGGGCGAGGGATCGGCTGCGGGCCCAAAAAATTACGTGATTGAGCGCATCGGTGAAATCGTTGACGCGGGGGCTTCTGAAATTATGATTGGCGGTGTTCTGACGGATGACCTCGAGCAGTATCAGCTGATTGCTGAGGAAATCATTCCGGTGTTTGCTTAAGCCCAAAGGGCCGACGCCGCGGTTCTGGCACCCAACGCACGAGAATTACAAGCCCTACCAACTGCAGCACGATGGTGGTGATAAATAACGCTTGGTAGGAGAGTGTCCAAACGATGAGTCCACCGAGTAGCGGTCCAATTGCTCCCACGAAATTTACCGTGCTGCCGGAGGCCGCGAGTCGTATAGGGATATCCTTGGTATCGCCAAATTCCAGCACCATGTTTTGTCCCGATTGGTTAAATCCGCCGGAGGGAATGCCCATGACGATGAAAAACGCGATGATTCCTGATAACGATTCCACGAATAGCAATTGCACGTGCGAAAGAGTCCATATCGCTAACGTCGCGATCATGACGATGCGGTAGCCACGCCGGTCAGCAAGGAGCCCCCAGAACAAGTTGGATGTGCTGGACGTGATCATCCATACGGTGGTGAGAAGTCCGAGCACGGTTCCGGTTAGTTCCATCCGCGTACCGGCATAGAGGATGTAAAAAGGCAGCGCCATACGACCGCAGGAGCCGAGGGCGCGCGCTATAAAGAACTTGGCGAATTCTGGATTATCGCGGAGTAGTCCCGGAATCGCCCTTAACGCTTCACCGGTGGATTCTCTCGGGCGCACGGCTCTTGTGTCGGTTTCGCGGGTGAGAGCAAGCGCGCCGAGGCCGAGAGTCGCTATTCCGAAGGCGATGAGGAACACGGTGCCGTAACCGTTACCTAATAGATTATTTTCGAGAACGTACGCGCCCGCGACGTAGGACACACCGGCCGACGTGAATCCCGCTAGAAAGTTCCTTGCGCCGCTGACCAATCCACGTCGATGCACGGGGATGACCCTTGCTCGAAGTGTGTTCATGGTGACTTGGGCCATTCCTTGGAAGAACCCCATTAAGGTCAAAAAAACGATGATGGCTGGAAGCAGCGCGCGCTGGCCGAGGAAGAACCCGGCCAGTGCAAGTCCGAGGATTTGTATCCGCATCATCGCTGCTGTAACGAGCGTGGTACTTAGCACTCGTTGACGGTGCCCGATGGTACTGGCGCCGATGATGGGTGATATCACTGTACCGGCGGCTTGCAACGCCCGGGTCAAGCCAACGACAAATTCTGAGCCGGATAACGCAAACAAATAGGCAGGCATAAAGGTCGGCGCGGAGACCAGGCGCATCCCGGTCTGCCCAAACATCCCATGACCTAGCTGTGCGACGATATTACGACGCAGGTGAGGCGGGTCCTCCTGTTTATTCAGAGTTGGTAAACCCGTGTGGCGGTTCCGCTGAAGAGATCATTTTTTTCGGTTTCCGAGAATGCGGCAGTGATTTTCTTGAGACCATTCCATAGCACGTGATACGAAATTGAAAATCGATCAACAGGAAAATTACTTTCCAGCATGCATCGATCAGTACCGAAGCTCTCGATGGCGTGGAGGTAGTAGGGCGCGTGTGCAAGCTGCAATTCGTCGGACGTTGCAGGCGTTCGACGAGTATGCCAATCGAATCCGTTGTCTGGCATTGCGAGACCACCTAATTTGGCGACCACGTTAGGACATTGCGCGAGTTCCGCGAAATCGACTTTCCATTGGTCAAAAACTTCCTTACGCCGACCAGCAAAACGGCCCACCCCAATGGGGGTGCTGAAGTGATCAATTACCATGATGGTGTCCGGGCATGAGCGGGCTAGTTCCGTCAACTCGGACAATTGATAGTGGTATTGCCAGGTATCGTAGGTGAGGCCGAGTCGACCCAGAGTCCGGACACCCTCATGGAATCCCTCGGATTGGTACAAGCCTTCGGGCGCTCGACCCGGAATCATCAGTTCTTCGGGTACCACGGCACGTGCGCCGGCATGGCGAATACCCCGAAAAAGGCCGCGGCCTGCCTCGGTATGGGCGATCAGCACTTCTTCGACCGCCTCACCTAGGGTTAAGTCGGCATGGCCGACGATGCCGGCGATGGTTGCGCCGGCTCCGGACGCGCTCGCTTCGGCAATCTCGGCGACGAAGCGGGTTTCGCCCAGCGGACGCATGCGCTCCGGCCCATCCGTTCGATAGGCCGAGTGACATTCAACGAATACTGTTTTCTGAACGTTGTGACCGGATTCAGTATCGCTCCACAACTCATCGAGCATGTAGGTTGAGCCTGGTCGCTGCCAGAGATGGTGGTGTGGATCGACAATGGGCCGGGCTGGGTCGACGATGTCTTCTCGGACTAGCGCAAGCCACTCGTCGGATCCGGGATTTGGCTCAGTCACCTTTGCTCCTTGTTTGGACACGCCCATTCATCGTGCAATCCAACAACCCGCAGGTCAAACGCACAGGCGTTTCAAGCTCGATGGGGTTAACTGACGATATCGCTGGTGGCGTCGCGGTATCGTTTAATCGCGTCAATATGTTGTTGAGCGCCGACGAGCCCCGCGTTCATGGTGACTACCGCCGAGTGCGTGACGCCGATGTCACGGAGTTTTTTTAACTGGTCTCTCGCGTGTTCCCTGTCGTCGGTTAACGGAGCCATGCATTCGATACCGATCGTCGCCGGGTCTCGACCCGCCGATTCAGCCGATCGATGGACCTCCTTTAGCTGCTCACCCAGGTTGGGATTAAAGAACGGGAACCATCCGTCGGCGATTCGGCCGACGCGATCAATGACTTGAGGCGCCATGCCTCCAAGCCATACGGGTATTTGTCGTGCTTCCGGTAATGGGTTGATTCCGGCGTCTTCGATCCGATGCCATTCGCCATTAAACGTTATCGTTTCGTCAGCCCAGAGTTTTCTGAGTATGTCGATTTGTTCTTCGGAACGACGCCCCCGGTTGGAAAAATCCTCGTTGAGCGCTTCGTATTCGACGGCGTTCCAGCCGGTGCCAATACCGAGACGCAGCCGTCCGCGCGATATGACGTCGACGCATGCAGCCTGTTTTGCAACCAATGCTGTTTGACGTTGCGGCAAAATAATGACGGCAGTGACGAGTTCGAGTGTCTCGGTGATCCCGGCTAAGTAACCGAAAAGTACGAAAGGCTCGTGGAACATGCTTTCTGACGTGTAAGGACCTTGCCAATCAGGGCGACTGGCGGTACTTGCCCCGAGCACATGATCGTAGGCGATCAGGTGGTCGTACCCGAGTTCTTCTGCCGTGGTGGCAAATCGCGCCACGTCATCCGGATCGGACCCGATTTCGGTTTGCGGAAAGACGACGCCTAGTTTCATGTTTGTGCTCCTCGAAATGCCGACCCCATGAGGTCTTCGAAATTTGCCCGAAAAAAACGGTCGCGATCAGATTCCACTAGTTCGGCCGTTGACTTATCAAACCTACCTAGCGGATTACGACCACCCTCGAGATGAGGGTAATCGGTGGAAAACATGCATACGTCCGGGGACGTTTGGGAGATGATCCATCCGGTCGGCTCGGTTGGGTAGGGGGTAATTCGCACTTGGCGCGTGACGAATTCGCTCGGCTTTAGAGAAAGTTTTTGCAGCCGGTCTTCGTGTCGGGCGAATGCTTCAAATGCCGAGTCGAGTTGCCGCATAAATCCGGGAAGCCACACTGCACCCAGTTCAATGACGCCAAATTTTAGCGCAGGAAATCGGTCCAGAACGCCATCGAGAATCAGCATAGATAACGCTTGAACAGGCCCTTGAGAGATCGCCATGTACGAAATTGAACGAAAGTTCTCTTCACCCCCGTGAAAGTCTGCAACCGGCGGAAGACCATTGTTTGCGTGCGCAGCCGGTAGGACACGATCGGCCGCGCCGACATGGAATAGGATTGGCACATCGGCTTCTTCGGCGCGCGACCATAGGGCGTCGAGTGCGATGTGACTGGTCGCATGGTTTTTTGGACAGGCCCAAGGAATCAATAACGCTTTGGCACCGAGAGACATCGCGCTTTCTGTTGCGTGCGCGGTTCTTTCAAGGTCGGCGAGTGGAACGTAACCGACGGGGAAAAGTCTAGGGTCATTAGCGCAAAAACCCGTCTGTGCGCGATTCGTGGCTTCGGCTACTTGGTAAAGCAGATCGATATCGTCGCCGTGTTCAAGTTGTTCGAGCCAGACGTTGGGGCTGGTCGGAAAAACTAATTGGGTCGCAACTCCCATGTGGTCGACCGCCTCGGAGCGGTCGACTCGATCGAAGGCACCGAGGGCCTGATAATTCTTTCGAGACATGATCTCCGCTTCATTCCGTGATCGATATTTGGGACTTTTATGAAGCGTCGGTAATTCTTGTAGATCGATGCCGTACTTGAAGCGGTGGTTAAATGCTTTTTTGACTTTGTCGGTTCCGAATTCACTGAACCAGTCTGGTAGTTCCATTGCATGCGAGTCCGCGTCATGCACAACACGATCCGTGATGTACGGCATTGGTCTTGCCCCTCTTATTTTTTCCACACTACAGTGAACGTGACGTGTTGCAAATACGGCGGTAGTTAATTGACCCTATATACATCTCTGCTTGGTAGTACGATGTGGTAGGTGCCCTGGTGTCACGAATGGGAGGGAGAGGCATGAGCGACGAATCAATGCCGACCGAGGCCCGGGGCGACGATAGACCGCAAGAGATTGGCGGCCTCTATGCGCATTACGTTCTCATGGTGTTGGTTTTCGTCTACGTCTTCAATTTTATTGATCGGCAAATCCTGTCGATATTGGCTGAGAGCATTAAGGCGGATCTCGGCGTCAGCGACGCTCAGATTGGTTTTTTGTATGGGACCGTGTTTGCCGTCTTTTATGCCGTCTTCGGAATTCCGTTGGCACGTTTTGCCGACGTTTGGGTGCGTCGTAGTCTCATTTCGGCGGGCCTTTTTTTCTGGAGCGCAATGACGGCGCTGTCAGGAACTGCCCGCTCATTTTCTGTTCTCGCGCTCTACCGTATTGGGGTTGGCATCGGGGAAGCGAGCGCTTCACCCGCAGCGTATTCGATGCTTTCGGATTACTACTCGCCGAAACGGCGGGCGACCGTCATCGCCATCTACTCGTCGGGCGTATATATCGGAGCTGGCATCGGCCTCGTCTTAGGCGGTTGGATACTTGATCAGTGGACTGCATCGTTTCCGGTCAACCCCCCGTTGGGTCTGAAGGGTTGGCACGTGGCCTTTATGGCCGTCGGTCTGCCTGGTTTACTGATGGCGGCGTGGGTACGCACGTTGCGGGAACCTATCCGTGGTTTAAGTGAGGGTCTCGTGACAAAACCACATCCCGCGCCATACAAGGTGCTTGGAACGGAGATGGCGGCTGTCATTCCCCCGTTCAACATCGTGGCGATCGTTCGGACCGGCGCGTCATTGCGGTTCAACCTGATTGCTCTTGTGGGCATTGCCATTGTTGCGGTGTTGTTGATCACCCTCACGGGTTCCGTCGCGCAATGGGTGGCCACAGGGATCGGCGTGTACGTGACGATTTCGTGGGCACAGTCGCTCAAATCCAGAGATCCAGCGACATTTGGGATGATCTTTGGATCGAAGGCCATGATCTACACCATGATTGCTTTCCCCACCATCGCGTTTGTCGCATACGGAGTCGGTTTTTGGACGGCGCCGTATTTGATGCGCGCACACGGTGCGACGGCCACAGAGGTGGGTATTTGGCTCGGTCTTGGGGGCGCCGCGGGCGGCTTCTTGGGTGTCACGATTGGTGGTATCGCCGCCGATTGGCTCAAGACTAAGTATCCGAGCGGTCGGCTGGTACTTGGATATGTCGCGATTGCGGGGATGGTGCCGACGATCCTGGCTTTGATATATGCAGAGAGCTTATACGTTGCATTTTGGATTAATTTTTTCGCCATGCTCGTGGGCGCATGTTGGCCGGGTGTTCCGCCAAGTACGGCCAATGATTTGGTTATGCCGCGAATGCGGGCCGTGGCGGGGGCGTATTACATCCTTGTGAACACGTTTATTGGGTTGGCATTGGGCCCATACGTGATCGGCCAAATTAGCGACGTCTTTGTGGCGAACGGGTCCGGATCCGCCGAGGCATTACGTAATGCCATGGCCTGTTCGATGTTGATTTTTGTGGTCAGTATTTTCTGTCTGATCATGGCCCAACGTCATCTGCCAAAGGACGAATCCAGTCGACTCGATCGTGCCCGAGCCATGGGCGAGTCCTTCGACGGATCGGGTTCGACGTAGGGGCGCTGCGAGTTAACCAAGATGTTGCGATTCGGAAAAAGCTCTTGAGTAAGTGGTTTTTACCTGCCGCAACGATCCAGACCAGTCGTGCCACATATCTTTCCGTGGTGCGTGCATTCTGGAGTGGTCAAGATCGTTGCGGGTAAAGTCGTAAAGAACGGCTTGTCGAATCTTGTCGGAGTAGTTGTGTCCTGCCATGTGGGCGGTTCGATGGTGCCAAAGCACGACATCGCCTTCGGAGCCCCAACAGTCAACGGCTGGCGTGTCGTCGTTAATCTTTTTGATTTCCGCTAAGTACTCTGGGGTGTGCAGTATCCCCTTGTAGCTTGGTAAGTGAGGGTAGTAGGGGATTCGAGGTTGGTCGTAACTCATTTGGAAGGTCGAGTAGAGACGACGATGCGAACCGGGCCATACTTTAAAGCCGCCTCCGTCGCGGGGTACCGCGTCAATAAGACCCACCATACCGAGATTAAATGGATGTCCATCGGTATGGCAACGGTCTGTTTCGCGCGGCCTGTCACCGTACGGAAGCGTGGCGTAGATTCCGCGAGCGCCTTGGTTATCGGCCGGATCAACGGGGCCATCCGGCCATGCCGCACCTTGTGTACCCATTGGCCTCCCACCTACTTGAGGTGGGTGCAGCATGTTGTCGCCTAACAACTGGGTTGCGATTGCTTGGAGCGCTTGTGAAAACACCAGATCGATCAGTAGTGGTTCAGTGCCCACCGAGCGCAATTGCCATCGGTACCCCTGGCGGAGGTCGAGATGATCCGTTTTGACGTCGCGCTTATCAAAGGGGCCGATATGCGTGGTTGGATCGTTCCTTTTTATTTTGCTCGTCGCAGGTAATGAGTTCCATAGGCGATCCCGAGCCTTCGCGCACAATTGCCGGTCCATGACGCCGGCCACAATGAGGTAGCCGTTGTCCTTGAAGAATCCGAGTTGCTCGGTTGTTAGTTGCATGGTTTCGCGGTCGAGTTTAAGCCCTATTGAAGGGGAGGTAATAAAATGAGGAACTTTTTCCACATTGTTAGTCCTCGTCGACAATTGAGTTGATCGCGCGGCGCAATGGACTATCGCTGGCAGGCGTGTCACGGCGTCTCCCGATTGTCAGGCCACCGTCCACGACCAACGCGTGTCCCGTAATAAAACTCGATTCGTCGCTCGCTAAAAACAACGCTGCGTTGGCAATGTCGTTCGGTTCTCCCGCACGTGGAATGGGTTGGATGCTGCTAAACACGGGGCGAAGGACCTCTTCTAGCGACTCGTTGGATCCGCTTTTAGGGCTGCGGTCGCCGAGAAAAATAGGAGTCATGATTCCGCCAGGACAAATGGCGTTGACGCGTACGGAGTCTTTTGCCAATTCCACGGCGACGGATTGAGTGAGCCCAATGACGGCCGCCTTTAGCGCACTGTAGACGTGCGGCCCCATGCTACCTCGCATACCCGCTACGCTGGCCGTTGAAATAATGCTGCCTTCTTGTTGCTCGCGCATGATAGGAGCCGCGTGCTTCATTCCAAGAATGGGGCCTGTCAACAAACCCGCCACCGTTCGTTCGTATGCGGCACCCATATCGGTCTCGTGTATTTCGCCACCCACACCGCCGAAGCCGGCATTATTGAATAGACAATCGAGTCGGCCATGTCGAGATGAAGCGACGTCAATCATGGCGATTACATCGGCTTCGCGACCGACGTCGGTCGCGATGAATGTGGCGTTGTTGCCGAGCGACGCGGCGAGTTCATTGCCCTTGTCGACCTGCAAGTCGGCGATGATCACATGTGCGCCTTCGTCGACGAACCGTTTTGCTGTGGCTGCGCCCATGCCACTTGCGCCGCCGGTAATGATCGCGACCTTATTACTCAGTCTTCCCACGGATGCTCTCCTTACTCAATTCAGCGCGGCGTTAGTTGCAAAGCAGTTGTGCCAAGTGGCGGTAGTTTTCGGCAATGATATCGAAACTAGAAGTTTCTCCTTGGCTTCCCATTTCATCTAGTTTCGGCAGGACGTAGGCTGTCTTTAGTCCCGCACGCTGAGCGGCGAGTAGGTCGGGTGGATGGACGGCAACCATCATGGTTTCTTCAGGGGTCGCGTTGAGCAATCTTGCGGCATATTGATAGGCCTCTGGCTCCGGCTTGTACGTACCAAGGAATTCGCACGACAGATAAGCATCCCAGTTAATGCCGGCATGTTTTGAGCTATCGACCACAATGGATAACGACAGAACCGTCAAAATTGCGACGATGTAGTGGTTGCGGAGTTCGCCGAGTGCGGCTGGCACGTCCTCCCACACATCCATCTTGTGCCACGCCCGATTCAACTCATCGCGGTCGTCGGTCGAGAGTCCCAGCGCCGGATATCTTTCTGCCAGTTCGTCGAGAACGTCTCGATGAATTTGATCGGCGTTACGCCAGGAAAGAGCGCCCGAACGTACCTCGCCGAGCGTTTCAAACATCCGTCGTCGCCAGTCGAATGCAAATGCACGATCATCGACCTCAACGTCTCTGGATTTCGCGAGTGTCGCGACGGCCGTTCGCGTTGCCGTTTGCCAGTCGAAGATGCTTCCTCCGACATCAAACACCAGCGCTTTAACTTGCCCCTTTATCATTTAAGCGATGCCTTGTTACGTTTTAATTTGGGCCAGTTATCGTATCAGCGTTCGACAATGTCTTTGGCCCATCGGTAGTCTGCTTTGCCGCTAGGACTGCGTACGATGGCTTCTAAAAAAATGAATGCCTTAGGTAGTTTATATCGCGCGATGTGGCGCTCGCACTCTGCTAGCAAACCTTCTTCAGTCGCCGCGACGCCTTCTTTTAGCTGCACAATTGCAACCACTTCGTTGCCCCAGCGTTCAGACCTCCTGCCGGTGACGACCGCGTCGAACACTGCCGAGTGGTGTTTGACGGCTTGTTCCACTTCTTCGGCAAATATTTTTTCGCCGCCCGAGTTGATAGTGGTGGAATCTCTGCCGTGCAGCTCAAGTGTGCCATCCGATAAGAGCCGGACTTTGTCCCCGGGAACGGAGTATTTAATACCGTTGACCGTTGGAAATGTTTCTCGCGTTTTTGCTTCGTCATCCAAGTAGCCTAAGGGGATGTTGCCGCTGCGGGCCCACCAACCCAGTTCCTTGTGACCCGGGGCCAATACTTGCGACAAATCTTGGGCTAATACCGCATTGTTCGGGGTGAGGGTAAAACGACCGGTTTCTGCACCTGCTTTGGCGTTACTCACGTGCGACGCCTGGCCACCAGTTTCTGATGAGCCCGCCGAATCGATAATGTTCACTTGCGGGATGAGTTCGATCAGCTCTCTCTTGACGTTAGCGGTCATAATGGCGCCGCCCGTAATGATGTTTCGAAGTGACGAGACGTTGTGAGGGTTATTGGCGAGTTCATCTGCTAAGGGGCGGCCGAAGGCATCACCAACGATCAGCAAGGTAGTGACTTCTTCCCGGGCGATAATTTCAAGAACGTTTTTCGGATCGAATCGGAACACATTGTCTTGAATGACCACGGTTCCACCTGCGTTAAGCATTTGTAGCGCGTTCCAATGCCCGGCGCCGTGCATGAAGGGCGGTGCCGGGAGCGACTTCCTACCCATGCCTCGTGCGCGGTTAACGTATTCGTCAAGACTTCCAAGAACATGTCCGTTGGCTCGACGACCGCCCAAGGTCGCAATAAGGACGTCGCTATGCCGCCACAACACACCCTTTGGCATGCCCGTAGTCCCGCCCGTATAGAGGATGTAAAGGTCGTCGGGGTCCCATTCCACCTCGGGTCGTCGTTCGTCCGATTCGGATAGAGCCGTTTCATAGTCCAACGCGCCCGGTAGTAGATCGCTCTCGTCGTCGGTGACTTGCACAAGTAGTTCCATGGATGGAACGCGGTCGCGAATTGCCCGTACACGATCCGCGAGAGAGCTGTGATACAGAAGGGCACGAGTCTTAGCGTTATTAAGTAGGTAAACCAATTCTTCATCGACGTACCGGTAGTTAATGTTGAATGGAGCGAGGCGGGCTTTGAACGCTCCCAACATGCCTTCAAGGTATTCGTTACCGTTGTACAGATAGATGCCGAGGTGATCCTGGCCCGATTCCCAATCCGGAAGTTGATTGCGGGGCGTTCGCATGCCAAGTCCGCGGTCAAGAAGCAGGTTCGCGAGTCGTCGCGATCGGTCCCGCAAGGTTCCGTACGTGATGCGACGGTCTTTAAATATAATGGCCTCACGATCTGGAACGACGTCCGCAACGGCTTCGCTAATGGTTGCCAAGTTGAAATACACCAATGCCTCCTAATTGTCGGGATATCGCCAGGGAGCTTCTTGTTTGATCTCGGTGTCGAGCGTCCACAGCGGAATCGCCATGCTGTCGCCAATCGATTTAAAGACGACGCGCAGACGACTGCCAATCCCAACGGTAGCGACTAGTTCAGGCTTGGCCATTTCCCCGGATGCGTCAGCTAGGTTGCCGTTTATACGTAACCCGTCGAAACGGTTCGGGAGGTCGCGTTGCTCATCCAGTTCAACGAGTAGGATGAGGTACGGGGTGAATTGTTGAAAGGTTGGTTGGATCGCGTGGTGTACTTCGCCATACGAGTACAACGTTCCCTTCCCCGATACCGGCGTCCATACGTACTCAGACTCTGCACACCAGGGACAAGCAGTCGTCGTCGGGTAACGAAGTAGCGTGCACTTCACGCATGACTGCAGGTGCAGCACCCCCTGTCCACAGTGGGTATAAAACTCCTGATTCGGTCGATCGACGTCCGGTATGGCAACCGACATGCCGAGATATTCGCCTTGAAGCGGCATCATCGTTCTCCTTTTGCCATGACGAGCGCCGACCCTGTACCAGGCATCGCCCAACCGAGATTGGCAGTGATTTCCGGATCACGAACTTGGCGGCAACCCCCGGTTGAGTAATCGTATGTGTGTTGACGCTTGCCATTCGTATCGGTGGGACAACTATCGTCAATCTCCCCTCGAAGCTGACGAACGTTCTCGATCACCATGTTCATGCCGTGCGTATATCCTTCGCAGAGATGTCCGCCGCTGGTGTTGTTGGGTCGTGCACCGCCAAGGCGCATGATTCCGGAGCTCACGTATTCGCCGCCATCGCCTTTTTCGCAGAAACCATAGTCCTCAAGCTGCAACATGGTGGTGAACGTAAAGGCGTCGTACGAACCGGTTAGGTCGACGTCGTCGGGACCGACACCCGCATTCGGCCATAGAATTTCTTTGGCGTAATGACCGGCCACGGTCGAGATCGGGCCGGCTTGATAATGGTTGTCGATTCGGGGTTTGCAGCATCGTCCAACGACCGACAGGATGGTTGCCGGCATATGTTTGCAGTCGCGGGCGCGATCCATCCGCGTCACCACGATTGCCGTCGCATTGTCGGTTTCAACGCAGCAATCCAGCAGGTGGAGAGGCTTTACGATCATTCGACTCGAAAGGACGTCGTCAACGGTGACCCGGTGCTTGTAGTACGCTTTCGGGTTGTTTGACGCGTGTTCCGAGTGAATCGCTTTCACATGAGCTATTTGTTCGGGCGTGGTCCCGTAGTCGTACATATGTCGCATAAAGGTTTGTGCGAATGCTTGCGCGGCGCTTGATTGACCATAGGCGCGACCAAATAGACCGTCACCGCTGAGGTTGGAAGCTCCAGATCCTCGTCCGGTTCCCCCGATTCGTATTTGTGAGTACCCGTTCATTGAACGGAAAATGACAACGGTCTTACACATCCCGGCCTCGATCACGCCCATCGCGATACCGATAAGGGCTTCGGTGCTTGATCCGCCACCCATGACGTCCATGTAGAAATTGAGTCGAATACCAAGATCGCCAGCGACTGCGGTTGACGGTATCGAATCGTTGCCGCTGTAGGAGAGCATGCCGTCGATATCGTCCATCCGAAGTCCGGCGTCTTCAATGGCACGTCTTACCGCGTAGGTACCAAGGGCCCGCGTTGTCGTCCCAGATCCCCTCGTGTATGGCGTCTCGCCGACGCCCACGATGGCGTACTTGCCGCGTAGAAATTTCTCCGATGTGGCGTCGATTTCTGCGTTCATCGGGCACCCCTCTCCCAAACGAACCAGAATACCAGAGGCGTGTTGTGTTGGAAGGGATTCGGTTGACGCACCGCGGTAATTGACCGGAAACGGTGGGCTTCGTCGGAAACCGGTGCTCAAATTTATGGGTTAATTAAGCACCACGTAACCGCGGTTGCGAAGACAATTCCTTACGACCTTGTTGCTTTCGTTCATCGCTCGCATGCCACCGCGGGCGCCTCCGTACGTAGCGCCTGCACCCGCAGATCGTTTGGCCCGATCACCATTGCCAATTGAGGCCCCCATCAGTCCGCCTACAGCTGCACCAGCCGCGGCGCCGATCGCCACTTGTTTGCCCGTTTCGACCTCTTTCGCGTACTCATTGCATTCGGCGAGGTCTGCCTCGTAGGCCGCTATATTGACTCCTTTCATGTCTACGATCGGACGGCCTGGCAAGCTAGATGACGTGCACCCAACGAAGGTCGTCAAGAAACCTAAACAAAGGATCAATCGACATCGGCCCATCGTGTTTTCCAGCAAATGAATGTTGTTTCCTTTTATACGCTTGTGACGTTGAGAACCGTCGTTGGTAATTCGTCTAACCAATTGGTCGAGTCTCCAGTTCAAGCACGCTAAATTTCTCTATTGCGTCGTCAAAGTTTGTTCCGCAGAAAGCCAATTCGGGTGCGAACCGTCGACAAATATCGGGACGCTCGGGACTTTCGTATAGCGTGCATCGACGATCTTCGCTCAAATGAAGGCAGCGGACGCCGGCAGGTTTTCCGTGAGGCATGCCCGGCATGGGTATGTTTATTGACGGTGCAATACAGCAGGCACCGCATCCAACTCGGCAGTCCATGGGCGGTTCGATTACGCGTCCACGAATGCCAACTTTCTAGGCTAACGCCACGACTGCATGCCCTGGACAGGTGGATTGGTCGTCATCTGTGACGACGTTGATATCGAGATACACCCTTTGTTCACCTTCCTCGGTTTTTTTGTCGGTTACTGTTCCAGTTACGGTTAAGACATCGTCTTTTTGATTGATTGCGCGATACTGACAAGCAACTTCGTGGATACGTGCTTCGTCGCCAATCCAGGTATGCAACGCATTCACGATGTACGCGTAGCGAAGGTTGCCCATTCCGAACGCGCCTTGTTCGTTGCCAGCGCGTCGACCGGCTTCGTCGTCCATGTGAAATGGTACAAATTCATCGTTGACTGCCGCGTAGCGGTTCCACTCGGCAAAGGAGGTGCGACGCGACCAATGCGGCAGACTATCTCCAATTTCAATTTCCGAAAATTTGATGGACATAGTCCCTCCTTAGTAACGGATGCCGATCGACATCCGTGTTTTAACGTGTTCGTCGTTTTGATTGCGCCATTCAATTTCAGTGGTTGTATAAAGCGTCCAGCCGAGCCGGCCGTCGCGTTCGTGCCAATCAGACAGACGCGAACGAGCTGTAATGACGTCACCGGATCGCATTGGTGCGCCGTAGGTGTCGGTCTGGCCACCGTTCATCCCGGTAAATCGTGAACCATCCGTTTTTCGAGGCTGCGGTATGTCGGCCCGCGCGATTCGTTCAACGGGCCAGGCAAAAGGGTTGAAATCTGGGGGCGCGAGAATGCCACCCCACCGAGTGCCCTCGGCGTATGGTTCGTCCCAGTAAATACGTGGCGGTTGCTCGGGCCAATACGTTGCGATCGCCCATTTTCGAATATCGGACATTGAAATGGGAGGCGATGTTCGTTCATCGATCCAGACACCTTTCAGTTTATGCATGTCGTCGGTGACGTAAGTAATGGCGGACTCGGTCATCTTGCCTCCTGGATCGATGCGCCTGGCACTTGCGTATCGGGCACACTATCCTCCGCGCCGTGGCCCTTGTCGATGGTCTTGAGTTCGGGATAAACGAAGCCGAGAAGAGCCATTGTGGCTGCAAGCAAGAAAGCGCTTACTAACAACGCTATGTCAATGCTGACGACTTCAGCGAGCCAACTGATGGGGATAATGCCGATGGGCATGAGCCCGTGCGCCATCCACATGATGGCCATCACCCGACCTCGAATTTCAGGCCGTATAGCAAGCTGTACGACGCTCATGTTGAGCGAACCCATCACGGACCCGAAGAGTCCGGTGAAAAGACCGAACAACATCGCCAGCCAAAGCGTCTGAGAAATCGCGAACATCACTAGGAAAGCCGCCCAGAGGTAGGACGTTACAAACAGGACGCGACCTTTACTGCCTATATCCCCGAGTCGTGCTAGGGCCAATGAACCGGCTAAGGCGCCCACGCCCATGGCGGCCACTAGAAAACTGAGATCGTCGGGACCGCCACCAATGACGTCGGCATTAAATACGGGCAACAAGAACATCGCGGTAAAACCAAAGGTCATGGGTAGGAACCCCATGATCAATAATCCAAGGATGATTCGTTCGTGGCGCATGTATCGAAAACCTTCTAAGACGTCGTCGATCATGCCGGTAGGTTCGGTCCGCGAGGGTTTCCCCGTGTAACGTAAGAGACCGGTCGCAACGACCGACACGATATAGAGCAGTGCAATGAGGTAGAAGACGATGCCGACCCCGAGCGTGGACGACGTATTACCGCCCCCCAGGTACGCCATGAGTCCGCCGGCAGCTACCGGGCCCAGGATTCGCGCTAGGTTGAAAGTAGCGCTTTGTAGCGCCATGGCATTAACGACCGAATCCCGGCCTACGATTTCTGGAATGACGGCCGAACGTGCCGGCATGCTGAACGACAGCACGGTGCCATTAAAGAGGCCAAAATAGATAAAGTGCGCAAAGGTCACGTCGCCGTTATAGATAATAGTGGCGAGCAGTACGGTGGCGACGGTATTCAGCAACTGCGAGGTCACCATGATCGGCTTCTTTCGCATCCGATCGGCGATAACGCCACCCGCCAGGGAGAAGACGAGGGACGGCAGCATAAAGGCGAGCATCACCCACGTCAGGTCGAGCGGCGATCCGGTCATGTCATAAATCAACCAGCCGCGCGCAACCATCTGCATTTGCATGGCGAACGATGCGGCCAAGTTCGAGATCCACAAAAGCTTGAAGTCCCGAATTCGTAACGACGAGAACATGCCCGATCGAAACCCACTTGCATCGGGCGTCATGACCCCATCGGTTGTTTGACGCATACAAACCCTAACTACGGCAAACGTCGATCTTATCAGGAAGGTACGATCTCGGGTCTGGCGCCGACTAAGGGGAAGCCACGATCGAATTGGTCAAAGAGTCCCGCGAAGGTCAATAAAACAGAGGCATCGCCATCGACGGACAGCTCACCGGCGCCGATGAGTGCAGCGGCGTCCGTTAATCCGAGCATGAGTCTCTTAAAGTTCAAGGTCGTCAATACGAGCGAAGCGTCCGGCGACGGGACCTCTTTGTTCGAGTGCGCGTGCAAGACACCGTTTTCGACGGTCACCAGCCATGGGGTCTCAATATCCAGAAAATTGAGCGCAAGCTGAATGCGATGAGCGGCTGCCTTGGGGCCGTTGAGACGCACGGCAATCGTCCTAAAAAGATTTGAAAGTGGTATGCCACTGGCCATCGCTTCGCTGGCAGAAAAGTTCGATCTTTTTCTCACTCCCTCACGTAACTCTTTGGTTCCGCTAAGAAAAAAATTTCTCCAGGGTGCGGATTCAGCTTGGTATCCGAGCTGCTCGAGAGCGTCGGCTAATAAATTGCGTGCCGGTTCGTGTGTGGGATCAGCAACGGCCACGTGATCGAGGACTTCGGCAACCCAGCGGTAGTCTCCTGTCTCAAACGACTCGGTCGCTTGGGCGACGATGGCATCTGCGCCACCCATGAATCGAACGTAACGGTGGGCGGCCTCCGCAGGTGGCAGTTGATACAAGTGGGAGGGATTGCCATCAAAGTAACCTAGGTACTTAACGTAAACCGCCCGCGCGTTATGGTGAACGGTGCCGTAGTAATCCCGGTTGTAGAATTCTTTGCTTAGCGATTCCGGTAGCTTGACCTGTTCCGCGATTTCCTCCATGCGGTAGCCATGGTTTGCCAAGCGCAGTGATTGGTCGTGGATGTACTTATACATATCCCGTTGCTTTCGGAGGAACTCCAGCGCTTTTTCACGACCCCAGATCGGCCAATGATGACTCGCGAATTGAAGTTCGAGGCGGTCGCCAAATAGCTCGATGGACTCATTAATTTGCGCTGCCCATGCCAGCGCGTCGCGCACCTGGGCACCTCGGGGGGTATAAACATTGTGAAGATGGTGCGACGTGATCTCCGACATGCAGAGCGCATTGAACTGCGGAAAGTAAAACACCATTTCAGCGGGCGCTTCGGTTCCCATTGTCATTTGGAATTCAAACTCGACACCGTCAATAGTTCGAGTCTCCCCCGTGGTCCTGATGATTTCTGTTGGCGGGATAAATCCGGTCGATCCCATCGATAAGGCAGCTCCCAGTCCCGCGGTTACGAATCCTGTGGCCGAGGGTTCGAGCAAGTTGCCGTACATATAGGTTGCACGTCGATTCATGACGTTACCCGCCAGCACATTTTCATCGAGTGCCTCGTCGACGTAATCTACCGGTGCAAAGATCGGGATCTTTCCCGACGCGACATCGCTTGGATCGACGACACCCAATATCCCCGCAAAGTGATCGGCGTGGCTGTGGGTATGAACCACGGCAACGACCTCTCGGTGTCCGAGGTGTTTGTTTGCGAGTGCGAGAGCGGCGCTCGATGTTTCGCTCGAGGTTAGCGGATCGATCACGATCCAACCGGTGTCGCCCCGAATTAATGTCATGTTGGCAAGATCAAATGATCTGACCTGGTAAATGCCATCCACAACCTCGAATAGTCCATGGTGTTGGGCATTTAACTGCGCTTGGCGCCATAAACTCGGATTTACGGTGTCGGGTGCTTGGTGTTCCAGAAACTCTGTGGAGCTGAGGTCGAATACCAATCGATCGGCTTCATTGTGCGCGATCTTGATGGGGTCGATGGTTGCGATGAAACCGCGTTGAGCATTCTCAAAGCTCGCTGTATCGGTGAAATCAAGTTCTTCGAGGACGTGGCGATTCGCTGCAATTGTGGCATCGGTTGCGGGTTTGCTGTCGACCATGATGGGCGCCTCTGACGTGGGTAGAGAACATGTTACCAACCAAGTAAAGAAGACCGGAATTTGCTAGCGAGCGGTGAATCCTCCGTCGACGACCAGCTCGGTTCCGGTAATAAAACTGGCATCGTCGCTCGCTAGAAATAGGATCGCGTCGGCGACTTCTCGGGCACGGCCCAGGCGACCCATCGGAATAGTCTTGGCTCGAACTTGAACGACCTTCTCCACGCCGTATTTCGCTTTGTCAGCATCCAGTATGGGGGTGTCGATTGAACCCGGATGGACGGAATTGCAACGCACGTTATAGTGCATTCGCGCGCAGTGAAGGGCGACCGACTTGGTGACGTTTCGGACACCAGCCTTAGCGGCTCCGTACGAGGTGTACTCGCTCGCGCCAACTATACCGGCGACTGATGACACGTTAACGATTGCACCATAGGTACTCTTTTTCAGTAGAGGTAGCGTGTGCTTGCATCCCAACATGACACCATCGAGAACGACGCCGCGGATAGTGTCCCATGTCGCCATGTCTAGATTTTCGATGTTGTCGTGGGGAGAGATCCCCGCGTTATTCACGACAATGTCGATGTGTTCATGTTCGATAGAATCGATGAAGCTACACCAATCTGACGCTTTCGAGACATCGAGTTTATGGTGATTACCATCGGCGATGTCGGTCCGTATAACGACGGCACCTTCGGCCTCAAAAAGATCCGCGGTCGCTTTACCGATACCCGAGGCGGCGCCGGTGATCAGGGCAATACGGTTTTTGATGCGAACGGTCACGCGTGTTCGGGCATAGTAAAAAGACTGTGGTGGCGCCCTTAGATTTGTTTTCGAGCGACGACAGCGGCGACATCTTCTTGCGTATGGTAGCGTTCCGGGATCGGGAACTTAAAGATTCGGGCCGCGTTCAACCCAAGAACGTTGGCACGTTCATGATCCGATAGATGCCCCATGGTCCGTTCGATTGCCTCGGCGGAGTGTGGCCATGTCCCTTCATGATGGGGGTAATCATTGGCCCACATAAAATTGTCGATGAGTCCATGTTCGCGTGCGAGATCGAGCCCGGGCTTATCTTCTTGGAACGTGGCGAAGCCATTGCTTCGAAAGAAATCACTCGGCAACTTAGACAATGTGGGTCGAACCCACATGTGATGCTTTCGGTAGGCTTCGTCGAGCGCCCAAATGGCCCAAGGAACCCAGCCAATCCCTGCTTCGACACTGCCGAAACGTAAGTTCGGAAATCGATCGAGTGCGCCCGACGCGCAAAGGTTGGCAATCGGTTCCATGGTCGGTGCGAGTGAGTGGACGGCATAATTGATTACGGCGCCACCGTTTCCCCTCGACGTCCGCGGATCGCGTCCGGTGGAAACGTGGAACGTGACCGGAAGTTCGACCTCTTGGATCGCGGCCCACAAGGAATCGAATTCCGGTAAGTTGTAATTCAAATGTTCGTGATCTGGTGCACCCCAAACGGGTTTACACGGTAGAGAGAGTCCTCGAAACCCAAGTTCGGCGCAACGCTGTATTTCCTGAATGGCACCGGGTATGTCGGCGGATGCCACGCATGCCATGGGTGATAGACGATCGTTGTAGCTTCCGAAGACTTCCCATGCCCACTCGTTCCATACACGACACATCGCTTGACTGAAAGCTGGGTCGGGGGTTGCCCAGACGGTGAGGCCTTTGTTTGGAAAAAGGATTTCGGCATCGACACCGTCGGCCGCCAAGTCTCGAATCCGATCCTCCGGTAGGGCACCCGACTGATTGCGCAGCAAGTCCTCCCCCTGGAACTCAATGTTGCGAATACGCAGCGGCCTAAAGCCTTCCGTTTTCTGAAATTTCTTACCTTTGGCGTCGACGGCGACTCCTGGTAATCGCTCTCGGAATTTTTTGTCTATGCGCGTTCGCCAAAGGTCTGCGGGTTCTTGCACATGTCCGTCCGTCGAAACCATGAAGTATTTGTCGGGATCATCCGGTCGCGCTGTTCTGGACCAGCCTTCGATGCCCGGGGTTTCTAGCCGCCAGACGTTGTTTGCATCGGGTTGCGGGATTGTCATGGGCATCACGCTTCCATACCGTGTGTGACGCGATAGTAGCGCACCCGGCGGCGTAGTGGATCCGGAACGTCTCGAAACCCGGACACGGGATTCCGAGCGAAGAATGACAACGCTCTCGTGCTTCTGATGCGCGAGCGGCGGTGTTGGTTAAGTTAATGGTGCGCCTGTAGTGGGTCCGCGTTAGGTACAATAGTACGATGTCTGAAGACGCGCACGAGCCGGTCGACGTGATTGCGTACTGGCTTGGTGACACCGAATCCGATCCCGCTGCTGCCCATGCGCGTAACCGTTTTTGGTATCGAGCAACGATCCAAATTGACTGCGCCATCAAAGATCGATTCGAAGACGTGCATGCGTCGATTCGGAACGGGCGGCTTTTGCATTGGGGCGAGGGCGCCGAGGGCGCGTTGGCCGTGGTCATTGTATTGGATCAATTTTCTAGAAACATGTTTCGGGGTCAGCGGGAGGCATTCGGACAGGACAGTCTGGCGCGGGCGATTACGGTGCGAGCGCTCGACCGAGAATTTGACGACCAATTGTCGGTTCCGGGAAAAGTTTTTCTTTGTCATCCGTTCACCCATAGCGAAAGTCCAATTGATCAAGATCGGGCCGTCAATACTTATGAGCTGATGGTCGACCGTGTATCAGACGACTGGAAACCGTTTGTGCAATCGTTCGTCAACCATGCCAAAGGCCATCGTGATTTGATCCAACGCTTTGGACGATTCCCGCATCGAAATGCGGCCATGCTGCGGCAGTCAACTACGGAGGAGGAATCGTATCTACGATCGGCACCCCGGTACGGGCAATAACCTTGCTCGGATTGGCATAGTTTGGATGGTAGGCGGCCGGGCGACTATCTTGGTGCGCGGATAGAGTGGTCTTGCTGCGCCGATGAAAATCGTACAAGTCGTGCCACGGTTAGAAAGCGGGGGTGTTGAACGCGGTAGCATCGAGGTCGCTACCGCGCTGGTAGCGTCGGGTCACGAAGCGGTCTTGATATCTCAAGGTGGACGCCTTGTAGACGAAGTGGAACGCGTCGGGGCACGCCACGTTGTTATGTCGGTGGCGGATAAATCAATTAAAACGCTCGGCTCGTTGGCAACGTTAAAACGTTGGTTGGAAATCGAACGTCCCGATGTCATCCATCCACGATCCCGTCTACCTGCATGGCTCTGTTGGCACATCTGGAAGAAGATGCCGGTAGGGAGTCGGCCCAGACTCGTTACCAGCGTGCACGGCTTACATAGTGTCAATCGATACAGTGCAGTGGTATCTCGCGGCGAGCGTGTCGAGGTGGTCTCGCGTACCGCACGTCAATACTTGGAAGATCACTATGTCGTTGATCCGCCAGACAAGGTGCGCGTCATACAACGCGGCATTGATCCCAACGTTTACTTTCCGGGATATCGACCCCGTCAAGCGTGGCTCGACACATGGAATCGAGCCTGGGGTTCGACGCCACGTGCGCCGACTCTGGTATTGCCAGGTCGACTGACACGCCTGAAAGGACACGAAGCGCTCTTCCCTTTAGTCCGGTCGCTGGTGGGCAATGGGCGTGATGTACGAGTCGCAGTAGTCGGTGGTGCCGACCCCAAACGACGCCGATACGCTCGTGGGATCCAGAGTACGGTTCGAAACGATCCGGTATTGAGCAAACACATTGTCTTTTTAGGTCATCGTTCGGATCTTCGAGAGATTATGTCGGTTGCCGATATTGTGCTTTCGCTTTCGACGCGGCCAGAATCGTTTGGCCGTACCGTGCTGGAAGCGCTTTCGTTAGGGACGCCCGTAGTGGGCTATAGACACGGTGGTGTTGGCGAAATTCTTAACGAAGTATGCCCTGACGGGGCGGTAGATCCGGATAAGCCGAGGGATGTCGTAGCGCGGATTGAATCGTTCTTGGAGAGCCCACCATTGATCGCTAACCACGAATTCACTTTGCAAAACATGTGCCGGCAAACTATCGCTATGTATCAAGAATTGTCTTCATGACGACCGTTGTCGCGATCGCGGCGTGTGTGGCCCTGATCTGGGGCTCGCTTCGATATGCGTGGTGGAGGAGAAAAGTTGCTGACATTATGCCGCGGGTGCTGATGTACCACATGATTGCTGTTTCAGTTCCTAGAGCTCGATTCAACAAATTACGCGTCCATCCGAAATCATTCGAGCGGCAGATCAAGTGGTTACGAGATGATGGTTGGACGTTCATTCTTGTTTCTGATCTGTTGCAACACTGTGCGCCAAAATCGGTTGCGATCACATTTGACGACGGTTATCTCGACAATTACACCCGTGTCCACGCCATTCTCGAAAAGTACGATGCGAAAGCAACCTTGTACCTCGTCGTCGACCGTCACGGGCGCGACTGGTCGGCAGACAAAAATCCAAACCATCGAGATGGTGAACTCGGGCGTGAAGACAAATTGACGGACGAACACGTGAGGACGATGTTGGACTCGGGTCGTTGGGAGCTTGGAGCGCACACTGAAACACACGCCTATCTGCCGGGCCTGCCGGATGAGCTAAAGCGGGAAGAAATCGCAGGCAGTAAACGGCGGTTGGCCGAGACATTTTCGGCCGTGGTTAACAGTTTCGCGTACCCGTTTGGGCCCTACGATCCAGGCGATGTAGACCTGGTCCGTGAGGCTGGATTTACTACAGCCGTTACGACTGAGCCCGGTATAACGTTGGATATCACAAATACGCCATTTGAATTGAAACGGATCAAAGTGAGTGGGAAGGACAATATGCTGGCTTTCGTGCTGCGTATGCGCACCGGCTTTCGGGGGCTGTGGGGATGACAGACGCCCTCCAGGTTTGGCTGTTGTCGGACGGCGTTCCCGGACACGTCAACCAGGCCCGCGGATTGATGTATTGGATGGCCAAGCGCCGAGCGTTAAAGGTGGACGAGGTTCCTCTGCGGTTGCGGGCTGGAATACTCAGCCGGCAGATATTGCCCGTCTGGATCGGACGATCGATGGATCCTTTGCGCGCGCTTGATTGGGCGTATGCGCTTGATTATCCGACCGGTCTGCCGGACCTCATTGTGTCGGCCGGGGGAAATACGGCGTTTGCGAATGTCCTTTTACAACGTCGTTTTGGAGTACCCAATATATTTATAGGCTCAGGGCGACGTCTCGGTGGCGATATTTTCTCGGCTCATCTGACGCTCGAACCGACAGGGGGCGGCACGAACGTCGTGATGGCGTTGAGTCCCTCAAATGTTGATGCGTTGGAAGTTGCGGAAGCAGGCAGGAGTTGGCGACAAGAGGCCGTGTCGTGGGACAAACGGTTGTTTTGCCTAGCGTGTGGAGGCAACGGTGCTGGTATTCGGTATCGCGTTCAAGACTGGACGAGTCTAGGTATCTGGATGACTCGGATTGCGAGTGAACTGGATATTCGGTGGCTGGTTTCGACATCTCGCCGTACGACGTCCTCGGGGGAGTCCGCTCTGCGCTCGGCGATAGCGCCTCACGCGTTGGCGTATGCCGTGTGGTGGCACCAAAAACCGGAGCCGATATTTCATAAGCTGTTGGGCGCCGCCGACTGTAACTTTGTGACGCACGATAGTATGTCGATGATTAACGAATGCATCAGTGCCGAGCGGCCGCTCGTGGTCCTAGAAGTCGGTCGAGGCAGGCCCGATATGCGATACAACAACGTTTTGGAAAAATTCACGCAGTTGGGTTTTTGCCGGCGGCTTCAGGTCGATGCCGAGTTTGATCGGGTTCCGAAAATGTTTGCGCCAGCGCGCGAATATCACAACGCCCTGGTAAAAGAGATTTTGGGGAGGCTTTCAATTAGCTAAGCACGTGGGTGTTGACCGATGTGAATTCTTGCGATTGCTCTCATAATTGACTGAAGGGATGGCGATCGAATCGAGCGAACCGATGAATTGTTCTATCAACTATGGGGTCTTGTTCTTGCTGACCTTTGCATTGGAGGTCTTTGGTGTCAGCGAGGACACGCAAGTGCTCGTCTACGACGCCCGCGTTGGTTTCCTGTCCGCGGGAACGCTTGAAGTGAACATGACCTTGAGTAAAGGGCGCTACGAATTGTTTGGCGACGTGCGCACAAGTGGCGCGATCGAGCGTTTTTTTCGCTGGCGAGGTAAGTTCGCCGCGGTTGGTTTTATGGTCGAGGAGATGCCACGAACGCGAGCCTATCTGCTTTTCGAAGAACGGAAAAACTCGCGCAAGGTTACGTTAGCTGCACACGGCAAGACGACGATTCACCGACCTTCCGGTGTATCCCGAGAAGTCGAGTACCCGCAGGGTTCGGACTTGATGTCCGTGCTGTTCCTTACAGACCATTGTTTTGACGCGGCCTGGGTCCACGACGGCGAAGACGCGTATGAAGTGGTACGTACGGCAAGCCGGCAGACATTCGTCAAACAGGGTAAAACGCACTTTCGCGGAAGTACCAAGCTATGTCGGTATCGCTTCAACTACGGCAAGGCAGAACAACGTGGCCTGGACGTTTGGCTTGGACTGCACCGTGATCGATGGGTGCCTGTACGTATACGCGTTCGAGTGCCGTTTCGGCCCGACGCGTTGCTGAGATTGCGGACACCTCGTTGATGAGTATGTGCCCATCGTGCGCTGCCGGCCCCGGTCGCCCTTTTGGGCATAAAGACGGGTTTTCTTTGTATACGTGCGAAACGTGTGAATTAACGTACGTTGACCCCATGCCGACCACGGCCGAGCTGAGTGAGTTTTACCGTGAGTACTATAAAACCGGTCAATACCGTCAGAAGCTTGACTCTAAGGTGCGACGTGCTCGACGGCGCATTCGTCGTGTCAAAAGGCGCGTGGTTGGATCGCGCTTCATTGATGTCGGTTGCAACGTTGGCTTTGCGGTCGAGGCTGCGAGACAGTGCGGGTTCGAAGCGCTGGGAATCGATATCGATGCAGTCGCGATTGACGAGGCGCGATCGCTCTTTTCAGATTGCAGGTTCGAACACTCTTCAGCCGAAGCTGTAGC
>DCBA01000116.1:0-10986 GCA_002313255.1 Gammaproteobacteria bacterium UBA1119 | reverse complement strand
TACCAGACGTCGCGGTCTTTTTGCAGGCAATACGGATGCTCGTCGCCGAACGCGGGCTGGTTTTTATTACGACGCCCGATCTTGGCCACCGATCGGTCCGCCGTGATCCCTATGCCGTGGACTTTATCCGCCCGCCCGAACATCTTTTGTATTTTACGCGCCGTTCGATTGAACGCGTAATGCGGCGGCAGGGTTTTACGCACGTAGGGTTTCAGCAATCACTCAAACCCACGTTGAAGGTTCTTGCGCGTTGATAGAGTTCGATTTGATGCTCGGGTGGATTGTCCCCTTATCCGTCACGAACTTTCTCGTGTCTCCTTGACCCAAAACATTAAAATAAATCCTGCGATGAGTAGAATTAACACCGAGCCGAACCCCGCCTGATTTCCATAGAACCGCGTAAAAAAAGCGACCATCAGAGGTGCAATGAATGTCGTGACCTGACCGGAAAGCGCGTACAGTCCGAAAAATTTAGTCATTTCGGCCTCTGGGGCGATTCTCGCCAACATGGCACGACTGTTTGCGTACGCGGAGGTGATGAACAGTGCAAATAGCACCGAGACCAACACGTAGAGGATTTCGGGCAGCGTTCGAAAGAAAGCGAAATCCCACACCGGTACATCCATGCCTTCGACGGGAATGAAGAGCAGTGTGGTTGGCGTAATCGATACTGCGATGAAAAGTGCTACGCAATTACCACCAATGGTCACCAGAAGTGCCTTTTTCGACCCGACGATGTCGTCAACCCAGCCTCCGACGAGACCGCCGACGATCGCGAAGATCGTAAGAAATACTGCGAGCAGTAATCTTTCTGCCAACCCCCAGTCAAAGACACCGGACGCATAAATAATACCGAACGTCATGATCGCCACTTTGCCATCGTTAAAAAGCATGCGCGCGAATAGGTAAAGTCCGACATTACGGTAATCACGCAAACGACGAATGGTTAACCACACATCTGCCATACCCTGGCGGATTGCTGCCCGTGCCGTGATCCCTGTTCCAGCCCGATCGGGGGTGAAGAGGAACAGTGGCAATGAGAACACGAACAGCCAGACGGCACTGATAGGTGCTGAAATGCGATCGTGTTCGTGGCTCGATACGTCGAGTCCAAATAAGACGTTATCCGGAAGCCAGCCCCAATCGATGATTGGTTGGGCGGGAAGGGCAAACGCGTACAACATGGCGACTAAGATGATCAGCGTTCCCCCATTGCCGAGACTAAGCGCGAGTCCGGATAAACTGCCGAGCCGGTTGTACGGGACGATCGAAGGCAACATCGCGTTGTGGAAAACTTCAGTAAATGCGAAGCCGGTGCCAGCTATTGCGAGGGCAATTGCGACTGTGACGATGCCGCGCATCTCTTGGCCTGGTACCGCGTACCAAAGGAGAAGGATCGCGGGGATCATCATGATTACTGATGCCGCTATCCACGGCTTGCGACGGCCGACTTTGTCCGCGATGGCCCCGAGGAACGGAGCTAGACTCGCAGTGATAAGACCGGCGAAGCCAGTGATATAGCCCCAGATTTCCTGCCCTAGCACAGGGTCGCCGATGACGTCGTTGGTGAAGTAAGGCCCAAAGATGTAGATCATGATCAAGATGTAGTACGGGTTCCGTGCCCACTCGAACAGTGCCCAGCTCAGCTGTCCAAGACGATGATTCGATGGGGTTGTTAGCTGGTCGGTCATGGATTCTCTAAAAAGGGTGGTGGCATGGCGTACGGGGCATTGTCTCGTAGCAGACAGAGCGAGCAACTCGTTTTTGGGATCGGGCAAGGGATTGAAGAATTCCCAGCTCGATCGATTATGGAATTCATCACGCGGTCGATGTCTCTTTCTCACCGCCGGATTGGACGGTAAGTGTTCGGAGGTCGATCACCACTGCGATGCCACTCATGTCGGGATCAAATTGTCGTTCGACAGGGTGCATCTCGTCGTATACTCGCTGGCGGATTTCCTGATTCGTTTCGATTCGGGCCGTACCTTCAAATTTTGCGTAGAAGCGATCACCAATATCCCCGTAGATGAACGCGATGTCGGGTCGATTGGGAATTGCGTGGATAAGGTCTGATTCTGGATTACGGACCCATATGGCTAATTTGTCTGGTTCGTGGACGTGCGTACTACCGTAGAACGATATGTGAGGTTTACCTCGCGTATCGACGTAGGCAGCGGTGAGCGTTTTTCCGTCGTTAAGTGCCGAATCCAATCGTTGGTGCAGGTCCTGACTGATACTAATCATATTCTTGATGCGCTTATTGATTCGCTGGATGATTGGCAATAGAAGCACAAGTCGGTTATTCGGTCTCGCTTCTTGTATCGACGCGTAAAGAATCCTCACCGACAGAGACTGAAATCGACACGGGTCGGCAACAGACGTAACAATCTTCCACGTAATCCTGAAGCGCAACAGAGAGGTCAACAACCACCTCCGACGACTCGCCACAATAGGGACATCGGATCATAACGGTGTCGGTATCAAGCTTCATTGTGACGAACGCCAATACGCAGGATAGGGCCTGATTGTCTTTGCCGCTGAATTAAAGTTGGCTGAAGACCGAAACGTTCTAATCGAGTATTAGAGGCTCGCATGAGATTGTAGGACGCGTATTTACGGGACCGCGCGCGATTTGTTTTTGTTGGGTGGATTCGATTCGGCTCTAAAGTCCGGCGGCAACGAGATCCTGCATTCGCACCAAGCCAATGGGTGTTTGGCCTTCGAGAATGACTAACGACGTGATCTGATGTATTTGCATTTGCGATAGGCAGTCGATGGCTTTTGTATTCGCAGTCGTCCAACCCCTATCGACTTTCGGAAGGTCGTCCCCACGTCGACTTGCTCGGAAGCACTCTGCCGCAGTCATTTCGGTGACCGGTTCATCACGAGCCATCAAGCGTCTAATATCTCCGTCGGTTAGAACGCCAAAAAGCTCGCCGTTCTTTTCGGTGAGTAACACCATGCCCATACCTTTCGAGGAAATCTCGTAGACAAGATCCGCAAACGAAACGTTTAAGCCCTGGATTGGTAAGTCTGTGCCCGAGATCATTAGATCGCCGACATTTAAGAGCAGGCGCTTACCGAGGGTCCCGCTCGGATGGAATTGAGCAAAGTCGTCTGCGGTCAAGTCTTTACTTTGTTGCGTACAAATGGCCAGCACATCGCAGACTGCCATACTCGTCATGGTGCTCGTGGTGGGAGCTAAATCCCATTCGTCTATTTCGGGAAGTGGAGGTATGTGAAGCGCGATGTCAGCTAAATCCTCCAATCGAGATGCTGGCTCCGAAAGCGTGATCACCGGACCATTGACGACGCTCCGGTACTGGCGAGCAAATTCGATGGTTTCTTCGTTTCCACCCCCCTTTGAAATGGCAAGCATGGCTGATCCTGGCTGAACGATACCGAGATCCCCGTGCAGTGCCTCCACGGGATGCACGAAAGCACTTGGGGTGCCGGTGCTGGAGAACGTTGCAGCCGCCTTTTGTCCAACGAGGCCGCTTTTCCCGAGGCCTGTAATAATTAGGACGGATTCAAGACTTGCAAGTGTCTTGACGGCGTCTACGAAAGAATCGTCGATGAGTGCCTGCAGTTCCGTCATCGCTGTGTTGTACGAAGCCAGCATGCTTCGGGCTTTTTCGATCATTACCGACGAAATCCCGGTTGCCTATTTGAACGACGCGCAGTGTTCCATGAAGACGTTGATCTGTACAACGGGGTATTAGCGTGATTAGCCGTATCTTGACTCTGCTAGACGCAGCCGAAAGCGGGGGCCGCGTTATCCCAAAATATTTTTCGGATCGACTCTTCCGGAAGCGGTTGGTTCTCTAAGTTCTCCATGCCCAGCGGCCAAGTTCCGTCGGGGTGTGGATAGTCGGTGTTAAAGGTGATGTAGTCGTCTCCGACTAGTTCGCACGCCGCCGGTAGCGTGATTTCATCGCCGCGACAAGCCACGAGGAAATTACTCTTGAAGTATTCGGTAGGTCGTCGCTTAAGTTCTGGATGTTCGGCACATCCAGAAAAGTCCCAGTGCTGCTCCATGCGTTGGAGCCAATAAGGCAACCAACCGGCGTCTGCTTCGACGTGAACGATTGAAAGGTTTGGATGTCGCTCGATGGTGCCGTACCAGATGAGACTCATCATCGCGACCATGGCTTCGAACGGGTGTGCAATGATATGACCGGAGGTATGTGTTTCCATTCGGTCGCCATAGGATGGAAGGTAGGGCGAACCTGAATCGTGTATACAAACCGGTTTTTCTAACGACTCTATTTCGGTCCAAAGCGAATCGTAATCAGCGTGGTATAGATTGCGGTTGGCGACGGGGTTAGGTCGAACGTAGTAGCAGGCGGCCCCCTTGGTCGCGGTCCTTCTAGCTTCTTCGATCGCGAGATCGGGTGCTTGGACGGGAAGCATCGCGGCCATCCGCAATCGTTCCGGCGCGAGGCTGCAATATTCCAACGACCAATCGTTGTACGCGGCGCATACGGCCAATAAAAGTTCGGGATCCGCAAACGATTTGCCAAGGATTTGCCCGCCGACGGTCGGGTAGATGACTTGTGCGTCAACGCCGTGTGCATCCATATCACTTAGCCTCGCGGCTGCGCTGAACCCCTGGTCGCGCGTGTCTTTGAAGCGCTCCATGGCTTTGGTAGTGGCTTCGTGGAAGTCTTTGGAATCCATAGGGTAGGAACCGGTTTGACGCGTCACGGGTTCATTTTCGACCATCATGCCCCGTTTGCCGTTGCCCATATCGCCCACGACGGGTGCTCGATCCACGAAGCGTGGGTCGATGTATTCCTTCCAAATAGATTGTGGTTCCATTTGATGAGAGTCAGTGTCGATAACTCGAAGTCCGGTACGCATGACTTTCTTGTGCCTACTTACTTGCAAGGTGATTACGCTACCGTCAACACCGGGTATGCTCAAGCGTTGATATGGAACGGCATGGGGCAAGTAGATGAAATTCGGTCTACGTTATTGCAATACGGGACGTTTTATTGACTCTGCTCATGCGGTCGAATTGATTGTTGCCGCTGAAGAGGCTGGCTTTGACTCGGCATGGACGGTTGAACACACGGTTATTCCCGAACTTCATGCATCAAAATATCCGTACTCAAAAGATGGCAGGATGGCGGGAGACCGATACGACTTGCCGTTGCCGGATCCGCTTATATGGATGGCCTACGTGGCGGCTCATACCACGCGAATTAAGCTTGGCACTGGAATACTTATCCTTCCACAACACAATCCAGTGGTTGTGGCGAAACAGATTGCGACGCTTGATCTCATGAGTGGCAGCCGGGTTTTGCTCGGAATCGGTGTCGGTTGGATGCGTGAGGAATTTGATGTCATTGGTGCGTCTTTTGATGATCGGGCAGCACGGACTGATGAGTACGTCGCGGTAATGCGTGCGCTCTGGTCGCAACAGAAGGCGTCGTTTTACGGCGATTTTTTTCGCTTTGACAATGTCTATTGTTTACCTCGGCCCTCGGAAGGCAGCGTGCCGGTGATCGTTGGGGGGCATTCTCGAGCGGCGGCTCGACGCGCGGGACGGATTGGTGATGGATTTTTCCCCGCCCGCGAACTGCCGGAAGATCTGATTGCGCTTGCCAGGACGACGGCGGAATCGAATGGTAGAGATCCTGACGAACTCGAAATCACGGTCAGTTATCCCGCTTCCGATGACGGACTCGACGCACTTACCGCACTGCACGTTGATCGTGTGTTGGTCCCTGTGTCACCGCAACCGGGTATGGGCGCGACCATCCGTTCGCCAGAGGAAGCATTGGCGTGGAAGTCCAAACTTGAGGACTTTGCTTGATGGATGAACTGTACTCTGGTCTTGAACGCCAATTGGTGAGACTCGGGGCTCGCAAGAACGCGGGTTGGAAGGTCGGCCTGACGTCGGGACAGGCGAGGAATTCCATGGGTGTGGGCTTTCGGCCGTTCGGTTATATCCTGGCTGAACGCGTCTTTTCAACGGGTACCCAGTTGCCATTCTCTGAGCCCGGAATCTACGGTCTCGAAAATGAACTCTGTTTTAGTTTTGAACACGATGTGGGTCGGGACGCGGATCGCGACGGCTTGATCAATGCCGTTGCAACCGTGGCGCCGGCCTTTGAGATTAACGAGCAACGCTTAAAACCCGGAGCAACACCGCTGCAACGCCTAGAGGACAACCTGTCGCAATGGGGGATAGTCGTCGGTGAAGGAAGGCAACTCGACTGGAGTGCTTTTCCTTTCGATTCGCTCTCGGTGGATTTAACTCGGGATGGTGAGCACGTCGAAACGGTTGCTGCGAAAAACCATATTGATGATCACTTCGATTCGCTTGTGGCTCTGGCAGCAACGTTAGCTCGGTTTGATCAGTCGATTAAAGCGGGAGATCAAGTCATTACTGGGTCGTATACCCGACAAAGGATTGTCCGAAGTGGCTACTGGCGCGGTGATTTTGGTGCTGCCATTGGTCGCGTTGAAGTCGAATTTTCGTGAAGATTCTGATCATCCCCGGACTGACCTTGCCCTCGGTCCCCGATATCGAGATCGAACGAATCCGCATTGCCGGCGGGAACGCTGACGTAGTCGTGAGTACACCCGAAGATGCGATCGATCATGTAGGCGACACCGACGTCGTACTAGGTCTTGTATCGAAAAGGATGTTTCTTGCGAGCAATCGACTCAAGTGGGTGCATGCGATTGCTTCGGGCGTGGATATGTTTCTCTACGATGAATTCATATCGAGTGATGTCATTCTCACGAGCGAAAAAGGGTTGGTGGGTGAACATCTCGCTGACCACGGTTTCGGCCTTTTGTTGATGCTGACGCGACAATTAGCCACGGCATTACGTTTAGGACCAGATTCCTGGAAGCATCGGCCCGAAATGCGATCGAAAGAAATTGAGCTAACGGGCGCTACCCTAGGGATCTTTGGGTTTGGTGGTACCGGCAAAGCCATGGCTCGGCGAGCGGTTGGGTTTGGTATGGGGGTGATCGCGTTAGATCGCGAAGAGATGGAAGCGACTGATGGTGCGGACGAGGTCTTGGGTCTCGACGGGTTTGAATCCATGTTGAGGCAATCTGACGTGGTGTCGATTTGCTGTCCGTTAACGTCCGAGACACGAGGAAAATTTGATTCATCGGCGTTTTTGGCCATGAAGGATACGGCTGTACTCGTTAACGTTACGCGCGGAGAGGTAATGGTCGAGGAGGATCTGGTCAAAGCTTTGAAGGAAGGTACTATCGCCGGCGCTGCGTTGGATGTCGCTCCGCGTGAACCGCTTCCAGCAGACAGTGACCTTTGGTTACTCGAGAACGTTGTCATGAGTCCCCACACGGCAGGCGCCAGCCAGTTTCGCGCGTCCCGAAATCTTGATCGGTTTATCAGGAATCTCGAACACGTTCGCACTGGTAGGGCTTTGGAAGGAGTGATTGACAAAGATCTTGGATATTAGTTTGCTTCGGTTTCCAACCGATTGAATGAGGGGCAAGGCGATGCAACCGATTTCGGCGGATTCACATGTGGTTGAAGGGGCCGACGTGTTCGTTGGTTTGCCCGAACGTTTTGGAGACGACGCGCCGAGGGTTATGCACGCGGGCACGGACCAAGACGCGATCATTATTCCGTCAAAAGGTAAGGCGGGTGTCCGTCGACGGATAGGGATTGCGGGGCTTCGAATGCGCGATGGTGTTGAGGTGCAGAGGAGACCCGGCCGTAAGCCGGAAGTCGACGATTTGGCCGACCCCGCAGTCATGGCGATTATGTCTCGGGGATACGACGGTCTTCGCGAGGGAATTAGGGACGGATCGCGTCGTCACGTCGATCAAGACGCGGACGGGATTGCGGCGGAATTTCTTTACCCCGGTTTTTTTGGACTGTTTAGTTTTGAAAATACCGAATTGCTTGTTGCTTGTCAGAAGAATTACAACGATTGGCTTCTCGATTACACCAAAAATTCCGATTCGAGATTGTTTGGTTTAGCTGCGATTCCCATGCAGGATCCGGTCGCCGCACGCGAAGAACTTAATCGCGTCATCAAGAACGGATTTCGTGGCGGATGCATACCCTGCACTTCGCCCGCGGGTGCGCCATACCATGATCCGTGTTACGAAGGTGTGTGGACTTTGGCTGAGGAAGCCAATTTTCCGCTGTCGATGCATGTAGGAACGAACGCGTATTTACCACCTGAATTTCGGCCGAACAAGGCGACGCGTGATCCCATAGCCGATTATGCGAACACGCAGAGCACGATTCAAAGAACCTTGACCGATTTGATGTGTCGAGGCGTTGCAACGAAGCATCCTGACTTAAAGTTCGTGGTTGCTGAATTTAACGGTGGCTGGATTGGGCACTGGCTGGATCGCATTGATCAGGGTCTGCAGCGGGAATACCGGTTCCGTTCCGACGAATATACGGGGGAGCTGCCCCAAGATGTTTGGTCGCGACAGTTTTATGCCACCATCGAAGATGATCGGCCTGCTGTACTCACTCGGGAGTTGATAGGTATCGACAATCTGATGTGGGGATCTGACTACCCCCACGTCGATTCAACGTGGCCGTGTTCTTTAGACGTGCTGGATGAAATTTTCTGCGATGTTCCGGATCACGAAAGAAAGCGAATTACGCGTGAAAATGTTGAGCGACTTTATGGACTGAACTGATCGTGAGATCGGGCCAACGGAATGGTTAGGCGAAATGTCGTTCCGGTTCTGACCGCTTCGGCGATGTAATCAAGATCGCCATCGGCGTTTCGTGCTATTGCGCGGGCAATCGAAAGGCCAAGACCGGTACCACCTCGATCGCGATAGGTAGTAAAGAAGGGGTCGAATACCAGGTGTTTGTTTGATTCAGTAATGCCTTCGCCGTCGTCGGTGACATCGATTTGGAGCTGCTGGCCGACGACGGCGCTATGAATTTCAATCGAGTGAGCACCGTGTTGTTCGGCGTTCTTGATTAAATGAGTCAGGATGGCGCCGAGGCTTTTTTCAGGTATTGCCATGGGGGTACGCGTTGCCCCGTGCATTGAAGCCCGTTGGCACTCTCCTGCGAGGTCAGCGAGAACGCAAGACACGTCGGTCACACGAGACATTTCGGCGGTCGCGAGCTCCAGTAGACCGTTGGTCAACCGTTCAAGTCGAGTGAGGTCCGAACGAACGTTCTCCAAGAATTTAGAGCGCTCTTGGACCGTCATGTCGCCGGCGTGATCTTCCAGCACTTCAGCCGCACCTCTGATAGCGGCGATGGGTGTTTTAAATTCGTGGCTGACATGGCGTGCAAAATCCCGGATGTAGTGGGAACGCAGTTGTAGCGCATCCGCCATTTCCTTGAGGCGCTTTGCGAGTTGATCGACCTCGAGTGTCCGGTAGACGTGGTTATTGTCGAATGTTTGTTGTTCGCCACGTGCCACGAGATCGGCTTCTTTTGCCAAACGTTGAATGGGATTCACTACTGACCGCGAAGTAAAAATTGAAATAAGGATGACGACGGCGAGGAGGACACCCGCTGCTTCGAGCAAAAGGAGTCGTTTTGCATAGAGCGCCGTGAAAATGTTGGGTGGTGGGCGAGACAGGACGACGGCGCCCATGATCGTACCGTTCTCGATGATCGGAAGAGCAACGAGAACGACTAGATTGGATCCGCTTCCGAATCCGATGAATCCTGAAACCTCAACGTTGGAGATACGCCGTAATTGGCTTATCGATGTTCCCGAGAAAACGGCATTTATTGGGTCGGCGGCGTCAATTGACTGTTCAAGCGCGTTCTCGGTAGCTGCAACGATACGCCCGTGATGGTCTGACACGTATATCTTTGCGAAAGTTATCTTTGAAACCTCCACGAGCACAGGCTCGAGAGTCAAACCTATTGTACGAGCGACCGGATCCGGAGGTTCTTTCTCATTTATTGTAGTGAACGGAGGTTGGATTTCCGTTGTCGCAAGGTCGAGTTCGCTTGAGATTTGTTTCGTCGCATCGACGCGAAAATCTTGGAGTGCGGGTTTAGCTTGGCTCTCGGCAATTGCTTGAAACGATTGTCGATACATGGCTGTGACGAAGGCTCCCTGGGCTAGAAGCTCCGATTCGGTTTGTCGTATCAGTGCACTTTCGTATAGACGAAGGATCTGAATACCCGCTAATGGAAGAATCATGACGATCAGGCTCAGACCGACAAGGACCGTGCGTAATCGAAACCGCATCATCTTGATCACGACTTATTTGAACGATAGGCGAAAACCCACGCCATGCACTGTGTGAATTGGATCGACTCCAAGATTACGCAACTTTTTTCGTAGTCGACGGATATGACTATCGATCGTCCTGTCACTGACAATCCGATTTGCCGCGTATGCGCTGGACACGAGCTTCGCTCGTGCGAGCACAATACCGTCTTGTCGTGCCATCGCGGTCAGAAGATCGAATTCGGTACGCGTTAGGTCAAGCATTTGGTCGTAAATTGAGGCTGATCGAGATTCGATATTCATATTCAACGGGCCGATCGAGAGGTGGCTTTCGAGCACAACGGGTTGATCGTCAATCCGACGCAAAGCCGCTTTTATGCGAGCAATGAGCTCCCGAACACTAAAAGGCTTTGTCACGTAATCGTCGCCACCGATATCCAACCCTTTGATACGGTCGGCTTCGGCGTCTTTGGAAGACAAAAATATAATTGGGGCGATCGACGACTGACGAATTTGTTTACAAACGGTGATACCGTCTCCTTCGGGCATTAGTACGTCGAGCACGATGAGATCAGGCTGCTCTGCCTCAGCCTTCTCGACCGCTGCTCGACCCGTCGAAGCCTCGAGAGTGTCGAAACCTTCGCGCCGCAATGCGAAGCAGACCACGTCCCGGATATGGGCGTCGTCGTCAACGACTAAAACCTTCTGCATTAGTTTAGTTTAACACTCGGGGCGCGGACGCGGATTTGATGCCAGCTAAAAAGATGCCGAAGCTTGCCCTATACTGCTTTGATGGAATATGAGGTGCCAGCTT
>DCBA01000012.1 GCA_002313255.1 Gammaproteobacteria bacterium UBA1119 | reverse complement strand
CGCCGGTGAAAGGCCTCGATTTCTGCTTTATTGAGGTGCGTCGACATTCTGGTTTCACCATAATGCGATGGTGTTCGTTATAGCAACCACCCTTGATTTGATAGAGCAAGTACTCTTTGCCTCGTTCGTGACGAGCGCGCCAGCGTGAGCCTCGAGGCATTCGGCTGGGATCACTTTTTTTCACTACAACTAAGCACGGATGAACGGGATTTCGCGGTACCGGCCCGTGTGGTTGCCGTGCATCGTTCTTCCTTGGTGGTTACCGACGGCGTTGATGAATACGACGTCGCACTCGGTAGCAATTGGTTTCGGGGTCCGACAGAACTACGACCCACCGTGGGTGATTGGGTGTTGTTAGGTGGAGGACGGGATAAGGTCGTGCGCCTTCTTGAACGCAAGAGCGTGTTTAAGCGCTATGCCGCTGGATCGAAGCGCGAAATACAGCTAATCGCAGCCAATATCGATACGTTATTTGTCGTCACGTCGTGTAACGATGAATTTAATGAAAATCGTCTCATCAGATACCTTGCACTAGCCCGAGAAATGGAGATTACGGCCGTGGTCGTGATAACCAAACGCGATCTGTCGAATAAGAGTCATCAATACGTCGAGAGGGCCCAGAAAGTCTCAGGTAACTCGGTGATCGAATGTATCGATGCGCGTGACGCGGACACTCTTGAAGGCGTGCGGCTGTGGACTACAGAAGGTCAAACCGTCGCCCTCGTTGGGTCGTCGGGGGTTGGCAAATCCACGTTACTGAATACGCTGGCGGGTTATCAAGTGCAACGAACCGAAGCGATAAGGGAAGACGATAGTCGGGGTCGACACACAACTAGTCATCGATCGATACATCCGATTGAACAAGGAGCCCTGGTCATGGACGTGCCAGGCATCAGAGAGCTTGCGCTTGCCGACGCAGCCGAAGGCGTCGCATCGGCTTTCGAGGATGTAGCGACTCTGGCAGCCCGTTGTCGATTTGTTGACTGCGACCATCAAACGGAGCCGGGTTGTGCAGTGCAATCTGCAATTTCCGAGGGTCAGCTGGAGCCGGAGAGGTTACAACAGTTCAGAAAGCTTTGGCGGGAAGAGGCGCGCAACTCGGCATCGCTCAGCGACCGGCGCGATACTGAGCGTCGAACTACCCAACGAATGCGACGTCGCGCGAAGGAACGCGAAAGGACCAGCCACGACGAGTGATAACTAGGGCCGATAAGGGATAAGAGGATCTCCAAGCTGGGCCTTGAGCACGCGTTGCGCATCGTCAACGAACTCGGCTGCAAAACCTCGAGTTTCGCGGGGATCGATAATGTCTTGACCGGTTACCTCAGCGGTTCGAAACGGCGAGGCGAGGGCGTTAAGGCGCGATTCGATCTCCTCTAATTTAGCCTCCGGATCGTCTGCGCCGTCGATTTCGCGGCGATAAGCCGCGGAAGCGCCGCCAGTAATATGCATTGATCCCCATGCAGCTGAAGGCCAAGCGTAACGGCGAAACATGCCCGATGGTCGGTGATGACACTGTCCCGCCACGCCGTAGAGCCGTCCGACTACCACGGTCAACCAAGGCATGCGGCTTTGACAGGTAACTGCGACAAGCGCCGCGCCGGCGCGTTCGATGCCGGCCTTTTCAGATTCCAACCCCACCATAAAGCCGGGCTCGTCAGCGAAGCTAATGATCGGTAAATGAAACACATCGCATAATTGCAAAAGGCGAATCACCTTATTACCAGCCGCGACGTCCGTTGAGCCACCGTTATGACGCGGGTTGTTTGCCATTACCCCAACGGGGAAACCGTTAATCCGTCCGAGCCCAGTGAGCCGGGCACGACCGTAGCGAGGTGAGATCTCAAAAAACGAACCGTGATCGAGAACCAATTCGACCAATTTGCGGGCGTCGAACACTTGCCGCCGGTCTCGAGGGATCAAAGACAGTAGATCTTCTTCGTTACGGTCGGCGGGATCGTCCGTTAAACGACGAGGCGGCATTTCATGGACATTGGATGGCAGGTAACTGAGGAAGCGCTTAATTTGACCAAAGGCGTCTTCCTCTGTATCTGCAAGATTGTCCACCGAACCGCTAATTCGGGTGTGGATGTGTGGGCCCCCCAGTTCTTCTTTGCTGATTTCGTAACCCAATGCCGCTTTAACCACTGGGGGACCGCCAGGGAATAGTTGACTTGAGTCTTTAACCATCACGTTAAAATGGGCTAAGCAAGCGTTGATCGCGGGTAGACCGGCAACAGACCCCATCACAGCGGATACCACAGGCACCCGCGAGAGAAGATCGACATCAATCGTTGACCCGTGGTTACCGTCGGGCAGATAGGTACGACCCATTTCCTCGAAACCGCGGACGCTACCTCCGGCCGCATCAAGTAAGCGGACGTAAGGGAGACGCCACTGACGGGCGCGTTCATTGGACGGGAGCTCCGATCCCATACCGCCGCCTGAACTCGCGGAACCACCGCGCACTGTAAAATCTCCCGCGCTCAGAATGACCTTACGTCCATCGACCAATGCCGTACCTTCGACTGAGCCGCGCGGTATAAAGCTCTTCAGGTCACCTTTCTCGCTATACGTGGAGCTACCGGTCAGTGAATGAAATTCGCGGAACCCGTTCGGATCGACGAACTTATCTATGCGTTCCCGGACTGTTAGTTTCCCACGCTTGTGTTGACGTTCGATGCCCTCGGCGCCTCCCATAGCTTGGCGCAACGCACGGCGATGAGTGATCTCATTAACTTCGTCTTTCCAGCTCATGTTGTCCTCCCCTTAGCTGGGGATTATCTTGCACCCGCCGACTAAAACAAACGTTTGGAATAGCGGTGACCGACTACACCATTGCTGGTCTACAAATTCCGGCTGAAGCGCTGAGGTGGAAGTTTGTTCGGTCAACGGGACCGGGGGGCCAGAACGTCAACAAGGTGGCAACAGCCGCGGAGTTACGACTAGATCTCAGTGCGTGTCGTTTTTCGACAGCGTATCGGCGGCGTTTAGCATTAATCGCGGGAAACCGCCTAAATCGGGCAGGGGAAATTATTATTTTTGCGCAGGCTCAGCGGACTCAAGGGCGCAACCGGGAGGACGCGATGGACCGCCTGCGCGTTCTCTTGTCGGAGGCTGGTCGAGCTCCAAAGAAGCGACTCAAAACGAAGCCGTCGCGTAAAGCGGTTAAAGCGCGTATTCAGCGAAAACAGCGTCTTGGGCAAAAAAAACAGTTGCGAGGTAAGCCCCTATTCGATTAATGACGCGGGCTCAAGAATATGGGAGATGTCGAGTCAAAAATGATCGGGACAGTGTGGCGCATGGCTGCTGGCGAATAGACGGTCTGCGGTATCAATCACATGATCCTCACCCTCGATGAGTCCCCACGCCCGCAACTGCCTTGCCGTGCGAAAGCCGCTATAAAGCGATGCAAGCGCTTTGGCAGACGTTTGGAGATCGGCCGACTTGCTTGACGTAACGTGAGCGCCTTCGGGTGACGCCTCGAGCCGTATGGAGCGATTGTTCCATGGCGTAAGAGGATCATCGGTCAAGCCGATGGTGATCTCTCCCTCGCTCGAATAAGCACGGTCTCCGAGGGCGCCTGTTGCGTCAACGACCCGAAGCCAAATTCCTTCGTGATCGACGCCGTGGAGAAGCCTCGGTTCGGCAAATAGCTCGACCGCGGGATCGTCGGCGGCCGCCGTCTGGTATGACACCCGACCAACTAAATCATGCCGCTTGAGCCATTCCCACATTGATCGATATCCATCCATCGAAAGCCAGGCCATATCCCGGATGATAATTTCCTGACCTCGAGTTGCGTGGTCAACTTTGTTTGCCCGGAGAGTGTAGATGATGTAGCCGTCGGCCTTACCTTCCTCATCGTAATGCACACCGGCATGGATCGGACCCTGCCCTTCGATCTCCTCCATCGCATTTTGCAACCATAGCGCCTTGCTTCGATGCAGGTAGCAGGTGCGGTTTTCAACGAAACGAATATAGATCGATTTGATGACATCGAATGCGTCGTTGACTGAAAGGCGCTCGACGCAACCCGATCCCCAAACGCCGTCGTGAAAACCGATATCTGTAGTGTCCACATGGTATGAACGCAGGACCGTTGTCATGGCATAGCCGTAGCGCTGGTAGATGGCGGCTTGCGAAGCCCAAAGTGCTGCCACTGACTGGCCACGATCACGCATGTCGGCGAAGGCCTGGGTTTGAATCCGCCGTAGAAGACCCTGACGTCGATACTCGGGCTGCGTCCCGACCGTAGAGACGCCGGCTAGCGCAACGGCGTTGCCATTCGCACGCATTGTGAATGGAATGGCCGTGAAGCTAGAGACGAGCTTCCCGTCGACAAGCGCACACAGTGTCCAATCCGGTAAATTGGCGGTTGCGACGACGTTGTCCGGTCCGTCGCCAAAACTGCCGCCGTACACGTAGCCGCCTAGTTCGCCCAACTGCCCCATCTCGCCAGCAGTGAGGGGTCGTATTTCGACGTTCATGAGGTTTTCTCCGTTGTTCGATCTTCGATCTCATAAAGTTCTTGGAACCCGGCGATGTCGGGCAACAGTCGGTAGTGCGCAAATATTTCGTTAGGATCCAAGCCGGTGGTCCCGGATTGTCGAAATTGCTGATACGCGTTTGATATGGCGTTGACGGCTGCCGTTTGTGCAGTAAAGGGATCGATAATCAAATCCCAGCCCAACGTTGCCCACTCCGTTGGAAGGCGTGTGTCGAGCGAGGTAATCGTGGCGAGCGGTACGCCGATACGTCGAGGCGCTTCCTGCCATTCGGTTTCATTGGTTGGCATGAGCATGACCAAGTCTGCCCCAGCGTCTGCATAGGCATTGCCGCGCTCAATCGCTTTTTCGAACGATTCGTTACGAACTGCTCCGGTGCGCGCGATGATGACGAAGTCCGAATCGCTACGCGCGCCGACCGCGGCGCGGATCTTATCGGTCATTTCGCCGATTTCGATGAGGTGCTCGATGCCACGGTGATGGCTCACCCGTTTCGGCGCCACTTGATCTTCGATCTCGATACCAGCAGCGCCAGCGGCTTCAACCACCTGAATCGTTCGGGTTGTGTGTACGGCGTCGCCAAAACCCACGCCACCATCGACGATCACGGCAATGTCGGTGCGGGCGGTCACGTGCTGCGTAACATCGGCAATTTCGGTTAACGTAAGCAACGCCTCGCTTACGCCGTGTGCAAATCCCAATGCACCGCCGCTAATGTAACCGGCTGAGAATCCAGCTCGCTCGGCGATACGACCGGTCAGTGCATCGAGCGTAAGCGGTGCGAAAACGACCTTTTCGGATGCCAGGGCATGTCTTAATTTCTGTCCAGGTGTCATCGGAATTCTCCCCCCGCCCATCTTCCGTCAAAAGTCTAAATGGAGCCATTGCTGCCAGTCGCCCCGTCCACGTAACTTTGGGTAAACGGTTATGCTGGGTCAAATGGTTGGGAAATCATTATGGGGCACGGGTTTTCGGTTGATCGACTTGAGTACCTTACTTCACACCTGCAGGGGTATGTCGACGAAGGTCGTTTCCCCGGATGCTCGTGTCTGGTGACGCGGCATGGAGAGGAAGCGTATTTCCACGCATTTGGCCATCGTGATGTTGAAGGGAACCTCACTATGGAGCGCGACACGGTGGTACGCATTTATTCGATGTCGAAACCGATCACCAGCGTTGCCTTGATGATGCTGTACGAACGGGGAAAATTTCAGTTGGATGATCCGGTGTCGAAGTTCATCCCGAGTTGGTCAGATTTGCGCGTGTACGAAAACGGCGACGGCGCAACAATGGTGACGTCCCCAACCACGGTGCCGGTGACGATCAAGCATCTGTTGACGCATACCTCTGGACTGACGTACGGATTCATGAATAGCCACCCTGTCGATGCCTTATATCGGAATGCATCCATAGGTGGCGAACGCCAAGGATCGACGCTCCAAGACATGATTGATGACCTGGCCGATATTCCCCTCTCGTTCACGCCTGGATCGCGATGGAACTACAGCGTTGCGACAGACGTCTGCGGTTATCTTGTGCAATTGTTCTCGGACACTGATCTGGATGTATTTGTTCGCGAGCGGATTACAAAACCTCTTGGAATGAACGACACGGGGTATCAAGTGCCCGCCTCCTCTAAGGATAAGTTCGCTGCATGCTATCGCTATAAACGTGGTGGAGGATTCGAGCTGCAGGACAATCCGGCCAGCTCGGTATATCACCAGCGCCCCACGTTTTTCTCCGGTGGTGGGGGCATGGTCGCAACGATTGATGACTACAGTCGTTTCGCTCAAATGCTGCTGAACCGAGGCGAGTTTGGCGGCCATCGAATACTAGGTCGGAAAACGGTCGAGTACATGGCGACTAACCACATGCCCGGAAATGTTGATCTGGCGGCGATGGGACAGCCGGTTTTTAGCGAAACGTCGTATCACGGGATTGGCTTTGGCCTCGGATTCTCGGTCGTCCTCGATCCGGCTGCGGCCGGTGTCCTTGATTCTCCAGGGGAATTTGCCTGGGGAGGGGCTGCGAGCACCTATTTTTGGGTCGATCCTTTGGAGGACATGACGGTCGTATTCCTAACCCAACTGTTACCGTCGTCGACGTATCCGATCAGGCGAGAACTCAAAACCTTGATTTACCAAGGCATCGCAAATTAGGTGAGCTCTCGCTTCTGAATGGAGTTACGGGTTGGTCAACTGACCTCGTTTCAAATAAGAGTTTCCTGTGCTGAATGGCGTAGTTGTTGGTTTCGCGTTTGCGTTATGCTTGCGAGCCGCATTGGAGTCGCTTGGCTACGAGTAAGCGAGGCGGTAAACGAAAAACAACGGCTGTGGAGAAAGCCGCGAATATAAAGCGCAGTGTTTTTGGAGGGCAAGGCACACTATGAAAACGAAGTTGGAATATATCTGGCTTGACGGCTACAAACCAACCCAGAGTCTAAGAAGCAAGACCCTGGTACAGACTGACTTTGGCGGAACACTTGGCGATTGCCCGATGTGGGCATTCGACGGTAGTTCCACGGAGCAGGCAGCAGGGAACGACTCGGACTGTCTTTTGAAACCCGTCTGCATTTTTCCGGATCCGGATCGTAAGAATGCGTATCTTGTGATGACAGAAGTCTTGAACGCTGATGGGTCGCCGCACGTTTCTAACGGACGCGCAACCATCGACGATGACGATGAGGACTTTTGGTTTGGTTATGAACAGGAGTACTTCCTCTGGGATACGGATACCGATCTCCCGCCGGGATTTCCGTTGAATGGGTACCCTGGACCGCAAGGCCCCTATTATTGTTCGGTAGGCGCATCGAACACGTATGGGCGAGATTGTGTGGACGAACACCTAGATCTTTGTCTTGATGCGGGGATTAATGTTGAAGGGATCAATGCCGAGGTTGCTGCGGGACAGTGGGAATTTCAGGTATTTGGAAAGGGTGCTAAACGAGCTGGCGACGAGACTTGGTTGGCTCGCTATGTCTTAGAGCGAACGGGTGAAAAATATGGTTATGCCATTAACTGGCACCCGAAACCGCTTGGCGACATGGACTGGAACGGTTCTGGGATGCACGCGAATTTTTCTAATGGCGTCATGCGTGAGTCAGGCAAAGAAGAGGTATTCACTAAAATTTGCGAACACTTCGGGAAAAATATTCCGCGCCATATCGCGGTTTATGGAGCTCATAATGAGTTGCGTCTGACAGGCGAACATGAGACTGAATCAATCGATACGTTCAGTTTTGCGGTTGCCGACCGCGGTGCGTCGATCCGCATACCGGTGGCCACCATTGATGGCGGTTGGAAAGGTCGCCTTGAGGACCGCCGTACCGCCTCGAACGCGGATCCGTATAAAGTTGCTGCCGCGATCATCAAAACGACCAAAGAGGCGTTGGATTAGTCGCTCGTCGGACGATCGACTCCCAACGATGTGCCGGTAAACGGATACCGGCTGAATTATCCCTACGCGAATAGGAATAGCTGTCGTTTATTGAGCCCGGAACGATTGATCTCACGATTATCGGTAACCTTGGTCGATCAAGGTGACGTTTGCGGCAGTTTTGGAGGTTTAATTGGATCCGCTTGATAACCCGGCGTGGCACGCGCTGACTGGCGAGCAGCGCGAATTTGGGGTCGTGGGGTCGCTTGCCGCCCGCTATTGCGCCGATGTTTCCCCCATTGCGGCGGTAGCGGACAGTTCGATTGAGGCGACGAACGAGCTGAGTCAGCTAGTAACGCCGGACGAGATTGTCGCGGTGATTAAGGCTGGGCCTGTTGACGCCAGCCTATGGCGGGAATTGACAACGATCGAACTCACCCAGTGGGTATGTGACATCCTGGAACCCAACGAAACCGACTTCACCTGGATCGAACTACACGAAGGGGATGCCGAAGAAATGCAAAGGCTCGTCAAGGCCACAGATCCAGGGCCTTTTGAGCGGTTGACCCACCAACTAGGAGACTATGTAGGTGTGCGTGTAGGAGGACGTCTTGTATCGATGGCGGGTGAACGAATTTGCTTCGAAGGAAACCGTGAAGTTAGCGCCGTCTGCACTGCCGAAGGTTTTGGTGGTCGAGGATACGCGCAGGGGCTTGTTGCCGAAATCGTCACACGCCAACATTGCGCTAATTGCAAGTCGTTCCTGCACGTGCGTGTTGGTAGCCCTGCCGAGAGGATTGCCAGCCGCGTGTATGCCAAACTCGGCTATCACGAGCGGATCCGTTACCCGATGAAAGTACTACGTCGCTCGCACCAACTGGGACCGGCATGACCGAGTCGGAGCAACTTACGCGTTCTGAAAGGAAACAAAAAAAGGCAGGTAAGTTGCTCTTTACGGGCTGCACATGGGTTTTGACAGCGGCCTGCTTTTATCTGGTATGGGGAAAGATAGACGACGCTGCTGCACGCGAAAATCAGGCGGCGATTGAGTACCTACTCGTTTTTTTCGGCGAAGCAAATTGGCCACTTTGGCTGGGGATCATGATCCCCTACTCGATATTCTTTTTTGTCGTGGATGCACATGTGACTTGGCGCGTTATTCGTTGGTTTAACGTATCGGAGATCAAGCTAAACGCTGTTCTGCCCATCCGCGCGAGCGCGTACATCCTCTCGCTGGTCAACGAGCAAGTTGGGAAAGGAGCCATGTCGCTATACCTGCTGCGGCGTCACAACGTGCCGGGCTGGGAAGCATTATCAAGCATGATCTTCTTGGGCATCATGGAGATCTACCAGCTACTCATTTTCTCCAGCGTTGGGGTGTTGCTAGGATTTGAACTTGTAGTGGAAGCATCGTCGATTTTGCCACTCGACGTAATCTTGCCCGCCGTCTTCATCGGAGCGTTCATATACCTACCGTTACACATTGCCTATTTTCGGGGTCGTGTACTAAAGAAGTTTTCGATCCGTGATAGGGGCGTCTTTCACGCCCTACGGCAGGGAAGGCCGAGGCACTACCTATTAACGTTTTTGTTTAAAGCACCTAATTTGGTGGGGGCGGTAGTGGTCTATACGGTTGCACTAGAGCTCTTTCAAGTGGACGTCAGTTTCGCTCAAATGCTGGCGTTTTTACCCGTTATTTTCCTTGCTGCGGCGCTGCCTCTGCCGTTTCACGCGGGGGCCTTACTCCTTTGGACCGTGTTATTCCCCGAATACCCTGCGGTCGGGGCGTTTAGCCTTGTGATGCACACGTTTTTCGTCATGTTCAATGCGGTCATCGGGACCCTGTTCCTCACTCGTGCGAACCATGAACTCTTCGGCTGACCAATCTTTGGTCCGAATGTGGGAGTGCTCGTTACGACGAACGCAATCGATCGGCAATCGAAATGACGGTCGATACGATCAGTACCCATGCGCCGTAACTAATAATCCATGATGGCACCCAGCTAAGACCTAACGCATTCTGAGTGACGGGTATACCGGCGAGGACAAAATACGAGATACCGTTGTAGCGACCGAGTCGACTCGCCTTGAGAGGATGTTTCTTATGGGCGCCGGAACCGAAGACATAGTGGAGGAAAGCTAATCCCACCGCGCACGGAAGCAACGGCGTGAAAATTTTCTGGGCGGCCAGCGTCGCGAGTATCACGATTACGAAAAATGCGTCGGCACCATGGTCGACGATTGCACCAACCGTAGTCGCTTCTCCGCGACGGCGGGCCAGGGGGCCATCGATGAGATCCGTTAGTACCGCGGCAAAAAAAATCAATCCGGCGAGGGGCCAGAAATTAGACGAGATGCACAGCGCAGCGAACGGCGCCATAACGACCCTCGACGCCGACAGTGCATTTGCCCAGGTCAGCCACATATAGGACAAGGATATATGGTTAATTTCACGTTCTTGGATGCTCCGGATCGGGCCATTATCGATTATCGTACGCTTCGGAAAATGACGCGAATCAGATGAAGAATCGAATTGTCATCACGGGCGCGAATGGACACATTGGTCAACGGTTGATTAAAAAAATGGCGACCGATTACGATGTGCGGGCCCTCGTGAGGACAGATAAAGCGGCGCAAATGCTCGGCAACTCGGCAGCCGACGAGGTGCGCATTGTTGATTACATGTCTGAATTGGCAATGACGAGAGCCCTCGAGGGTTGTATTGGTGTGGTTCATTTAGTGGGGATCATTCGCGAGAACCACAACAGCACGTACGTTAACGCCCACGAGAACGCGACCAGGGCACTGTGTCGTGCGGCGGAAGTGACGGGGATTCGCAAGGTCGTATACCTCAGTATTTTAGGTGCTTCGGTTAACTCCACCAACGTGTGTCTCTCGAGTAAGGCCAGGGCGGAACGCGTTCTGATGGAGAGTGTTGTCTCGTCGAGTATTTTGCGTGTTCCCATGGTGCTTGGCACAAACGACCACGCCTCACGTGCGTTAGCAAAACGCGCCTCGAGCTCCATTGCGTTCGCGTTCCGAGCATCTAGCTTAGAACAACCCATCGACGTCGATGACGTCATTGCGGCTGTGATTGCTTGCATGGAATCGAGTATAGCGGGGGTCCTGTGTCTCGCTGGGCCGGCCTCGCTCAGTCGGCGAATGCTTTATGAGCGCGCCGGGTTTCATGGACTTTTGATTTCGTTACCGATGTGGTTAGGCATGATCGTGGCTGGTTTATTGGAACGGGTGAGCGATAGCCCGCCGATGACGCGCGCGATGCTGGGTGTCTTAGATCACGATGACAACATTGGCGCCGATGCGTGTGCCCAGAAGCTAGGTATAACGCTAACGAGCCTCGACGAAACGTTAAAAAAAATTGCGCTGTCGCTGGATTAAGACCCCGTTAAGTCTTGCAGTGATCTTCGTGGGTCGAACGCGTCACGCACGGCTTCACCGACGAAGATCAATAGACACAGCATCACGGCCAGAGTGAAAAATCCGGTCAAGCCCAACCATGGGGCATGCAGATTCGCTTTCCCCTGGGCCATGAGTTCACCTAAGGAGGGCGAGCCGGCCGGAAGACCAAACCCTAAAAAATCGAGAGCGGTTAGCGTCGTGACTGCCCCGCTCAATATAAAGGGCATAAACGTTAACGTTGCTACCATCGCATTTGGAAGTACGTGTCGGACGATGATGGTCCCGTTGGAAACTCCTAAAGATCGGGCGGCACGGACATAATCGAAATTGCGCGCGCGCAGAAATTCGGCGCGAACCACACCAACGAGAGCCATCCAACTGAACATGGTCAGAATACCCAGTAACCAATAGACACTTGGTTCAATAATGCTGGCAAGAATAATAAGTACGAGAAGGATAGGCAGACCCGCCCAAATTTCCACGATACGTTGCCCGATCAAGTCGACGAGCCCGCCGAAATAACCCTGGAGTGCGCCAACGGTAACGCCGATGAGGGAACTGAACAGCGTAAGAAACAAGCCGAACGAGACCGATAATCGGAATCCATAGATCAATCGGGCCAACGTATCCTTTGCCCCGTCGTCAGTCCCGAGCCAGTGCTGTGCTGAGGGTGCTGCGGGGGCAGGGCTTTCGATGTAAAGATCAATCGTGTCGTGGCTATAGCGAATGGGCGGGTAGACGGCCCAGCCATCACCATCCGTTATCAAAGCCTGTACAAAGGGGTCCGTGTAATCGGCTTCGATAGGTAGCTCGCCCCCAAGTTCGGTCTCGGTCACGAGTTCGAAAACGGGCCAATAGAGCGTTTCGTTGAGGTATAAAACGATGGGCTTGTCGTTCGCGAGCAGTTCGGCGAATAACGAGAGCCCGAACAAAGCAAGAAACACCCAAAGGGCGTAATAGCCACGTCGATTTGCTTTGAAATTCGCGATTCGTCGTTTGGCGAGCGGCGTCATTAGTCCCTCGACTCAAAATCGATTCTCGGATCCACCAGGGTGTAGACGATATCGCCGACCAAGTGCATCACGAGTCCGATGAGGGTGAAACAAAAAACCGTTCCAAAGAGGATCGGGTAGTCGCGCTTGAGCAACGCTTCGTAGCTAAGAAGTCCCATGCCGTCGAGTGAGAAGATCACTTCGATCAATACCGAGCCAGTAAAAAGAATGCCCACAAATGCCGCCGGGAAGCCGGCGATGATGATCAGCATCGCGTTTCGAAATACGTGACCGTAGAGTACGCGCGTCTCCGTGAGTCCCTTGGCTTGTGCTGTTAGAACGAACTGCTTGCTGATTTCCTCGAGAAAGGAATTCTTGGTGAGCATCGTTAGTGTTGCGAAACCGCCGATTGTTAGTGACGCGATGGGTAAGGCGAGGTGCCAAAAATAATCGACCCACCAGTCCCAAAGAGGCAACTCACTCGCATTTTCTGCATGAAGGCCCCTAAGAGGAAACAGGTCGAAATAATTCCCGCCGGCAAATACCACGATCAGAAGGATTGCGAGAATAAATCCCGGGATCGCGTAACCAACGAAGATAACGGTACTTGTCCAGAAATCGAAACGCGTTCCATCCCGAGTCGATTTTGCGATGCCTAAAGGAATGGATATTCCATAAATCAGTAGCAGTGACCAAAGGCCAAGCGAGATCGACACCGGCATCCGTTCGACCACCAGTTCCACGACGGGCCGATCTTGGAAATAACTTGTTCCAAAATCGAGCCGTAGATAGTTCTTAAGCATGGAAAAAAAGCGCTCGTGGACGGGCTTGTCAAAACCGAACTGTTTCTCAAGGTCAGCGATTAACTCAGGGTCAAGGCCATATGTGGCAGGATTTTGGGTCGCCGCGTTCTGTTCCATCGCTTGCGACGACATCCCCGAATCGCCGCCCCCGCTGATGGCCGATGTGGTTGACATTTGTCCCATTGTTGCTTTGGCAATGATCTGTTCGATGGGCCCACCGGGGGCAAACTGCACGATCGTGAAATTAATCAGAATGACCCCGAACAACGTCGGGATAATCAGTAAGAGGCGGCGTAAAAAATACTTACCCATCGATTATTTCGCGCTGTTCAATGATTTGAGCCCTTTCGCCACATGCTGCGCCTTGTTTTCGTCCCACCACCACGCATCCAAGACCGGCACGCGTGATAACGGTGAAGTTTCAACTTCTCCGAACTTGTCCCAGTGCACCAATCGGTATCCCGGTTGCGCCATTCCCGGGATGAAGTAGAAGCTCCAGAGCAGTACCCGGTCAAGCGCGCGTGTGGATGCATATAAATCGTCAGCAGTGCGAGATTGAATCACCTTTTCGATTAATGCATCGACGATGGGGTCTTTAATCCTTGCCCAGTTCAGATTGTAGTCCTGTCCGGCTGCAAGGCTCCCGAAGCGATTTCTTAGATCAAGTCCTGGGGTATTGCTGGGTATGTAGAGGTAGGCGCCTCCGTCGAAGGTGCCGGTGCGCATCCGGTGTTGCCAATGCGAGTTTTCCGGGGCGATAGCCGTGGTCTTGATTCCGATTTGATTCAACTGAGAGACGTATGGCATTTCGGCGCGACGCAGCATCGGTGAAACGAAAACGAAATCGATAGTGAAACGTTCGTTGGTATCCTTATGGCGGAGCTCAGCATTGCGAAGTTCCCAACCCGCCTCTGATAGGAGTTCGAGCGCTCGAACGATGTTGTCACGGTTGGTACCAAAACCGTCCGACGGAGGCTGCTTAAAGGACGTTGTAAATACCCTAGGCGGCAGTTGGTCTCGAAACGGCTCCAACAGTTTGAGCTCGGCTGGGCCAGGCAAGCCGGCCTGCGCCATGGGCGAATTGTGGAAAAACGATGTTCCGTGATCATAAAAACCAAACAATATGACTCGATTGATCCAACTGAAATCGTATAGCAGCCATAAAGCTTCACGAACCCGAATATCTTGAAAGCGGGGACGGTCAAGGTTCCAAAAAATGGGCCACCAAAGCCCCCAAACGCGAGTGATGTAACGCAAGTCAGCTTTAAATAGGCCTGCTTTCACTGCCGGAAAGTTGTATTCAGTCGTCCATGCCTTGGAGACGGTTTCTTCGCGCGCGTCGATCACGTCCGCCTTGTGGGCTTCAAGCATGACGTTTTCATCGCGAAAATAGTCAAATTTCACGTTGTTCCAGTTGTAGCGTCCACGGTTCACTGGTATATCCCGACCCCAGTAGTTCTCGACGCGTTCGTAGTCGAGCGATCGGCCGAAATCGACGCGTTTCAGCCTATACGGGCCGCTCCCTAACGGTGCCTCGACGGTGGTCTTGGATATATCTCGTGACTGCCAATAATGCTTAGGCAAGATCGATAACCCCCCGTAGGCGAACGGCATGATCGGATTGATTTGTGCGTTTGCTCGGGTAACAAAGCAGAGTTCTCGTTCTCCGAAAGCATAGACGTGAACGAGATCCTGTAACGCTGTTCTGAGGGACACCGAACCGTGTTCCTTAAAGACGTTAAAGCTGAACAGAACGTCCTCTACTGTGAGGGGTTCTCCATCGTGCCAATACGCACCGGCGCGAAGTTTGAACGCAACCCAACGGTACTGGGGATCGACGGCGACACCCTCCGCGAGACGGCCGTATTGACTCGCTGGTTCGTCAATCGCGGGTTCGAGCAGCCGATCGTAGACGAGTGTCCTGGAACCAACAAAGTCGAACCCAGCAGCAATGCGTCCCTTTTCAAGGATGCCGTTGAAATTGTCGAAGGTCCCCATGTCGGGTAGACGTAGGAGCCCTCTTTTTGGTGCAAGGGGGTTGCTGTAGGTGAAGTGCGGGAAGTCGGCTGGATACTTCAGCGGGAGCACGTAAGAGATGCCATGAGAATAGTCAGGCGTTGAGCATGGACGATCGTTCGCCGTGGCGAAGACCGCGACGAGTGCGATCATGGCGTACGAGAACTGCTTCATCTTGCCCCGAGCGACGTCACCTCTTTTCTTGAGTCCATCAATCTATCCGAGATACGAACAGATGGGTATTAGCGCTTTGTTATCGAGCCCGATCGGTGACCGACAGCCGCCTTCAATGCAAGCGCAAGCGCTCGGTCAACCGATTGCAACAGTTGCAGCATGCGCTAATGAAGCTGCTAATCTAGCCCGTCAAGTGGTGCGGAGTGGAATTCATGGGAGTGAAGACAGAACTATTCGATTTAAGCGGGCGTGTTGCGCTTCTGACGGGGGCTTCAAAGGGCATGGGACTTTCGATGGCCGAAGGACTTGCTGAACACGGCGCAAGGGTCGTTGTGTCCAGTCGTAAGCTAGATCAGTGTGAAACCGCCTGCGATCAGATCAACGCCAAGTGCGGGGATGGCTCTGCCACTCCCATCGTCTGCAATATCGGATACAAAGAACAACTTGAAAGATTGGTGAGTGAGACTCGCGCCCAACTGGGCGCGATTGATATTTTGATATGCAACGCGGGGGTCAATCCTTTCTACGGGCCAATGTCGGAAATTCCGGACGAAGCCTATGACAAGATTATGAATGCCAACGTGCGATCGAACCATTGGTTATGCCAAATGGTAGCACCGGATATGGTGGCATCGGGTCGTGGATCCATGATGATTACATCCAGCACGGGAGCTTTTGCTGGTTCAGAGGCCTTGGGGACGTACGCAATTTCTAAGCTTGCTGATATCGCGTTGGTCCGGAATTTAGCGTTGGAATATGGTCCGAAAGGCGTTCGGGTAAACGCGATCTGTCCTGGCCTGATTCGGACAGATTTTGCCAAGGCACTGTGGGACAACCCCGAAGCAAAACGTAACGCGGAAACGACAACGCCGATGCGGAGACTTGGGGAGTCGGACGACTTCAAAGGGATCGCGGTTTTTCTTGCCTCGGATGCGAGCGAGTACATGACCGGTCAAGCAGTCGCTGTTTGTGGCGGTACGCACATGTGGCGATAGAGTTGAAGTACAGGTACGTAAGATGATTATTGGGCGATCGCCCATCGTTGGGATTGTCGGATTACGTCGATATCGTGCGTGCTGAAGGATTTATTCTCCAAGCAAGTTACCGGGTGGAAAATCGGATTCCGGTGGTTCATATCTACGGAAAACTCGCGAACGGTGAGTCGTTTCTCATTCGCGATCAGCGAGAGCGACCGCATTTTTACGTAGACCGGAAAGACGAGAAAAAAACACGGTCTGCTGGTGCAACCGCTTTCCACAAGTCCACCTCGCTATCGTTTAGCGGTGGACCCCTTGCGCGCGTTGACGTGGTACTACCAACGGACGTACCGATACTCCGGGATCGACTGCATGACGCTGGTGTTGCGACCTACGAAGCCGACGTGCAGTTTGCGGTTCGTTATTTAATCGATCGAAACGTGCGTGGTGGTTGCGTCATCGACGGCGAGGCGCAGCATTCTAAGGACGCGGGAGTTGATTGGGTATTCAACGACCCCGTCGTCGAACCAGGCCAAGTTGAGTTCTCGCCGAAACTTCTATCCTTTGATATTGAAACGGATCCCGAGGCTTCCCGGCTTTTGGCGATTTCGCTCTTCGGAGAATCCCTTGATGAAGTCTATATCGTCGCGTGCGACGGCGTCACGAGCATGCCAGCAAACGCCGTCGGTTTTCCGTCAGAGGCGGCCGTTCTCGACGCTTTCATCGAGAAGGTTCGAAGCTTCGATCCCGATGTTTTGACCGGGTGGAACGTTATCGGTTTTGACTTACGGGTCCTTGATCGGATTGCGCGTCGACATGGCCGTTCCTTCGAGATGGGCCGAGGTAGTGGTGCTCTGCGATTGCGTCTCGCGGAAGGGCGCTTCGGCAACGACCAGGCGACGATACCGGGCCGGGTGGTGCTTGACGGCATCGACTTGCTACGTCGCGCGTACGTCCGGATGGACGATTATTCCTTAGACGCCGTTGCACGCTCTGTGCTTGGTGAAGGCAAGTTGGTCGAAGGCGATGTCCGCAATCGTGCCGAAGAAATTCTCAATCGCTATCATCACGATCTGGCCGGCTTTGCTGCGTATGCGAGGACCGATGCGCGGTTGGCGTACCAGATTCTTGAAAAACTAGATCTAATTAATCTCACCGTGGCGCGCAGCAAACTAACTGGCATGTCTCTCGACCGCGTTGCTGCAAGCATCGCGTCATTCGACTTTGTTTATCTCGCCGCCTTGTCTGAAAAACACATCCGCGCACCTTCGGTTCGTTCGCCGAACGCTCAGGGTTTATCGGCGCAAGGCGGGGGCTACGTTTTGGAGCCGGTCACTGGCATGCACGAAAACGTTTGGGTTCTCGATTACAAGAGTTTGTATCCCTGCATCATGCGCACCTTCAATATCGATCCGCTGACCTACGTCGTCTCGGGAGCAGAAAATAATGATGACATCTCCACGCCGAGTGGTGCGGCTTATCATCGCGGCGACGCCATTCTTCCGAACATTCTCGATGAACTCTTTCGGGCGCGTGAGCGGGCGAAACGGGATAAAGACGAGGTGGCCTCCCAAGCCATCAAGATCCTCATGAACTCGTTTTATGGGGTACTTGGTACGCCCGGGTGCCGATTTCACAATCCCGATATTGCTAACAGCATCACCGGTCTCGGCCGCCACTTCCTTCTCTGGTCAAAGGCGTGGTTCGAGAGCGCGGGGTTCGAGGTGGTCTATGGAGACACGGACAGTGTATTCGTTCGCTCGGGTATCGATGATTCGCGAGCGGCTAAAGACGAAGGCAACATCCTGACGCGCTCGATCAACGCCGATTTAGCACGCTATGTTAAGGATACCTGGCAGGTAGAAAGTCGGCTGGAACTGGAGTTCGAGAAACTGTACCGACGGCTATTTTTTCCTTCGATTCGTCGTGGGTCGGCGGGAGCACGTAAGCGCTACGCCGGGGTCGTTGATGGGGAAGGCGGCGTGGAGTTTGTGGGCATGGAGGTTGTACGTCGCGATTGGACTGAATTAGCCAAAAACGTGCAGCGTGAACTATATCTGCGATTATTTGACGGTGGCCCCGTTCTCGATTTTTTGCGCGGTTACGTGAGAGATCTTCGCTCAGGAGAACTGGACGATCACTTGGTATATCGCAAAGGCTTACGGAAAGCGTTGCACGAATACACTGCGATTACCCCGCCCCACGTTGTTGCCGCCCGTAAAGCAAAAACCCCGAGCCGTGTTGTTTCCTACGTCATCACCACGGCGGGACCGGAACCGCTCGACAACGTTCAACACGAGTTGGACCGAGAGCACTATGTCCAGCGCCAAGTCCGACCCGTAGCGGAACCGGTCCTTGATGTCATGGGGCTGAACTTCGACCGTGCGATCGGCGATGACCGACAACTAGGGTTGTTCTGATTGATCGCGAAGCTTGGACCGAGTAGGACCGATGCGTCGATTCGTTGTAGTGTCAAGAGTATGCTCTGAGCTGATCGCTTCCGACGCGCCTTTATTATTCAACCTCCGCGGTCAGCGGCCACGGCACTTCAGCTTCAAGCTGAGCGGCGAGTTGCAATAGCGTCGCTTCGTCACCGTATCGGGCTGCAAATTGGACCCCTACGGGCAAGCCTTCGGCGGTCCTGTGAAGGGGTAACGAGATGGCGGGTTGACCGGTCGCATTGTAGAGATTCGTGAACCCCCAATAACCACCGAATCGCGACCCGTAGACGTCAGGGTCGTCGTTCGGGTCAAGCCACCCAGTCTTGACGGGCGGACTCACCAGCGTTGGACTAAGGATCACGTCCCAATCTTGCATAAACGCAGCCATCTCCCGACTCAATTGATGCATGCGCTGTATCGCCTTGACGTAATTTGTTGCCGATAACTGCCGCCCTATTTCGACGCTGCGCAACGTATTACGCTCGACTAAATCGAGCGTTGGTTCGACCCCAAGGCTAGCGCAGCGAGTTAAGATGGTGTGGGCGACGTTGGCGAGTACCACGGAGCTCACAACAACCCCCCATTCCTCGTGGTCCAAAGGTAACGCTTGTTCGTCGATCAAATGGCCCATCCGAGCGAGCGTCGATGCAACCTTTTGAACTGCGTCGAGGCACTCCGTGTGCGTGTCGTGTCCCGTAAATGCACGACAATCGATGGCAACGCGTAGCGAGCCGGGGTGGTCGTTCACACGGGATAGGAAGGAATCCGAGTCGGTTGGGCCGTGGTACGGATCGCCTGGCATCGGCCCTTGGATGACATCGAGTATTGCTGCGCTGTCTCGAACGGTCCGCGATACGACATGGCCGGTCGACATGCCGCCCCATCCTTCGCCCACGTCGGGGCCGAGCGGCGTCCGTCCACGACTTGGTTTTAATCCCACGAGGCCGCAACAAGAAGCCGGGATGCGGATGGATCCGCCGCCATCTGTCGCATGGGCGACCGGTACGATACCGGCGGCGACAGCAGCGGCGGCGCCTCCGCTGGAACCGCCGGGCGTGTGATCGGTATTCCAGGGATTTCGGCAGACGCCTAGGGCAACGGACTCGGTGGTGGCGGCGAGGCCGATCTCCGGCGTGTTTGTTTTCCCCATAATGTTCAGTCCGGCGTTCCTAAAACGCGTCACCACATGGCCGTCGTGATCCGGCACGTAATCTTGAAAAAGCCGACTACCCATGCTGGTGGGTACGCCGGCGACGTGATTGAGGTCTTTGACCAAAAAAGGGATGCCACGGAGAGGGCCTTGGTTGAGACCCTCGGCATTCTCCCTTGCCGCGCCATAGGTTGGGGTAACAATCGCGTTGATTTTGGGATTGATAGACTCCGCCTGGTCGATCGCGGCGTCGATAAGTTCAGCGGGGGTCGTCTCGCCCTTTTTGACGAGTTCGGCCAGCGCCACGGCATCGTATTGTTTGTAGTCTTTCATTGACCAAAGTACTCCTATCTCCGTTTCGACGTTGTCTATCGCTCAAGCCCGATTGGCGATTTTTCGCGGGTAGTTGATCCTAGGACCATGAACTCAAGATCCGCGCGATACAAGCGGATGATGGAACGATAGACTCGGAGGATGGCCTCAGCCGACAAGCGGCTAAGTGCAACTGTTTTGTGCATAAGAACCTCGGTGACATGAACCGAAAAGCAGCGCTCGATGCGCATCACTATTTTTTGTTGCATGTACTTGGCAGTCGCACCGTCGCAGTGTTTTCGGCAGAGCTTAATTGCGGGCATGTTCCTACGTATTGCTGCCGAGATCCTGTAGTACTTTCGGTCGCGACGGAACACGCAGTATCCAAAGCGGTTCAAAGTGATGGTGGGGCGGCGTTTGATACGTCGTCCAACGGTACGGATGGAAAAACGGGATCATGACATGGGTATAGAAACGAGGATTTTGGGGACATCGGGAGTTGCAGTTACGGCACTTGGTTTTGGCGGAGCAACGTTAGGGGGTGTGGGCGATCGCGTATCGGAGACTGAAGCGGATGATGTCGTTCGTTCAGCGTTCGCTGGTGGCATTCAGTATTTTGATACCGCGCCTTTGTATGGTCACGGTCTATCCGAAAAACGCCTGGGTCGGACACTGTCTTCGTTGCCGAGAGACGATTTCGTATTGTCGAGTAAGGTCGGTCGATTGCTGGTTTCCCAGGACGAAGGAGAACGTTACGAGGGCATGCGTGACGCGGAGCCGTTTGCCATTCGTTACGATTATTCCTACGACGCGGTCAGGCGATCGGTCGAAACTAGCCTTGAGCGACTTGGTTTGGATCGCATCGATGTGCTTCTCTGTCACGACATCGATGTGTGGACGCATGGGGATGAACAACCGGGTATCTTCGACGTTGCCATCAACGGGGCACTGCCTGCGCTACAAGACTTACGTGAGCAGGGTGTGGTCCGAGCGATTGGGCTCGGTGTGAATGAATGGGAAGTATGCGTCCGCGTATTGGACACGATCGACGTAGACTGCTTTTTATTGGCGGGTCGGTTTACGCTGCTTGAGCAAACACCGCTCGATGAAATGCTACCCCGATGCATCGCCGATGACGTATCGGTGATCATTGGTGGACCGTACAACTCGGGTCTGTTAGCGAATACCGATCGGCGTCGGGCGACCTATGACTACAAGCCCGCTCCTGACCATCTCTGGGAGAAAGCTCAGAGGATTCGGGAGGTTTGTGAGAGCCACGGCGTTGATATGCGGGCCGCGGCTTTGCAGTACCCGTTACGCCATCCGGCGGTTGCCGCGGTGATTCCTGGGATGTGGTCGAAGGAGGAAGTGCAGACCAACTTGGGATTGATGAGGGTCGACATCCCACCGGCGCTTTGGAACGAGCTCGACGGGGCTGGACTTGTTCGCGGTTGGAACGATGGCGAAGAATCAATATGACGTTTTTAGTTGTGCATCGAGCACCGTGAGCCGTGCGCGCAATCGTAGTCTTGGCGGACACGTAGATTGAGCGGTATGCATACTCGCGTCTGGGATCTTCCATTACGAATCTGGCATTGGCTTTTTGCAATTGGCGTTGGTACGTGTCTGGTTACTGGCCTCTCCGGCGATATCGGATGGATGCAATGGCACCAACGCGCAGGGCTCATGATTATTGGGCTGGTGGTATTTCGCGTCGGTTGGGGTATTTGGGGAGGACGCTATGCGCGCTTTCGGTACTATCGGGTTTCGGCTACCGCGATACGAGACCATTTTCTTCGACGGCTTGATCCACAGGTCCACACACCACCGGGTATCGCGTTAGCTGTCGCGTTGTTTTCTCTGGTGATTCTGCAAGCGAGCGCTGGTTTGTTTGCAACAGACGATATATTTAATGAGGGTCCGTTGAGGCGCTACGTTACCGATGCATTTGCGGGAACCGCAACGTGGCTACATCACCGGGTTCACTGGATTATCTCCGGGTTTATCGTTATGCACCTAAGCGCCCAATTGATCTACGGGTTGTGGTTTAGAGATTCGCTGTGGCTATCCATGGTCACAGGCCGTAAATCGGTCGATGTGCTGCATACCCGCGACCACTTTCGTCGGGCCACGCTAACCGCGGCTGTCTCGATTCTAATTGTTTCGGTGCTGGTGGCCGCGGGTTAGCTACTCTTCGCGGTAGTTGTCGTGACAACCCTTGCAAGCTTGTCCCAACCCACCAATCGCGCTACCGATCGACGCAGGATCGCCGCTTTCCGCGGCACCTTTGAAAGCCTCGGCGGCGGAATGAAAAGCGTCCAGCCGTTCGGCAAAATCCTCAGGTTGTTCCCAGATAGCCGGTAACGCCTCCCTGCCCTGTGAACCCGCGGGAAAGAGGTCCGGTGCGATGCGTGCCATGTCAGCAATGGCGTTTGCATGAATAGATAGGTGCTCACTGTGCGGTACTTCCTGCCGCAAAATCTTGACGATGGCTTGCATGTGTCCGCCAATTGCTTCCATCGAGTAGTGCCGATAATCGACGTCGGCTTCCGATCCCAACGCGCTTGTATACGTCAATATGGCCAGCCCCAGTAACGTTGCGCCCTTTGAACTAAATCGACTCATGCCTGCTTCACCCCGCACTTCAAGTGACGTGATTGTATAGCGTAGATCGGGGATCGGGTAATTCGGTTTACGCTCTTGTGGCGCGTTATCTGGTTTTGTGGATGATCTAAGCAGCGCGTTTTTGGGGCCTAATTCGCACGTCGTGGTACCTTGGGACGATGGCCGAAGTACCTGTATCCATCCCTCCGACGGGACCATCGAGCGGCCCTCGATTTGTTGAAGGCCCCCTTTCGGGTCATTTGTTACGCCTGTCCGGTTTCATGACGATGGGTTTTCTTGCGATGACCGTCACCATGCTTGTAGAGGCCGTGTTCTTGGGTCTCGTCAGCAAAGAGGCGCTTGCGGCGATCACCTTCGTTTTTCCGGTCATGATGGGTCTGTCCGCCCTTACTCGGGGCATTGGAACAGGAGCGAGCGTGGTCCTCGCTCGCGCAATGGGAGCTGGTGAGCGAAGTCGGGCAACGCAATTTGCCACCCACGGGCTTTCGCTCGTCCTCGTGTTTACCGTGGTGGTGTCGGGCTTGCTCTACGAAAATACGTCCGCCGTCTTCAACCTTATTGGAGCCGAGGGTGACGTTCTCGCTGAAGTGGTTTCGTACGTAAGGATTTGGTGCATCGGCTTCCCTGCATTCGGTTTAGCAACGAGCGGGATGTTAATCATGCGGGCGTTCGGCGATGCATCGTTCCCTGGTTGGGTGATGACGCTCGGCGCGTTGTTGCAGATGGCGATAGGGCCGTTTCTGATATTCGGGTGGATCGGCCTACCTGCCATGGGTATAGAAGGCGCGGCATGGGCCTTTGTTATTGCCAGGACATTTTCTTTGGTTCTGAGTGCGTATTGGTTTTTCGTTCGCGAGCGGGTCATGCGTTTCGATCTCTCTACGTGGGCTGCATCGAGTCGCGAAATCTTGCACGTGGGCATCCCCGCGAGTCTCGCCAACCTTGTTCAACCGGTATCCACCGCGGTGACAACGTATCTGCTCGCAGCATTTGGGGTTGGGATTGTCGCGGGGTTTGGTGTTGCTTCCCGCATCGAATCGGTAATTTTTATGACGATTATCGGCGTGACGTCGAGTGCCGCGCCACTCGTGGGACAGAATTGGGGCGCGAAGCGCCATCAACGCGTGGTTGATACGCTAAATCTCTGTGTTCGGTACAGTTTCGTCATCAGTTGCACCGCGGCCGTGATCATGTGGTTCGGTGCCGAATATTTTGTTGCGCTGATCAATGAAGATCTGGCGCTCAGAGAGACGGCGACGGCGTATCTTTATATTGTCCCAATCGCGCTTGGATTCATGGGCATGGCCAATCTCGCGATAACAACCTTCAATGCATTGTCCAAACCCGGGCCGGCGTTAGTTTTGTCGGTCGGGCAGACGTTGTTTTATCTCGCGATTGCTTTGCTCGTGCGCGAGTTATATGGGTACGTTGGTATCTTCTTTGCTATTGGTCTGGCTAGCGTTACGGCGGGCCCCATCGGCTGGTTTTGGATTCATAGGGTTCTGCGAAAATCGCGCAGTATTGACGATCGTTCGCATCCGTAGAAGCGTACTAAGTATGGTGTTAACGCCCGATCTTTACGTGCCCGTGTACACCGGATTCCGTTTTTCTCGGAACGCGGCAATGGACTCTTGTCGGTCATTCGTCGCCCGATTCCCGTAAGCAAGGCTAGTCAGCTCGAAGCGCACGGCATCGTCAAGTTCGACTTCAACGTTGTGTTGCAATACACGCTTAGACATCCGTAATGCGAGAGGGGGCCACTGCGTCATTTGGATAGCGACTTCAAGTGCTGCGTCCATCAGGTCGTCGTGATCTACGAAGCGATCAAGCAACCCGAGGCGATAGGCTTCTTCGCCGTCGACGGCCCGGCTCGTGTAAATCAAATCTGCGGCTCGCGAGTAGCCGACAATACGAGGAAGAAAGAAACTCATTCCCGAATCTGGGGAAAGATTCCGTTCAATAAAGACTGTTTTGAAGCGGCTTTTCTCTGATCCCACACGTATATCGCACGCCAACGCCAAGCTCATCCCAGCCCCCGCAGCAACGCCGTTGACAGCGGCGATTACGGGTTTGTTGAGTCCATACACTGCTTTTGCTTGGCGCCCGACCCAGCCGAGATCGTCAAGGTGATCATTTTGTGTCGGGGTTTTCTGTTGTCCTCGTGCTGTTAGATCGGCTCCAGAGCAGAACCCGCGCCCCGCCCCGGTGACAATGGCGACCCGAATGTTGTCGTCGGCACCGATTTCAGTAGTGGCTTCATGGAGCGCGGTCTGTAAGTCGCTCGAAAGTGCGTTTAATTTTTCGGGGCGATCCAAAGTCACGATGGCGATGTGATCTTGCTTGTCTAATTGCAAAGGTTGCTCGGACATAGTGTTCTCCTGCGACACGCATTGATTCTAACCATAACCGGACAACGACAATGGTTTAGCATGCACTGGCTCTACCGTTATGCTTTGGCGGACACCAAAAGGGGAAGATTCATGGCGATTGATTTCACGTTTCCAGAGGAGGTCGAAGACGCGCGATTGCTGGTGAAAAAGTTCATGCAGGAAACTGTTCAACCGAAGATGACGGAACTGCGTGACAGCAAAGCGTCCGGTGATACATGGCGGATCGCGATAAAAGAGCTGCGCGACACGGCACGCCAGCTGGGGCTTTGGAATCCACATATGCCGGAAGAGTGGGGGGGCATGGGATTGGGTATCACCGCCGTGGCCGCTATGTCGGCCGAAGCGGTCAAAACACCGTACGGACCGTACCTTATTAATTGCCAAGCGCCCGATGAAGGCAACATGCACACCATGCTGCACTTCGGTACCGAGGAGCAAAAGGAAAAGTGGCTGCGCCCTCTCTGTGAAGGTACCGCCCGATCGTGTTTTTCGATGACGGAACCAGAGGTAGCTGGTTCCGATCCCACCCAAATTCAAACGTCTGCCGTGAAGCAGGGTGATGAATGGGTCATCAATGGCCACAAATGGTTCACTTCCGGAGCTCGTGGCGCGGATTTCGCGATCGTTATCGCGAAAACGGACCCAGATGCTGAGATCGCCCAAGCAAGAAACAGTGCGTTCATCGTGCCAACCAATACACCAGGGTTCGAAATCGTCCGGGACGTACAAACAATGGGCGGCGGCGGCGGCCATCCCGAATTACGTTACAACGACGTTCGTGTCCCACAAGAAAATATGTTGGGTGAGCAAGGCGGCGGGCATAAACTTGGTCAAGTTCGCCTAGGTCCGGCGCGACTAGCGCACTGCATGCGGTGGATTGGGCAGATCGAACAAGCGCTTGAAATGCTCGTGGATCGTGCACAGAAACGATACTCGCATGGATCCGTTCTCTCAGAAAAGCAAGGGATTCAGTGGATGATGGCTGAGAGTGCGTTGGAGCTTTATTCGTCGAAGCTGATGGTGCTGCATGCCGCCTATAAAATCGAAAACGAGATGGATTTTCGAGCGGAAGTATCGATGGCGAAGCACCATGTCGCTAACACTTTGTGGAAGACGGTCGATCGAGCCGTGCAGGTTCATGGAGCTCTTGGATATTCCAACGATTCGCCGCTAGCGAATATGCTTATCAACGCCCGCTGGGCCCGCATCGCGGATGGTTCGGACGAAGTGCATTTGATGCGTATTGCTGACATGGTGATTCGTTCATACAACGAAACGGGGTCGGTTAATCACGCGGTGGGGGATTTACCTTTATAACGGTGGCGGTTTTGATCGAGGGTGTCGAGGTCCCAAAACTTGCGATTAGTTTTTGGTGGGAAGAACGGTGTTGCTATTGAAGGAGACGGACAATGCTTGAGACGAACGATCAGAATCGTGTTCGCACACTCACGTTGAATCGGCCGGAGGCCCTTAACGCGTTCAACAATCCGCAGTTCGATGAAGTCGCGGAAGCTTTCCTGGCTGCTCGCGAAGATGATGATGTCCGAGTTGTCGTTCTAACCGGGGCGGGGCGAGCGTTCAGCGCAGGTGCCGATCTTTCTGAAGCGGGCCGCACCGCGAAAGTTGTGCATGGCTTCGGTGGCATGGCGCACATCATTGCGGAGTTCCCTAAGCCCTTCGTGGTTGCGGTGAATGGGCTAGGAGTTGGGGTGGGCGCAACAGTCTGTGGACTCGCGGATTTTGCATTTATGGCCGCGGGCGCGCGGCTGAGATGTCCATTTTCTGAGCTCGGCTTGGTCGCCGAAGCTGGCAGCACAATGACATTTCCGGCGTTGATGGGTCGGCAAAAGGCGGCGTGGATGTTGATGAGCTCGGACTGGATGAGCGCGGAGCAGTGCAAAGACATGGGGCTCGTGCTCGACGTATTTCCGGATGATGTGTTTGCCGAAGAAGTTCATCAACGAGCAGCGAAACTTGCGGCGCTCCCTCCTGGACCGATCGCCGCGGCGAAACGGTTAATCAATGGGCCTGAAATTGGGCGTCTGAAAGCGGTGATTGATGCCGAGAATGCTGAACTTGCCGGACTCAGCGGCGGACCAGCCAACCTGGAAGCCGTGACAGCGTTTCGAGAGAAAAGACCGCCCGATTTTTCAACCCTTTAACCGAAGTGGTGTTTGCGTTTCCCGAATTGTTTCCCCTGTTAGGCTGCGGGGTGCCATAGAAGCGTGCGTATTTCGCCGAATTCACGGGGCAAACGCTGCCAGACCTCGCCGCCGTCGTTGCTGCGGTACATTTGACCGAGATTGGTGCAGGTAAAAAGAAGGCTTGGATTAGCTGGATGGGTGGCTACCATCCAAGGCGTGCTATTGGTTTGACCTGGTAAATTCGCATCTTCCCACGACTCTCCCCAGTCTCGACTTCGTAGCAGCCGACCTTGAGATCCCGGAGGACCATCACCGTTGCATAGGAATACGGTACCGTCGAGATCGGCGCGCGGCTTGATCCCTCGTGTGTATTGCCACGGTGAATCAAGCTTTTTCCACTCCCAGCTGGCCCCGTCATCCAGGCTTTGGTAGAGACCGACCGCAGTGGCGGCCAAAAGTTTGCGTCTACCACCGTCGTCGATCACGGCAATGTCATGGATATCGGGGAACTTAAAGCCGTTATCAAGCTTTTCCCAGGTATCACCGCCATCGCGGCTTCGGTGGACCGCGTCGATTTCGACGCTGACCCAAATTGCATCGGCCTCGAGAGGATCAAATCGAATGCGCGTGACGCGTGGTTTGCCAATAAACGGGCAGCTATCAACTAAATCAACGGGAAGTTTGCGCCAGCTCTTTCCGCCGTCATCGGAGCGAAACAGTGCGCCAGGGTTGGTACCTATGAGGATGATATTCGGATCATGGGGGGCCTGCGCGACGGACCAAACACAGCGCCCATTGTCATCAGCCGGCGATGGCACATGTTCGGCCCCACCGTCGACCCTTTGGCGTAAGAGACCACGGTCTGAACCGGCTAAAATGACGCCGGGTTCAAGATCATGGCTACAAAGCGCCCAAATTCGATTTTCCGCATAAATGCCTTTAAAGGCGAAATCCCAAGTGTCACCAAGATCATCACTGCCCCACACACCCCAACCCACGGTTCCGGCGTAGAGTTTCGTATTCATTGACGGGTCCTCCTCTAGGCTCTTCGGGCTATAGTAACGCGGTCGCCACAATCTCAAGAAACAATGACGTACGCCACGGGCCGTGAATATTACGATGCCGATAGCCACATTATGGAACTGCCGAATTTTCTCACGGAGTTTGCGGATCCGGGCATTCGGGAAAAATTACCTGCCATTAGCTATGCCGCGTCTGCCGTGTCCGAGGAAGAGGCAGTAGAACTGATGCACCAAAACGGCCACTCCCAAACGTACAAAAAAGAGTTGCTTGCGCTGGGAGACGACATGATTCGAGGACCTAAGGAGATTCAAGCGTTGGGCGCATTTGATGGCGTGGATCGAGGCGTCGCTTTGGACATGCTCGGTTTTCGAAAACAATTGGTCTTTTCGACGCTATCGGCGGCATTGCCGATGTCCACGAGAGTAAAAACGGACGGCGAGTTGCAATACGGCGCGGCCCGGGCGCATAACCGCGCCATGCAGGCGTTTTGCAGTCATGACGACCGCCTTCTGCCGGTACTCATTGTCCCCCTCGACCGCCCGGACGCGGCCGTCGAAGAACTTGACGCCTGCATTATGGAGGGTCGTGTAGGGGCAGTATGGATCCCTCACCGGCCCTGTGGCGGCCGTTCGCCGGGTCATCCGGAGATAGATCCTTTTTGGAACCGTCTGTCGGACGCCGGCATTCCTTTCGTGATTCACATTGGCGGCGTTTCGTATCAGTTAGATCCCGCCTGGCTCAATAACGGTGGCGACAAACCTGCGGACTGGTTAGGTGGTGGTGAGAATGTGCGCGCGAAAGATATGACCGCGATTCACCATGCGGCTGAGCTTTTTATCAGTACCTTGGTGCTTGACGGCGTCTTTGAACGTTTTCCGAAGCTCCAAGGGGCGAGTGTGGAACTGGGCGCCGGTTGGGTTCCTTCCATGTTGAGTCGTCTGGACTGGACCGTCGAGATCTGGAAGAAAACGGACCAATCGCTGCAACGTTTGACGCGCAAACCTTCTGAACAACTGGCGCAACAGTTTGGTTTTACCCCGTACGTGTACGAGAACGTCGGTGAACTCATTGATCGAACCCAACCCGAACTCTACCTATTTTCCAGCGACTATCCCCACACAGAAGGAGGGCGCGATCCGATTGGTCGGTTTCGACGGGCCCTGGACGGATACGACGAACGCGTTCAAGAGTGCTTTTATGCGGGAAACTTTAAGAGGATATTCGCTGAGTCGAATCAGTCGATCGGGTAGAACGATTACAGGCGGCGCGCGCACCAGACTTCTTCGGTCGGCCATTTGGTGGCCCAAGACGGGTCGGCCCAACCGTAATTTGAGTCCGAGACAGCTGTGGGGGCGCCAAGTTCGAGCAGCCGTTCGACAGTCAACCCATTCGCTCCTAGCAGCGCAATCCATTCCCCATGGGGGAGATGAAACTCGACTTCGTTCGACGAGAACTGCCACTCGGTCTGATAAAGACCCAGGTAAGGCCGCTGTAATTGTTCGGCAATAGGGGCATCCTCGTCTTCTGCGTCAGGCACGCAACAAATGGCAAACGCGTGGTTTGTCATGAACACCAGATCCCCTCCGGGACGTAGCACTCTTGCGGCCTCTGGCACCCATTGGTAGGGATCAGCCCAAAGCGAAGCGCCGTATTCAGATATAGCAAAGTCAAAACAAGCGTCTCCGAATGGTAGCGTCTCACCAAAACCTTCGATGAAATTGACGCCCAATTTGTATCGCGCTTCTAACCGCCTCGCTGTTTTTAGTTGGTTGGGGGTCGGGTCAATGCCAACCACCGAATTGGCACCTCGACGAGCCATCCACGAGGAAACGTAGCCCGCACCACAGCCAATTTCGACGCAACTTTTTCCGGCCAGATTCTTTGGCAATAGGCCAATATCACTTTCCGGTATGTGCCAAATTCCCCACCGTGGATTGTCACTTGCCCAACCCTCTTCGGCGGGTTCCACGTATCGCGCCGCAAACTCTTGCCAAGCGGCTCGATTGGCTATTTGGTGTCTTTTTAGTGTCATCGTTGAACGCTGCGGTGAATCTCATCAATTCGATCCGCGAGCGCATTCAGCACCCGACCTAGGCCGACTACGGCTTCCGGGACAGCCGCGTAGCGCCGCTCTTCAATCGCTTCGCGGATCATAGGTAAGGTTTTTACCCCGTAACCCGTATAAAACCCCGGGGCATAGAGTTGATGACGGTACCAGGAGCGACGCGGGAGTCCCTGATCTCGAAGGAATATTCGCTCACTGGTGTAGAGAAGACGGTTAATTTTTTTGAGTTGACGCGCCTTCAAGTTGATCAAGTCCACGGAGTCCAGTAACGCGATCGACCGATCAATCTTCGCGATCGCGTTATGGAGGGGCGAGAAATTAAAGTGTGGCACAGGGGCGTGTCGGCGGGGTGCGCGGAGAGATTTGCGTGGATCCAATGCCGCGGTATAAGCGCCGGTATCGATGAGCGTGTTGATCCGCGCTGTTTCTTTGCGTTGTGTTCCCGATAATTCTTCAATTTCAGCGACAAATTTCTTGATGTTGTCGAGCAGGCCACTAAAGTCAAAAGGCACGACGTGGGCGTTTGCGAGTCGCAACGTCGCGCGACCAGTCAATTCCGCGAGGACGGTGCCGTAGACGTTGCCGGGATCAATAAATCGATGGAAATGTTCGTGCGTGTCGTAGAGGGTGTGGTAACTACCGCTCTCCGCCTCGCCGCCGAAGCTAAGATTGGCCGAAGCGATACCGAGGTGATGGAGAAATGCGGTGTAGTCTGATCCAGACCCTAGTGCGGCGACCCGCAGGTCGCGCCGATTAGTAAGCTCGGACACAGCTTTTTCGTCACCCTTTATTCGAATACGGGCCCTCCGGCGTTCACCGATGGAAAGCTTTGTTTGGGGATCTTCCACGTCATCAAGAAGTTGGTTAAAAAAGCGTTCAAGCGTGTGACTCGCCCCGACAGAGACGAAACCGCGCCCCATACCGTCGGTATTGAGATAAGCCACGGCTTTTCGACTAAGCTCGCGTGCATGCTCTTCCACCCATTCGGTTGACCCCATCAGCCCCGGTTCTTCTGCGTCCCATGCGGCATAGACGATGGTCCGGGCGATCGGCTCGTTGAGTCTTGCAATCGCCCGGGCCTCAGCAAGCATCGTTACCAGTCCTGAGACCGGGTCTCGTGCCCCGTGATTCCAACCGTCATGGTGGTTGCCACGGATCACCCATTCGTCAGCGAATTTTGATCCTTTCAGACGTGCAATGACGTTTCGGGCAGTGACCGTTTGCCAGTCGAATTCGACTTGGAGTCGCACCCGCGCGGGTCCGGGACCGAGGTGATACGAAAGTGGCAACGCGCCCCGCCAATCAGAAGGTGCCATCGGCCCGCTCAATTGCCTGAGTAATGGTTCCGCATCGGCATAAGAGATTGGGAGGACGGGGATGCTTGCGATGGCGGCAGCCTCATCACGGCTTAACCGCCGCGCTCCTTTTTTTGCGGCCCAACCGGGCGTAAGTACGTCTCCGGCATGCAACGGCAAGTCCATCACGGCACCGCGTTGAACGGCAGAATCGTTTTTGTAAGGTCCGTCGGGGTACACGCTGCCGCGGGTATACCCATCATCGATGGGATCCGAATAAATCAAAGCGCCGATGGCGCCATGTTCCGCCGCCAACTTCGGTTTGATTCCACGCCATACTTTCCCGTATCGGGCAATAACGATGGCACCGGTGACGTCAACGCCATATCGATCGAGCATTTCATAGTCTTCCCGCGTACCGTAGTTCACGTACACAAGATGGCCGACCACGTCGCCGTCTGGCGAAAACGCGTTGTAAGGTGGCAGTACCTGGTCACGCATGGTCGTACTTGCATCGGAGTTGACGATGCGTTCCGTGAGGGTGGCTTGAAAGTATTGCGGTTGGAGCATCTCAAGCACGCGGACTTTGGGAACTGGGATAAGAACCTCGTAAGTCGCAAGCCGAGTGTCGTAACCCCATTGCTTAAACAGCGCGGCAATGTACTCGGCGTTCCGTTTGCCTTGCGTTGAAGCGACATGATGAGGTTTAGCTGCGAGGGCCTCGATCCATTCATGGAGGTCGTTGGCCGAGATGTCGCTCACGAGTCGTGCCTCGAGCTCGCGCTGTTTCTCGCTTTCGTCGACGCCGAAACCAAGCAGAACGTCGTCTGCGTGACCGGTCGCCGCGTTCAAAAGCGCTATCCACAGGAACACTGCACGCTTCACAGCAAGCCTCGATCGAAACCGGAGCTAAACGGGCGAAAAAGACTCAACAAAATGGCCGGTCACCCTTGACGGTGACACGAATACCGCTACGAGTGTCCGGGAAGTAATCCCATACTGCTAAGTGTTGCGTACACCGGTTGTCCCACATGGCGATTGAGTTTGGTTGCCATTGAAATCGACATTGAAACGCGGGGTTTCGGATGTGTTCGAAGAGAAACTGCAGCAAACCACGGCTTTCAGCAGCGGATAGGCCCTCGATACGACGGGTAAAGCCAGAATTCACGTACAGTGCCTTTTTTGCGGTGACGGGATGGGCCCGGATTACCGGATGGGTGGATTGCGGGAAAGCGCGCTGCGGTTTGTGGTCCCCGTATAGACCAGCGTAGTCTGCTCGATGGACGGCCTGTAAGCCGGTGAGCCAGTTCTGCATGGGACCGGATAGTGCGTCGTAGGCCGCATACATGTTGGCGAATAGGGTGTCTCCCCCTTTGGCGGGCACTTGGTGTAGATGCAAGATACTGCCGAGTGGCGGTTCGTCGTCTGCTGAGACGTCGGAGTGCCAGCCGGCACCGTTGTTTCGTTGCGAATGCCGGTCCGTGTGTATCTGCATTAATTCAGGATTGTCGTGAACGTATGGGGCTGCCGGATGAATGTGCAGAGGGCCAAACCGACGGCCAAATTCTAAGTGCTGTTCGGGAGTTAATTCCTGGTCCCGAAAAAACACCACCAAGTGTTCCATCCAAGCGTGATGAATTTCATCGAAGGCCTGGTCGTCGAGGGGGCGCGATAGGTCAACCCCGTGGATGGTCGCTCCGATTGTCGGGGTTAACGGCTCAACCGTAATGTATTGATAGTTCATGACTAAAGTGTGCCAGAAGCTTGGGGTGAATGTGGTGTGCAGAAGTAGGAGGTTTTAGCCATCGCCGCATACAGAGTACGATCCATGAAAACGAAGGGAGTTAATTATGTCTGACGAAAATCCGATTCTGACCGAGCGCCGCGGACAACAAGAAGGGATCCTTTGGCTTACCCTGAATCGACCCGAGAAACTCAATGCGCTGACATTTCCGTTGTTACGCGAGTTGCGCGAAATTGCGTTTGAGGCACGCTTTGATCGCACCATACGTTGCATGGTTATCACAGGCGCGGGTCGCGGTTTTTGTGCTGGCATGGATTTTAGCGGGGCGGCTAACCCCAACCCCGACCCCGTCCCCGAGGGTTTGGAGGCAGGCCAGGTTGACGCCGAAGGCTACCGCCTGAATTTTCGCCACGAGACGGAAACATTTATTGCGCTACGTAGGATAGAGGTCCCGATGATCGCAATGGTTAACGGGCCGTGCGTCGGCGGCGGTTTCGATCTTGCGAGTCATTGCGACATGGCGGTGGTCTCGACGGCGGCTCGATTCCAAGTTGCCTATGTCAAACGCGGTGTCTTTGCAGATCTAGGTGGATTTTGGTCACTACCGCGAGTCATCGGATGGCGAAAGGCAATGGAGATGATGATGACGGGACGCTTCATGAGTGCGGAAGAGGCGCATGCTGCTGGGTTTTCCAACTACCTGGTCGGACCCGACGAGCTGGAAGAAAAAACTATGGAACTCGCATTGGAAATTGAAGCGGGGCCGCCGATTGCGCAGAAGGTCGGTAAGTTACTCGCGATGCGAACCGCCCACATGGACTTCGATTCGGCCATGCAGTGGTCGGAAACTGCGATTCCCTTGGTTGGCCTTTCAGCGGACGCCCGTGAGGGCGCGGCTGCGTTTCGGGAAAAAAGAGAGTCCGATTTCAAAGGCGTCTAATCGCGCTATGATTTAAGGCATAACAAAGGAGAAACCATGGGATTCCATGAGCTAACAATGCAGTCCATCACCGGGGAACCGAAGAGCTTTGAACAACTCAAGGGCCAGGTCTGTCTGGCCGTCAACCTAGCTAGCCAGTGAGGACTCACGCCACAGTACGCAGGTCTGCGTACATTGCATGAGGACAACGCGAAGAAAGGATTTACCGTTCTCGGATTTCCTTGCAATCAGTTCGGTGCGCAGGAACCAGGAACGAACGAGGAGATCCTAGAGTTTGCCCAGTCTAAATTCGACGTGACCTTCCCGATGTTTTCCAAGATTGAAGTGAACGGAGATGGGGCGTGCGAGCTCTATCAGCTCTTGACCTCGGCCATTTCGAATCCTGAAGGTAAGCCTGACATCGCGTGGAATTTCACCAAATTCCTTATTGATGGAGATGGCAACGTGGTGGAGCGATTCGAACCAGGGACGGCGCCTGAAGAGATCGCGGTAAAACTTGAGGGCTATTTGAGTTAACCCATCGGGGGTATCACAGATACCCCCCTTTCAATATTCACGAGAGGGTGTCCATGGCAGCGTTGGATGGTTTGCGGGTACTGGATATGACCCAGTACGAAGCGGGGACATCGTGTACCCAAGCATTGGCGTGGTTGGGCGCAGACGTAGTGAAGGTCGAGCGTCCCGATGGTGGAGATCCGGGACGAGGTGCGGGTGGCGACGCTGAGTACTTTGTTGTCTGGAACTCGAATAAACGTAGTGTCGCGATTGATCTGCGGAGCGCGGACGGTCGTGCGTTGTTTATGCGGATGGTGCCTAAATATGACGTCTTCGTAGAAAACTATGGCCCCGGCGTTATCGAGCGATTGGATATTGGTTACGAGGCAATGAGGGCTGTGAAGTCGGACATTATCTATGCGCGCATCAAAGGCTTCGGAGTGGACGGTCCTTGGTCTGACTACAAATGCTACGACATGGTGGCGCAGGCGGCTGCAGGGGCGTTTTCAATTACTGGCGAGAATGACGGGCCGCCTATGCGACCGGGACCGACTATGGGAGATGCGGGCACCGGAATACAAATGGCGCTCGCGATCGCGGCCGCCTACGCGCAAAAACTTCGGACGGGCAAAGGACAGCTCATCGAATTGTCAATGCAAGAGGCGATGACCTATTACCTACGCACCGCCACCTCGTCAGGAAATTATGGGGAACACGCGGCGAATCGATCTGGAAACGGACTACTCCCCACGATGTCTCTATACCCTTGTGCCGGTGGCGGGCCGAATGATTATGTATACGTGATGGCAGTTACCCCAAAGATGTGGGTAGCCCTCTGTCGTGTGATCGATCGAGAGGATCTCGTTCAACATCCGCAATTTAGCCGGCAGGCAGATCGATACCACAACCGTGACGAACTGCGAGGGATCATTGGCACGTGGGCCCTGATGCGTGATAAATATCAAGCCATGCGTGAGCTTGCCGAAGGAGGCGTTCCCGCGAGCGCCGTCCTCGACACGAGCGACCTATACAACAATCCACACCTAGTCGAGAGAGGCTTTGTCCACGAGGTTGAACATCCGCGGCACGGTGCGGTAAAGCTCCTCGGCTGGCCGGTGCGCATGTCGGAAAGCTCGGTCGAAATCGAAGCTGCGCCATTGCTTGGGCAGCATTCCAAGGAAGTGTTAAATGATGATCTGGGGTTGACCCAAACGGAATTGGACGATCTGACGACGCAGGGAGTCATCAAACAGATGGCATTGAATTCGGCGGGTCGGTGACCGTTACTAGATCAGCCCGGCGGTTCTAGCCCACCGGTATTTTGCGCCGAGTACGGCGACCGGTTTCTCGGCGGTATAGGGGTACGCCAGAATATTGCGCTCCATCAAATACTCGGCGGCCTGCTCAATTTCAACATCGCCAACAAGCGAACAGACCACGGGTTTGTCGTTACCTTCAGCACGCGCATTGGACACGGCCTCCCCCAACAATTCTGCAAATACCATGGGCGGAGTAATGATTGTGTGCCAGTAGCCAAGCACAAGTGAGTGGATTCGCTCATCACCAAGGGCGAGATCGATGGTTGCACGGTAGGTCGTTGGAGGTTCTCCTCCAGTTATATCGACGGGGTTCCCGGCGGCTCCAAAGGGCGGGATGAATTCTCGGAACGCGGCGTCGAGATCGCTGGGCATCGCCATGAGGGAAAGATCGTTATCGACGCATGCATCGGACAATAGAACGCCCGATCCCCCGGCCCCGGTGAGGATGAGGACGTTTTCTCCTTTGGGTGTGGGTAACACCGCCAAGCCTCGTGCAAATTCGAGCATGTCGTTCAGGGTCTTGGCACGTATGACCCCACTTTGTCGTAACACCGCGTCATATACGCGATCGTCACCGGCCAGCGCGCCAGTGTGCGATTTGGCAGCTTTTGCCCCAAGGCTTGTACGACCCGCCTTGAGAACGACGATGGGTTTCGTCTTTGACACGCGTTTGGCGACGCTCGCAAATGCACGACCGTCTTTCAAATCTTCCACATGCATCGCGATCACCGACGTGTTTGGATCCTGTTCGAAATAGGTCAACAGATCGTCTTCATCGATATCGGATTTGTTGCCAAGTCCGACGATGGCGGAAACGCCCATTTTGGCAGACCGACTAAAGCCAATGATTGCCATACCTACGCCGCCGCTTTGCGACGATAGCGCGACCGACCCTTTTTCGTTGTAGGGCGTGCAAAATGTCGCGCAAAGGTTCTTGTGGGTGTAATAGAACCCGTAAATATTCGGGCCCATGAGGCGCACTTTCGCTTCCCGAGCGACCTGCACGATTTCTTCCTGAAGTTCGTGTTCTCCAATTTCAGCAAATCCGGACGGGATGAGTATGGCGCCGGATACGCGTTTTTCACCGCACTCAGCGATGACACCGGCGACAAACTGGGCCGGTATGCAGAAGATCGCTATATCAACGTTTCCAGGTATATCGACGATCGAGGGATAGCACTGGTGACCAAGGATCTGGTCCGCTTTGGGGTGCACCGGGTACAGGTCTCCCTCGTAACCGCCGTCGATTAGGTTACGCATGACCGAGTTGCCAATTTTTCCATCCTCGGCCGACGCACCGATGACGGCAACAGCGGAGGGTTCCATGATGCACTTCATCGCAGCTAAGATCTCGTCCGGCGTGTGCTGGTAGCGTTCCGGAGCGGCGTCAGGGCTCAGTAACACCCTAACGTCTGCAGCGACGGCACCGTCAGCAGATGCGAAGACGGGGTTCAGATCGAGTTCACTTATCTCAGGAAAGTCGTTGACCAAGCGGCTGACGTGTTCAATGGTCCGGGCGAGCGCGGTTCGATCAATGCCTGCTTGACCTCTGACACCATCGAGAATCTTGCTACCAGAAATGTCGTTAAGCATTGCATGCGCGTCAGCACTCTCGGTCGGGGCAAGACGAAACGTTATGTCTTGAAGAACTTCGACCAGCGTCCCGCCTAATCCGAAGGCCACAAGTTTTCCGAATACGGGATCCGTCGTCGCGCCGACGATCACCTCGAGCCCGTCCTGCACTTGTGCTTGGACTTGCACGCCGTTGATCTTGGCGTCCGAGTTGTATGCCTTGGCGTTATCGAGGATAGCGGCATACGCTTTTCTCACGGCGTCGACATCCTCGATGTCGGTGATTACCCCTCCGGCGTCGGTTTTATGGAGGATGTCGGCGGATGCAA
>DCBA01000014.1 GCA_002313255.1 Gammaproteobacteria bacterium UBA1119 | reverse complement strand
AGCTTCAGCGTTCCGCGAGGCCGACACGTCTACGCCGAACCTGCGCCTCAAGGTTCTGTGGCCGTCGATGTGGTCCTCGATGAAAACAAGCGCCTCGTTCAGCGCCCTCTGGTTCGACCGACCAGCGCACCTCACACTCTGGCGGGCACGGGCGAGTCTTTCCGGGTGCATCACGGCGTTTTCGAGCTGCGTCTGCCGCTCACCGTCAACGGCGCGGTCGGTGGGGGTGGCACAACCGAAATTGCCGTCTCCGGCGAGGTCCGTTGGCAGTCCTGTGACAGCGAGGTCTGCGATATCCCGGCGGGCCAGCGTTTCGAGGTCGAACTGCCCGTGGCGGAATCGCCCCCGGTCGCCCTGTGGGGCAAGAGAGGTACGGCCCTCGAACCCAACGCCAAGAAGCATTTTCTCCGGATGTCCGAGAGGCGAAGGGGCGCCGACTGAGCCCTGCTCACTGCCAGTACAACAAGGAACAACACGAACCGTAACGGTTGCCCTCTCCGAAGCTTAAAGCGAACAACCACGTAATGAACCAGGGGGTAGATCTGGGGGTAGCTCGCTGCTATGGAACCTATATAATCGTTTAATAACAATAGGTTAGATCGTCACTACGGTGGTGCCTGGCTCCACCACTGAAACAAAAACACTACGCCCTCGTAAAGAGGCTTGTTCGAAACGTCGCCGACTCTCCTATACGTGAGTTTCTCTTATCGTGTTGGAATACCATCTGCATTAAGGCGAATGTTCTTGTATCGTTCTTCTAACGATCGTCGAGAAAAATTCAATCCATTTGTCTTGATGTTTGGTACGAAGGAGTCGATCGATTATGAAACCCGTTTGTTTGGTGATAGGTGCTGGCGCAGGTATCGGTGGCACGGTGGCTCGACGCTTTGCCAAAGAGGGTTACCACGCATGTCTTTGTCGTCGAACTGATCAAGATGGACTCGAAGGGATGGTGGCTGAGATAGAGGCGGAAGGAGGGTCGGCGTCGGGATTTCTACTCAATGCCGTTGACGAGGGCGCTATCGAAGAGCGTATCGCTGCGATTGAGTCGGAGGTTGGTGGTATCGAAGTCGCCGTATACAACCTCGGAGCACAAATAGGTGACAGAACGTTGTCGGAAACGAGTTACAAGGCGTTTGAAATGGGTTGGCGCATGGGGACATTTGGGTTGTTCCGGCTCGCGTCTGCCGTAAGTCCGCACATGGAAGCACGCGGTAAGGGCGCGCTCTTGGTGACCTCCGCGACCGCAGCGATGCGCGGCAATGCGGGTCAGCACTCCCACGCGGCCGCGATGGGAGGACGCCGTATGCTCTGCCAGACGCTAAACGCAGAGCTCTCGTCTAAAGGGATTCATGTTGCCCATATCATCATCGATGGAGCTGTTGACGCACCGGATACCTTAGGGAAAATGTTGGGTCCTGAGAGGTTCCAACAGTTACGAGAAACCCGGGGGATGGAACACGACGGGCTTATTCTTCCTGCCGAGATTGCGGACACCTACTTGCATTTAGCGCAGCAACATCGGTCAGCCTGGACCCACGAGATCGACATGCGGGCGTTTTCTGACCGGCCCTGGTGGAACCACTGAATCGGGCGCGGTAGATTCATTTCGTCGTACCGGGTGGATAAAAATAGAACAGAAACAGTGAGTTATGGTTCTCTTGATCCTGAGTCCAATTCAAACCGATGTCGCTGCGAACTTGTGGTATTTAGACGGATTGTCATTCGGAACGCGGGGAACTTCTGATTTCTGTAAGATATATTGCAACGAAAGGGCGTGTGAGCCTCCGATCGACGTAGTTTGTTGTAGGCTGGATTTTGTAACGCACTAGAGCATGACTTAAACGAATTTGTCGGACGTTGAACGTTGGGCAGGGGAGAGAATGAGCAATGACGCACGAAGTAATTATTTCCGGAGGTACGCTGGTCGATGGTACGGGAGACGAAGCCAGGCGGGCTGATGTTGCCATCGATAACGGTCGTATCTCGCGGGTAGGAGACCTCGAAGGCGAACAAGCGGGACAGACGATCGATGCGACGGACAAAATTGTCACGCCGGGATTCGTCGACTTACATACTCATCTGGATGCTCAGATTGCCTGGGATCCAGAAATGCGTCCGAGTTCATACCATGGAGTCACAACGGCGTTGATCGGCAATTGTGGCGTTAGCTTCGCGCCCGTGAGCGCAGGTAAAAGCGAGTATCTCGCCAAATTGATGGAGGCCGTTGAAGACATCGCGGCCGACGCAATCATCGATGGCTTGCCCTGGAACTGGGAGAGTTTCGGTGAATATTTGGATACCGTTCAGTCGTTGAAGCCAACACTCAACGTCGTCGGGCTTGCGGGTCACTCGGCCATACGGTTTGAGGCCATGGGCGATAAGGCGTGTGATAAGGACGTACAAGCCGACGAGCAAGAGCTGGCCCGCATTGTAGATCTAGTCAAAGCGTCGGTGGCCGAAGGCGCGGTTGGTTTTTCGACGTCTCGGTTCTTAGGACACCGAGTTCCTGACGGACGTTTGACCCCCGGTACGTGGGCGGACCCCCATGAAACGGAAGCTATTCAACGAGCGGTTGTTGACGCCGGAGGACGAGGCGGTTTGTTCCAGGTAGCACCGGATATGCAGACACGTTATGAAGTCGAAAGGGCGATGTTCGAGCGTGGTGCTGAAATCGGCTGCCAAGTACTGTTTTCGGGTGGTACTGGTGGCGATGGCGATGGCGGTGTTTCCAGATGGCAAGAATTTTTCCAGCGCAATAATGAGGCCGGAAATCGAATTACCGGGATCTGCCATACACGCCCGAGCGGTTCGTTTTTCGGGTTAGCTCAGCAGTCGTTTCTCCGTACACCCGCGTGGATCGAACTGATGAAACTGCCGACTATATCGGATCGCGTCGATGCGATGCGTGATCCTTCCACCCGAGAAAACCTGATTTCTGAGGCGAAAGAGGCGGGTGGATTTGGCCCCACGGCGCGAATTCTCCATCCCATGGGCATGGGTGAATATCCAGATTACGATCTCGATCGCAAAGGGAGCTTGCAGCAATTGGCGGACGCCAGTGGTAAAGACCCCGTCGATATCTATGTCGAACGCTTGCTTGAATCCGAGGGACGAGAACTCTGGAACTTGTGGGCCTTTGGCGGCGCGCTAGAGAATCAGTGGAAATATATGCAGCTGCCCTATGTGATCCCGATGCTGGGTGACGCGGGTGCACATGTGGGCCAGTTTACGGACGCCGATTCACCGACGTTCTTGTTAAGCGAACTGACGCGAGATCGTGGAGTGTTCAGTCTTCCCGAGGCGGTTCACCGGATTACAGGTAAGTCGGCCGAGGTGCTTGGCCTCAAAGAGCGGGGGTGTATCCGCGAGGGCTGGCATGCTGATGTTAACGTCATCGACTATGAGGCGTTGGGCTCCTGCCACCCGGAATACGTCAATGACTTTCCTCACAACGGCGGTCGTTTAGTCGTCAAAGGTCGGGGCTACGACGCGACGTTGGTGGCCGGTCAGGTCGTGATCCAAGGCGGTGAATATACGGGACATCGTCCTGGGCAAGTGATTCGCGAGTTCCAACGGGGATAACTGACCTGTTCATGCAAGGACTTGATAGGGCGTGTTTCTGGAAATTTCAACGCGCCCTATCGAAAGCCACCGGCAACCCGTACTGACCTTCGATGAACGGATCGGCTCTTCCTAAGGCCCCTGTGTCGGCTCAGCCGCAGACACGATCAGAATCCGGTTTCAGTGATGACTTTAAGATCTCTTGGTACCGATCGCCCATCGACCCTGTTCTGTTAGCGGAACTGATGCAACGGAATGACCTCCGTGGCTGGCTGCAAACGTT
>DCBA01000098.1 GCA_002313255.1 Gammaproteobacteria bacterium UBA1119 | reverse complement strand
ATCTCGTCCGGCCCCCCCATCGTCAGGACGGCCGTTTTCAGGTCGGTGGCGGAACGCGCAAGCGGCCCGATGACGGAGATATCGGAAGGACTCAATACACCTGGCATGGCATGACCGCGGGGTGGTAGCAGGCCCCAGGTGGGTTTGTGGCCAAATACTCCGCAATAGTGGGCCGGGTTTCGTATCGATCCACCGATATCCGAACCAGTCTCGAGACCGGTCAGGCCGGCCGCTAACGCGGCGGCGGATCCACCCGATGAGCCACCGGGTCCCCGAGTTCTGTCCCATGGATTGTTCGTTGTGCCATAGATGTCGTTGTAGCTTTGAAAGTCGGCGAGTCGGATAGGGACGTTTGTTTTTCCAAAAATGATGGCACCCGCGGCCTTCAATCGTTGTATTGGAAGCGCGTCGGATTCGACGACATTATCTATCATTTCTGGGATGCCCCACGTCGACGGAGTTCCGGCTACGCCGTAAGATTCTTTGACCGTCATGGGGACGCCATGAAGGGCACCTAGTTGTTCGGTGCCTTTAGCAAGCTCTTGGTCCGCTTTTTTCGCGGCGGCGACGGCTTCATCGCGACGTTGGACCACGATGGCATTCAAGTCGCCGTTGTAGCGGTCGATACGCTCGAAATAAAGGCGAAGTAACTCTTCACTGGAAATTTCCCGTAACCTGATCTTAGCCGCCAACTGAGTAGCAGAAAGGAACGCTAGTTCGGACATTGGGATCCCCTATTGGAACGTGCGACTGTGACCGGCGGTTAACATTTAATCAAGGATCGCAGTCCGCTAACGAGCTTCATGCTTGGCGTATGTCGGAGTGGCTGTGAAATAATCGGGTGATGGCAGAGGAGCGCATAAATTCGAATGCGGTCGCGGTGTCCACAGATGACATCGCCGAATATCTTCGATTCGCACAATCCCTCGTACGACAGGTCGGTAAGGAATTACTTTCGCGATTCCGAACCGATCTTTCGGTTGACGATAAATCCACGGGTCATGGGTTTGATCCCGTGACAGATGTTGATAAAAAAGTCGAGCGTGTGATGCGCGATGCAATTACTAGACAATATCCAGCGCACGGTATTGTCGGGGAAGAGTACGGCGATCAACCGGGTAACGGTTTGACTTGGGTCATTGACCCTATTGATGGTACGCGCGCGTTTATGACCGGGATGTTGCATTGGGGCACGCTGCTTGGGTTGTCTGACGGGATGAGGCCGATTATCGGCACGATGTATCAGCCGTTCGCAGACGAATTGTTCTGGGGTATTTCAACAGAAGCGGGATATCGTCATGGAAAAAACCAAACGACTATCCGAACACGCCGATGTAAGACCTTGGCCGACGCTGTCATGGGGACGACGGGGCCCGAATTCTATCGCCGAGCAGAAGAACTGGAGGGCCTCACGCGATTAAGAAACGAAGTGCTCTTTACCCGGTTTGGAGGTGATTGCTATGTGTTTGCGATGGTTGCCATGGGGCAACTGGATATCGGTATCGAAGCATCGCTCAAACCGTACGACATTCAGCCAATGATCCCAATTATCGAAGGCGCTGGTGGCGTCGTTACAACTTGGGAGGGAGGCGATGCTAATCAGGGAGGCCGCGTTATTGCAGCCGGGGATCCAGCCATCCACGCCGAGGCGATGAAGCTGCTGCAGGCGGCGCTGGTGTGAATATCGCGAAAATACGCGTGATGCGGAATCGGTTCCAAATGACTGAGGTGTCAGAAAAGCTCCCGGGCGCGCTGCAGCACATTGGATAGATTATCGGTTGCTTAGTGGTCGACTTCCTTGGAGGGGATGGCCAGTGCTCACGACCGACCCGTTTGTTTACCTAACCGCAATCTTGTAGATGGACGTATGCTTGATTTCAACTGCTACCTCGCCGTCGACAAGATAGGACAAATAAAGATCCACGAACTCGTGGCCCTTCTTTTTCCACTTTTCGACAGGTACCGTTCGAATTTCTACCGTGTCCCCGACGTGCAGAGTCCTCCGAAACGATACCTCCGATCCCACATGCAGCCACGCGGGAAGTATGTAGCGACGGCTGAATGATCGGTTGGCCATGCTGAGTAGCGCGTGGGGGTGCAAAATACCGTCGGCATAAAGGGGCAATGTATCGTCGACCTGCATCGCGTACGCGTCGTTCTCCGCCTCGTCCGGTGTCCAGGTCCACGCTGGGAAAGCTTCGCCGATGTGAATGTCGTCCCATTTTATTTCGTTACGACTACCGGATTCCTGGCCCGGTGTTGCGGTCGCAATTGGATCGATGGCATCGTCGCTTGGCGATGAAACCATCTCGGCGATAAGAACATCGTCGCGAGCAATACAGCGTACCCTGTGATCGTCCCCGTCCTGCTCGTGTTCCATGATGAGGCGATCATCGTGGTAGGCGGGTTTCGCCAGCCGGATTGAGGTCCAGTAATCGTTTAGCCAGGATTCACCGAGTTGTTTCACGAGCGGGTAGCTCATGTGGCCAAATACCGCGACGCCCGGAACCAAAGCGCCGTCGAAACCGTAGTGCTGCGCTTCGACGTTGCTGTGCATTCGGTTTTCGCTTTCTTCCGAAAAATTTCGTGCGATCGACGTATAAGTGCTCATGTGTCCGGTTCGTGGCGCGGTCTACCAGCATAGGCCGAGCGCGAATCAATTCGCAATGGACGGAAATGGAATCGGGTGGGAAGACTTTTCGTGAGCTTAGGGCTTTAGAACTGCTTTGCCGATCACTCGTCGATTCATAAGATCGTCGAGTGCAGTCTGGGCTTCTTCAAAGGAGTAAGTACGAGGCTCTGGCGGGGCAATCGACCCGCGCTCAGCCATGTTTAGCAAGGTACGAAGATTGGCTTCTTGTTCATCGCTGTGCGATCCACTCCAGGCACCCCAATCGATTCCAAGCACATTTCGGTTTCGAAGCAGAATCTGGTTGATGGGAAGTCGTGGGATCGAACCTGCGGCAAAACCGATGACAAGGTACCGTCCCAAATAATCGAGGGAACGTAGGGCGGCGTCAGCTCGATCCCCGCCGACTGGGTCCACCACGACGTTGACACCTTTCCCTTCCGTCAGTTCGCGAGCGCGGACTTTCACGTCCTCGACGTCGTAGTTAATTCGGCCAAAGACTTCGCCACAGGTTTGAAGTCGATCGTCACTAGATGCTGCGGCAATGACCCTTGCACCGCGGGAATGTGCAAGATCGATCGCCGCTTTGCCGATGCCTCCCGATGCGCCAAGAACCAGGACGGTTTCGCCGTCTGAAAGATCGGCCCGGGTATACGCGTACAACATGGTCGAGTAACTCTGCCACAGCGTTGCTGCTTGGCCCTCGGTCAACGTATTCGGAATCGGGTAAATGGAAGATCGCGGGCGAGCGACGACGGATACAAACCCTCCTCGTGTGAGGACTCGATCGCCTAATTTTAAATCGTCAACGTCTTCTCCAATCGCAGCGACGGTTCCGGCGAGCTCCGATCCGGGTGTGAACGGGAGCTCGGGTTTAATCTGATATCCACCGGCACACATCAATGCGTCGACGTAGTTGAGACCGCAGGCGGTCACCTGCACCAGCACGTCGGCCGGTCTCGGCGTCGGATCGGTGCTGATCTGGATTTCTACGGGTTTGCCAATGGCAGTACACACCACGGATTTCACAGCTACACCGTCCCCGCTGTACGGAATTCCTCGATGTCGGCAGCGCTGTAGCCGGCTTCCTTGAGGATCTCTTCGCTGTGTTGGCCCAGGTCCGGTGCGATCGCGGAAGGCTGCAGCGGTGTCTCACTCATGCGTATGGGTGTACCCACGACTCGCTGGCTTTGTCCGGCATCGTCTTTGACTTCGACAAAGTAGTCGTTTTCCCAGACACCCTCGTCGGCGACCACCTCCGCGTAATTACGCACGGGCGCAAACCGCGCACCGGCTTCCTGTAATAGCTCGCACCATTCATCGGTCGTTCTTTCCAGGAAAATCGGTTCGAGTTCACCGACCAAGGACTTCAGTTCTTCTGGGGAAAGTAACAGCGCGTCGAAGCGTGGATCCATCGCCATTTCGGGACGGCCAACGAGCGCAAAGAAAACGTCCTTCGCTTCGGCGGATAGACCAATAAGGCCTATCCACCCGTCTGCGGTCTGAAAAATTCGATAAGCCGCCGGGATCAGCGGATGACCAAAATTCGATCGGCCCGGGATGTTTCCCGTTAGGAGATAGTGTGTATATTCGGTTGCCTGCGCCCAAATCTGGCCGCCCACGAGCGATACCTCTATTCGTTGACCATGCCCGGACTCGTGCCTCGAGTGTAAGGCAGCGAGGATACCCGACACCATGTTCAACGAACCGATATGGTCGGCGATGAATGCGCCGACCGGAGTGGGCGGGTCGCCATCGCTCCCCGTAGTACTGATCAAACCGCCCGCCGACTGTCCGGCAAGATCGGCACCTTCCCGTGCTGCGTCCGGACCAACTGGCCCAAACGTACTCCCAGCTGCCCAGATGATGCGGGGGTTGATTGCTGCAAGATCTTCGTAACCTAAACCCCATTCGTCGAGTGTGCCGGGCTTGAAATTACTTATCACGATATCGGCCGTTTCCGTGAGTTTCTTGAAAATGTTCGCGCCCTGCTCATGTCTCAGATCAAGGGTCAGCCCTCTCTTGCCGCGGTTGCAGCCGATGAAAACTGCGCTACGTAGATCGCCGTCACCAAGAAAGATATATCGGCCCTGATCACCGATCCCTGGTAATTCAACCTTGATTACGTCAGCACCCATATCGGCCAACAGCGCAGCCGCTTGCGGCCCCTGTATCAGTAAGCCGACTTCGATGACCTTAATGCCTTGTAATGCTCCCGCCATGTCTCCTCCCACGTTACGTTAAAGCGTCGCCAATGCGATTCCCTCGAGCGTTTGCGAACTTCGTATCTTTATGGGAAGACCAAGTCCGAGGGATGCGGTACGCGTGCTACCCTCGGTAAAATCCGAGGTTCGTAAATTTCTTTGAAAGCTGTCGCTTCCCGATGCATCTCGAGATGTGCCGGGGTCTCCCACTGTTCGATCAGCATAAACAAGGATTGCTCGGTCTGCGACTGATACACCTCGAATCGACTGCAACCGGGTTCTTGTCGAGATAATTCCCCTTGACGGCGTAGTAGTGCACGAACTGTATCGATGTCCGCCTCCTTGATCACTTCTAGTATCACGTTGTTATAGATCATCTCTGGTCCGACTCCATCGTGGTTAGTTTTTGCAATTGGAATGACTGAAAAAGAAGAATTGGTTAGTTTCCTGGTTGATTAGCCTGCGAAACTGATTTATTCGCCTTAACCACCGCATTCGCTGGTGGCATTTTGTGATTGAGGATGGCAGTTTGCAAAGCTCGCAAGGGCCGGAGGACTCTTGGATGGATTTTGATTTCATGACCGGGAATTTATCTTGGTCCGAAAGTGCAGAGCTGGCACAACGGCTGCAGGAGAACGGTTTTTCCGGGATGCTCTTTACCGAGACAAGCCAAGTGCCGTGGATGATGATCTCGGCTGCCGCCATGGCGACTACTGAACTTCAGTTTTCGACTGGTATCGCGGTGGCGTTTCCAAGAAGCCCAATGGTCTCGGCTCAGATCGCCTGGGAACTTGCGCGGAATACGCAAGGGCGTTTTCGCCTTGGTCTCGGCAGCCAAGTGAGGGGGCACATCGTGCGTCGTTACGGCGTGCCCTTCGATAAACCGGCACGACGGATGAAAGATTATGTTGAAGCGTTCAAGGCGTGTATCCGTGCGTTTCGAGGTGACGAGCGGCTTCAACACGATGGTGAGTACTACTCCCTGAATTACTTGCCAGGAGCGTGGTCGCCACCCGCGCATGAGTACTCCGACGTTAAGGTCGATATCGCCGCGGTGGGTCCATACATGTGCCGCGTCGCCGGAGAAGTTGCTAACGGCATTCACGTGCATCCCATGCACTCGACTAACTATATAAAAGAAAGGTTATTGCCGGAGCTAGCAACTGGCGCAGAGCAGAGTGGGCGGGCAGTATCCGATATCGAGCTCATTGTCCCGGTGTTCGTGGTCCCAGGGGATTCGCCAGAAGAACGTGCCAAGCTGCTTGCACGAGCGCGTTCGCAAATTGCGTTCTACGGTTCGACCCCAAATTACGCGTTCCAGTTTGATGACCTCGGCTTCGAGGGCACCACCGGTAAACTTTCTGATCTTTTGCGCTCGGGCGATGTTGCTGGGATGGCCGGGATCATCTCTGATGAGATGTTAGATCACTTCACCGTAAGCGGCCGATGGGACGACATTGCTGATTTGCTGAGCACTCGTTATCGCGGCCACGCGTCGAGGCTGGTCACCTATCTGGCGGGGGAATCCATTCGGAGTGAACCATCGAACCTGCCAAAGTGGGGGGAAATCGCCGCCGCGGTTCGTGGTCGGTGACGCCGGGTATTCGCCCTAATCATTTCTTTCATTCTGAACTGCAGGGAATTGGTGTGATTTATTGGTACGGAGGTTCCGGGTGCGTGTGATCGACTCCCAGATCCATCTTTGGGCTCGAGAAACGTCGGACCGCCCATGGCCAGAATATGGCCGATCGTACGCCCACGGGAAAGAACTGCTGGCCGATGAGGCTATTTCTCGGATGGACGATGCAGGTGTGGATGCTGCTATTTTGGTGCCCCCGTCTTGGGAGGGGGATCGTAACGACGTCTGTCTCGATGCTGCGATACGGCATCCACAACGGTTTGCGGTGATGGGTCGATTCCCCATCGAAGTCGTTTCCGCGAGGGACCAGCTTGAAACCTGGCGTGAGCAAATGGGCATGGTGGGTGTTCGTTTGACGTTCCACAACCCGTTCCAGAAAGCGTGGCTTCATGACGGCACTGCGGATTGGTTTTGGAATGCCGCCGAGCGTTTGCAGATACCGCTAATGCTATTCGTTCCCGATTGCTTAGTCGAAATAGGGCGCATCGCGGAACGATTCCCTGAACTTAAACTGATTCTGGATCACTTGGCCATATACGGAAGCTACGATGACGACCTGATTCGGCAGTTGGGACCCACGTTAGCGCTGGCGCGTTTCCCCAACATCGCCGTCAAAGCAAGTTGCATGCCGAACCTAGTTACTGAGGAATACCCGTTCCCGACCTTGATCTCGGCTATTCGTCGGATTGTGGACGTTTATGGTCCGCGGCGGACATTTTGGGGTTCTGACGTATCCAGGTTGCGGTGTAGCTGGTACGAATGTCGCACGCTATTTACCCAAGAGTGCAACTTCTTAAACTCCGACGATCTCGAGTGGATTATGGGTCGCGGTATCCAAGAATGGTTACGTTGGGAATGACGTTTGGCGATACCGGGTGGCGACGATTTCGACGTCAACTATGGGTTGTCTATACGAGCTAAACAAGACGGGATGCAATCGCTTTCGTCACAGCTTGAAAGCCGTGTGCGCATTTACGCTCAGGGACCGTACGCTTGTGAGGGTAACCAGGTAACCAACGATTCCCACTGGAAGATAGCCGCAAGTCCGAGTAGTTGTAGAGCGATGAACGGAATAACTCCTCGATAGATGGTGATTGCGTCGATGTCTGGAGGTGCGACGCCTTTGAGGTAGAAAATCGCGAAACCGACTGGGGGTGTTAGGAAGCTTGTTTGGAGACACACCGCGAATAGCACGGTAAACCAGACCGGGTCGAAGCCAAGCGAAGTCACGACGGGAGCAACGAGCGGCAGAATGATCAACGTTAATTCGATCCAGTCGAGAAAGAAGCCGAGTAGGAACGTAAATAGTAGGATCGTGATGATGACCCCAGTCGGGCCAAAGGGAAGCCCTAGCAATGTTCTTTCGATGAGTTCGTCGCCCCCCAGACCACGCAGTACCAACGAAAAAGCTGTTGCTCCAATAAGGATGGCAAATATGAAGGCCGTGGTCCGCGTGGTCTCTCTCACGACGTCCGTAAGGATCGATTTGGAGAGTGACCCATTGACCAGAGCGAGGACGAGTGCGCCTGCGGCACCGACTCCAGCGGCTTCTGTCGGTGTTGCGAAACCAAGAAAGATACTGCCAAGGACAGCGAAGATCAGAAACGCTGGAGGAATGACCGCCTTCGTTAGCGTCACTAATGCAGCGGTATCGAAACTACCCCCGATTTCGCTCGAGGGTAAATCGGCTGGTTTCAGCAGGCCGTGGCCCAAGAGATAGAACACGTAAAGCCCACTTAGCAGCAACCCTGGGAATACGGCACCTAAGAAAAGATCGCCTACTGACATCGCCATCCGATCTGCCATCAGGACCAGCATGATGCTCGGGGGAATGAGAATGCCGAGGGTGCCGACGGCACAAACCGTACCGGCAGCAACGCTTTTGTTGTAGTTCTGTTCGAGCATCACCGGTAGACCGAGCAAGGCCAATAGGACGACGGACGCGCCAATGATTCCCGTGGTCGCGGCGAGAAGTACGCCGATCAGAACCACGCTAACGGCAAGACCGCCATTTATGCCTCGAAAGAGCGTGGCAAAACCGCTCATGAGCCGAGTGGCGATGCCTGAACGGTCCAGCATTAAGCCCATGAAGATGAACATGGGCAGGGCCACCATGACCCAGTTTTCCATGACGTTCCATACGCGTTCGACGGTAATGGACGTGTACGCCCAATCGATGCCGATCGTCATGCCAAAGTCGACGGAGGCGACGATCGAGATCGCGGTAAAGAGTATGGCCAGCCCGGCAAGTACCCAGGCGACCGGAAATCCAGTGAATACCAATATGATGAAGGCGAAAAACATCGCCAATGCCAGTATTTCGTTAGCGGGCATGGAAGAAGAGAAATGACCAAAGGCGGGTCAGTCGTGCGAAGGCTGCCAGCGCAAGGAACGAAAAACCGAGGACCAGTACTAACTTAATCAGCCATCGGAGTTCGAGTCCGCCCGGTGATTGCGAGACTTCGTTGGTTTGATAACTGTCCATGACGAACGGGAACCCGTAGATCAGCATGAGCGCCGTGAAAGGTAGGACGAAAAGCACGATGCCGTAGAGGTCAATCCAAGCTTTGAGTTCGGGCGAGAAACGTTCGTGGAGCACGTCGACCCGAATATGTGCATCGGCTTGAAACGCGTAGCTCAGTCCGAACATGAATCCGGTCGAGTACAAATGCCACTGAATTTCCTCAAGTTCGATCCTGCCTTCGCTAAAGACGTAACGAAGTATGACGTTGAGGACGATGACGAAAATCAACGCGACCCAGATCCACGACAGCCCGTTGCCTAGGCGCTGCAGGAAGGGGTCGATCCAGCGCGAGAAAGTGGTCGTCGGAAGTTGGGTCTCCGGAGTCAACTAAAAATCTCGTGGTAGATACGCGAGTTGTTTCCACCGGGCGTAGACTTCACGAAAATTTTGTTGCGACGCTCGAATTATTCGGAAATCCTCGTCATTGCTAGCTTCCTCTGCCATCACTTCGTCCGTCACTCGATTTAGCTCGCGTAATATCGGAATCGGTAGTCGTATCGCTTGCACGCCCTTGGCGGGAAATCCGGCTAGCACTGGTCCCTGGAGAGCCTCCGACCGAGCCAAATTGCGGGTTACCCCAGCGGTACACGCCGTATCGAATAAACTCTGCTGGGCCGAATTGAGCGAGGACCATTGTTCTGCATTGATAACCAAATGGGCGGAGGTATAGGTCTGATGCCATCCGGGGTAATAGTTTAGTTTGGCAATTCGATCAAACCCCAACGATTCATCAACGTTTGGTAACGAAAATTCGGTTGCGTCGATCGCGCCCTTTTCAAGCGCTTGAAAAATTTCGCCACCCGGCAACATCGTTACCGAGGCGCCAAGACGTTGGATGACCTTACCACCAAGTCCGGCAAACCGAATTTTAAGGCCCTGAAGGTCGCTGAGTGACTCGATCGGCTCACGGAACCAGCCGGCAGTTTCGGGTCCAATGAGTCCGCACAAAATAGGATGAACCCCATAGCGCGCGTACAAAGCTTCGGTGAGCTCACGGCCGTCGGCTTCGTACCACCACGCAGAATATTCCCAAGGCTCCATACCGAACGGTACGGCGCCAATGAGGGCAGACGCTGGAATTTTTCCTTGATCGTAACCAACCCAGGTATAACCTGCTTGTACCTTACCTTCGCGTACTGCATCGACGATATTGAACGCGGGCACTAGTTCACCCGGCTCATAAATAGCCAGTTCGATTGCACCGTTGGTCTCGATCGACAACGTTTCAGCAACAAACACGACGTTGTCACCAAGCGCTTTTAAATTGGTACTAAACGCCACCGGAACCCGCCACCGAAGTGGGGGCACGCCTTGACCGGAGCCGTTTTGCTTGATACTGGGTTGGTTCCCCGGAGGCCGGATCGCGAGTGTCGCGAGCATGCCGACAACGAGTGCAATCACTACCGCGATGGATGCAGCACGGTTGCTCACATCACGCCCTCCAAGTGCAAAGAGGCCGATTGTCTAAACTTGGACTTGATTTGTCATTGTTTCGGTCAAGTTATCTTTGACGACGGGAATGATTCGGGTTATCAACCCATCGTTCGGCCCATTTTCCGCTGAAGTCAGGTGGTGGATAGCAGGTTTGGTCTGTAGTGGAGTAAAGCAATGACGACCGAGAAACTCTGGAAAAAACCCGTGTTTTGGTGTTACGGATCCGCCGCGACCGCGTTTGGCATCAAGAACAATGCGTTTAGTTATCTCCTACTCTTGTACTGTACCGAAGTCCTAGGTATCCCGGGATATAAAGCGTCCATTGCTTTAGCGGTCGCAATGATCTGGGACGCTGTGTCCGACTTGTTGTTGGGCCATTGGTCCGACAAGACCAGTTCCCGATTGGGTCGCCGCCATCCGTTCATGTATGCCGCGCTGTTGGTGCTGCCGGTCAGTTTTTATCTCCTCTTCGATCCGGCCATCGAGCTCCATGAAGGCAACGCATTCACCTACGTGTTGGTGATGTCACTGCTTATCCGTACCGGAACCACGTTGTTTGAAATGCCGTCGACGGCATTGCTGCCCGATTTGGAGAAAGACTATGACCGACGCAATCTGTGGCTGTCTCTCCGTTACTTTTTTGGTTGGTATGGGGGCAACGGCATCCATATTGTTAATATGATGTTCTGGGCCGGCGCGTATGGTTTTGCAGTACAACGTGGATACACGATTTATGCTACCGCTGGCGCGTTATTGATCTTCCTCTCAATCGTTGTCTCAAGCTTTGGAACCCAGCGAGAAGCATCTGCACTGCCACGGCCGGCGGACACGTTCAAGCTTGGCGATATCGCTTCCGAAGTTGGGCAAATGTTTGAATCGCTCAAGAACCCAAACTTCAAAGCGTTGTTCTTGTATGGCCTGACGGTGGGCATTGCCGCTGGCTTGGGCATGGCTTTGTATTTGTATAACACCACGTATTTCTTTGGTTTCAGCGGGGCGCAAATTGCTGTTACGGGATTGTGGGTGCTCGTCGCGCCGGTGTGTGCCATCTTTGCAGCTCCGTTTTTTGGCGCCCGCTTTGGCAAGAAAAGGGCCGCAATCTACGCGATTTTGCTGAACATCGCGCTGTATCCCATTCCATACATCCTGGTGCTTGCGGGCGCGTGGCCGGAACTTGGAAGCTGGTTAAGCCTCTACGTCTATTCAATCTTCGTTGTCGTCGAGGTCTTTTGTGGAATCATCGGGGGCGTGTTACTCGATTCGATGATGGCGGACGTGGTTGAAGATAGCGAAGTGGTCACCGAACGCCGATCGGAAGGTCTGTTTTTCGCAGCCAGGGGATTTGCTGGCAAGGCTATTTCTGCAGGCGGTATCGTTGGAGCCGGAATCATCGTCTCGTTGGTGGGCCTCGATGCGATTACGAGTGTTGAACAAGTCACGTACGACATACGAGTCAACATTGCCATCTTGTTCTTACCGCTTTATTGCATATTAAACGTTGGCGCTCTTTACTTCGTATCACAATATCGAATTGATCGGGACGACCATGGCGATAACCTCGATAAACTGGCTAAGCGCCATGGCGTGGATCTTGCCACCGGCGTGGATCGGGTCTCTAGCATGGACTAGGACGGTTTGATGCGCGTGGGTCATGGTTGGAATAGGTGTAATCGCGGGGCGGACTTTTCGGAGGGTATGTGCTCACCCTGATTAACGTCTTGGCGCAGTCATTCGTTTTCCTCGTTGGTGTGGGGATCCTGGTCATCGCCGTCGTCTATGTTTTGGACCGCGTACAAAAGAAGCATGCGATTCGGCGCAATTTTCCAGTGATCGGGCGTTTCAGGTATTGGTTTGAACACCTTGGGGAGTTTTTTCGACAGTATTTTTTTGCGCTCGACCGCGAGGAGATGCCGTTCAATCGGGCTGAACGCTCCTGGGTGTATCGGGCCGCGAAAGGCGAGAATAACATTGTTGCCTTTGGCTCGACGCGCGATTTACGCCCGGTGGGCACGGTTATTTTCGTCAATTGTGCTTTTCCAACCCTAAAGGAAGACGCGGTCGATACCACCGAGATAACCCTCGGGCCGTTCGCAGATTCTCCCTACACGACGCAGTCGGTCTTCCATATTTCCGGGATGAGTTACGGCGCGATCTCCAAACCGGCCGTTCTGGCGCTCTCGAATGGGGCTCGCCGGGCTGGCATTTGGATGAATACGGGAGAAGGCGGGCTTGCGCCCCAACACTTGGAAGGTGGCGCGGACTTGGTGTTTCAGATTGGTACCGCCAATTATGGCGTCAGAGATGCCTCGGGAAATTTGTCGGAAGAGCGACTTGCGGGGGTAGCTGCACACGAACAGGTACGAATGTTCGAAATCAAGTTGTCGCAGGGCGCAAAACCGGGAAAGGGCGGAATCTTGCCGGCTATAAAGGTAACCGAAGAAATCGCCAATATCCGGCTCATTACTCCCGGGAAAGATTCCGTTAGCCCGAACCGGCATCGAGAGGTCAATTCAGTATCAGATCTCCTGGACTTTATAGATCGCGTTCGACGGGTCACAGGTAAGCCCACTGGTTTTAAGGCTGTGGTAGGTAATTACGACTGGCTGGAGACGTTGTGTAACGAAATCAAAATCCGAGGCGCCGAAAGTGCGCCCGATTTCATTACCGTCGACAGCGCAGACGGTGGCACGGGCGCCGCACCCATGAGCTTGATCGATTACATGGGTTTGCCGATCAAGGAAAGTCTTCCGGGCGTCGTTGACCTACTCGATCGGCACGGCTTGAAAGACCGGATCAAAGTTATCGCCAGTGGCAAATTAATTACCCCAGCAGAAGTCGCGTGGGCCATCTGCGTTGGAGCGGATTTCGTGGTTTGTGCTCGCGGATTTATGTTTGCGCTTGGTTGCATCCAGGCGCTTCAGTGTCACAAAAACACCTGCCCCACCGGGGTAACCACACACAACCTGTCATTACAGCGGGGACTTGATCCGACGGATAAAGCCAGTCGAGTATACGAATACGCCCAAGGCATTCGGAAGGAAGTTGGCGTCATCGCGCATTCGTGTGGCGTGACGGAGCCCCGCGAACTGCAACGCGCGCATTGCCGAGTGGTGCAAGAAGATGGTGGCTCGATTGCCCTTGATCAGTTGTTCCCGGATGAAGTTTCGGTCGATGCGACAGCTGCCATCGAATGATGGCGCCGCTTCGATTTAACGGATAAACGCGATATGTTCGGGGGTGTACGTGGAATGAGTTCACTGTGATCCCCAAAGGCCCTGAAGATTTCGATATTGCTTGGTTTAATGACGTGCTGGAGCTCGGAGGTGCCGAAGTGATTGGTGCCCACGTCGAGTACTTGACGACCCCCGGCCAGACGGCCGATGTCGCGAGTGTCGATCTAACGTACCGAGGTGATACGGATTTACCCAACCGGATGATCGCGAAGTTCACGGCAAAGGCCGAAGCCACGCGAGGTGTTGCTGTCGCATTTGACCTGTATCGCCGTGAAGCGAAGTTTTATGCGGAATTTGGGGATGGCGGTATGCCGGTACCCGCGTGTTACCACAGTTCGGCTAGCGCCGATGGGCAGGAAGTCGTGTTGTTGTTAGAGGACCTCTCAGCTGGCGTATCGCCGAGTTGGGCGTCGACGCTTGACCAAGTTGAAACGGCGCTTTGTGCAGCCGGACCATTTCACGCGCGATGGTGGAATAACCCCGAGCTTCTGAATAAATCGTTTCTTGTGGGACGAAGCGATCCCGTTTTTTTCAACGCCGTCGCAAGTAACGCGAAAGCGTCTTTGCCACTCGCGTTGGACAACGCCATGACGCCTCTCTGTGAAGACGTACTGCGGCACTGGCTCGATCGCGATCGCGTACCTCAATTCTTGGAGTGGGTCGATTCCCGGCCGTACGCGTTGGTGCATGGCGATTTTCATCCCAAACAAATGTTTTTCCCAAACGAGCTGGGTGGCGGACGCTTCGCGGTGATTGACTGGCAATTTCCTATGGTGGCACCTGGCGCATGGGATGTCGCTCGGATTATGTTGGCTGGGCTTTCAACCGACACACGTCAGGAGAACGAGGAGCGGCTTATGGAGAACTACCTCGAGGATTTACGTGAAGGAGGCGTCGGCGAGTATGGAATCCATGAGTTAAGGCAAGACGCGTTAACGGGCCACCTGATCTCGCTTGCCACTCATACCATCGCTTGCGCGACAGAAATTGATCGCCTCAAATTGGAAATCACCGATCTGGGACTCGATTGGAAGGATATTTTATTCGGTCGTCTCGACGTAATTTTTTCTGAGACAAATCCGATGGACCAGCTCCCTTACATGCGATGAAGTCCACTCCCCGCTTATTGTTTGACCCATTTCCCGACGCTTGGGTACCGGTAAGTCGCCATTTGATTGATTAATTGGTCGGGTTGGGAAGCGACGAGGACACTCTGTCGGTGTTCATCACGAATCATCCCTTCTTGTGCGGCGTGATCTAAGAATACGAACAGCGCGTCGAAGTAACCGGCGGTGTTGAGCAGACCTGTTGGTCGTTCCTGAATGTGCAGTTGATTCCATGTAATTGCCTCGAATATTTCCTCGAGGGTTCCAAAGCCCCCGGGCATGGCAATGTAGCCGTCACTCAAATCGGCGAATCGGCGTTTACGATCATGCATCGTATCGACGATTTCGAGGCTCGTTAGATTCTCATGCCCGACAATATCGTCCAGATCGCGAGTGATGATGCCAATGACTTCTCCGCCCGCTGCAAGAACTGCGTCGGCGACTGCACCCATGAGCCCGACTCGGGCACCCCCGTAGACAAGTCCGATGTCTCTCTTTGCGAGTTCATTGCCAAGGGTATGTGCGGCTTGCCGGTAGGCGGGGTTTTTGCCTTCGCTGGAACCGCAATTGACGCAGATTCGCTTCACGCTACACGACTTCGTTAAGACGGAACTGCTCAATTTCACCATCGGTGTAACCGATTGCGCCGAGCACCTCGTCGGTGTGCTCCCCAAGCTCCGGCGTTGCTGACCGGATACGAAATGGTGCGTCAGAGAGTGTCACCGGCTGGGCGACGAGGCTTATATCGCCGAGCTCAGGATGGTGAACGGGGGAGGCCATCTGCAAGTGTTTCACCTGAGGATCGTTGAAGACCTCGTCGATCGAGTAAATATACCCCGCCGGTACGCCTGTAGCATTAAAGGCCTTGACCCACGTTTCGCAGGATCGGCCAACGGTAATTGCCTCGATTTCTGCGTTCATTGCGTCGCGGTTTTTCGATCGGGCCCCTGGGGAACGAAAACGTTCGTCGGTCAACCAGTCGGGGCGCTGCATGACCTCACAGAACCGCTCGTAAATGGCGGCCCCCGTCGCCGCGATGTTGATGTGCCCATCAGCGGTCGCGAAAACCCCCGTTGGGATTCCTGTGGGGTGATTGTTACCTGCCTGCGGAGCGACTTCACCGTCCAACAGCCAGCGCTCAGCTTGAAAATCGAGCATCGCGATCTGCGCCTCAAGCAGCGAAGCCTGCACCCATTGCCCGGTACCGGTATGTTGCCGACCAATGAGCGCGGTAAGAATTCCGAGAGCTGTATATAGCCCGGCGGACAGGTCTGCGACGGGAATGCCAGCGCGGACCGGGCCTTGCCCCGGCAAACCTGTAATCGACATCAGACCGCCCATGCCTTGCGCGACTTGATCGAATCCGGGCAGATGTCCGTAGGGACCGTCTTGACCGAAACCCGAGATGCTTGCGTAAACGACGCGAGGATTGACGGCCTTCACTTTCTCGTAATCGATACCCAAACGGAATTTGACGTCCGGTCGATAATTTTCGACGACCACGTCGGCGTCGTTGACCAATTTGAAGAAAATTTCCCGACCTTGATCGGATTTGAGGTTCAGGGAGAGACTGCGTTTGTTTCGGTGAAGGTTTTGGAAATCGGGGCCATGACGAGCGCCTCCTAATGTTCCGCCACCATCACCGGGCTGTTCGATTTTGATTACGTCAGCGCCCCAGTCAGCCAACTGTCTGACTGCGGTTGGCCCGGCCCGTACCCTGGTTAAATCCAAGACCTTTATATGTGCTAATGGAAGTGTCATACCCGTTTCCCCCTGTGGAAGATTATGCGAGAGTAGTTGATCGTTTCGTAGGCTTCGGGGGAAGAACCTTGGAACAATCCGGCCAATACCGGATTCTGGCTGCAAGAGCCGTCGTGTGGGATGCGCTCAATGATGCCGACGTCTTGGCGGCATGTATTGAAGGTTGTGAGTCCGTAACCAAATTATCGGATCATCGATTTGACGCGAACATCACTGCAAAACTCGGACCGGTAAAAACAAAGTTCAAGGCCACCATTGAAGTGTCGGATCGAAATCCACCAGAAAGCTACTCCCTCGAAGTCAGTGTGAAGGGGGGTATGCAGGGTTTCGGTAAAGGGCGTGCGGAAGTCGAGCTAGCAGAAGACCAAAATGCGACCCTCTTATCGTATCGAGTTGAAGGCAATGTGGGCGGGAAACTCGCGCAAATGGGGTCTCGGCTTATCACCGCCGCCGGTCGCAAGATGGCGGACGGTTTTTTTTCGAGGTTCAGCGAACGCTGGGCGGACACGATTTAGGTAGGAGAACTATGTGGAAATTTCTTTAACAGTCAACGGCACAGAGCACACGACCGATGTGCCAGACAATAGCTTGCTGGTTGAAATAATACGCGAGCGTTTGAACCTTACGGGAACGCATGTCGGTTGTGATACCAGTCAATGCGGTGCCTGTACCATTCACATGAACGGACGTTCCGTGAAATCGTGCACGGTGCTGGCAGGCCAGGCAGACGGTGCGGATATTACGACCATCGAAGGTATCGGGACCGTCGATGCGCTGCATCCAATGCAAGAAGCATTCCGCGAAAACCATGCGTTGCAATGCGGATTTTGTACGCCGGGCATGATCATGAGTGCGATCGACCTCGTAGAAAAAGGTAAACCGTTGGATGAACGGTCCGTGCGCGAAGGCCTCGAAGGTAATCTGTGTCGATGCACGGGATACCACAACATCGTCAAAGCCGTACTTGACGCTCAAGACAAGATGTAAGGAGCACAACAGATGACCAGCGAAACAGGTATTGGTGCGTCGGTAAAGCGCAAAGAAGATGCGCGATTCATCACGGGGGCAGGGCATTACACCGACGATATCAACCAGCCGGGACAGCTTTACGCAGTATTTGTCCGGTCGATGTATCCACGCGCCGAAATCCGTTCGATCGATGTGAGTTCTGCGTTAGCGATGGAGGGTGTCATGGCAGCGTATACGGGCGCCGATCTGGCCGCTGATGGGATCGGGGATTTGCCCTGTGGATGGATGGTCAAGTCCAAGGACGGTTCCGACATGATCCAACCACCGCATCCGCCGGTTGCGGTTTCCGTCGTTAACTACGTTGGAGAGCCCTACGCGATGGTTGTTGCAGAGACGCTGCAAGCGGCGCGAGACGGAGCCGAAGCCGTTACCGCCGATTTCAATGAAATCCCGGCCGTGGTTGATCTTGCGTCCGCACATGGCGCGGACCAGATTCACGAGGCCGTGCCCGGCAATCAATGCTATGACTGGGAACTCGGCGATCGCGAGGCCACCGACGCTGCCTTTGCTTCTGCCGACCATGTGACGTCACTCGACATTGTCAACAATCGCCTAATTCCGAATGCCATGGAACCTCGTGCAGCGGTGGGCATGTATGAGGCTGCTACGGGGAATTACACGTTATACACAACGTCGCAAAACCCCCATCTGGCGCGTCTAGTTCTCGCCGCGTTCGTTAACGTTGCGGCTGAGTCGAAATTACGTGTCATCGCTCCTGATGTCGGCGGTGGTTTCGGTTCCAAGATCTTTGTATACGCGGAAGAGACAGCGGTGATATGGGCAGCTGGAAAATTGGCTCGTGCGATCAAGTGGCGAGCCGATCGATCCGAGTCTTTCCTCGCGGATGCGCACGGCAGAGACCATCGTACGAGGGCTGAACTCGCATTGAACGCGGACGGAACGTTTGTGGGGTTGCGTGTCAAGACGGTTGCCAATATGGGCGCTTATCTGTCGCTCTTTGCCTCGAGTGTTCCCACCTACCTCTACGGCACGCTTCTAGCAGGGCAGTATCGAACGCCGGCAATTTATGTCGAAGTGCAGTCAGTATTTACCAACACCGCGCCCGTCGACGCGTATCGAGGGGCAGGCAGACCCGAGGCGACCTACGTTGTTGAACGCTTGGTCGAAACGGCGGCTCGCGAACTCGGAAAAGATCCTGCGGATATCCGGCGGCTTAACTTTATCCAGCCGGAAGATTTTCCCTATGAAACTCCGGTCGCACTGACATACGACACTGGGGATTACGACGCGAGTCTGAAGAAAGCGATAGAACTCATCGGCTATGATGACTTTGCCGAACGGAAAGCGTCTTCCGAAGCGAATGGCAAAAAAAGGGGTATCGGATTTTCTTGTTACATCGAAGCCTGCGGCCTGGCGCCATCGCAGGTGGCCATTTCACTCGGTGCAGGCGTCGGTCTATTTGAATCCGCTGAAGTACGCGTTGACGTCACGGGATCGGTGAGTGTCATGACGGGCTGTCATAGCCACGGCCAGGGACATGAAACAACTTTCGCGCAGATTGTTTCAGACAAGCTTGGAATTCCTTTCGAAAACGTGGATGTCGTCCATGGCGACACCGGACGTTCCGACTATGGCCTTGGCACCTACGGTTCTCGTTCGCTTGTGGTGGGCGGATCTGCGATCGTGAAAGCGACAGACAAAGTCATTGCCAAGAGCCGGAAAATCGCGGCGCACATGCTTGAAAGTACCGAGGAAAATGTTGATTTTGAGGAAGGCACCTTTTCGGTCACGGATTCAAACCAATCGATCACGTTTCCAGAAGTCGCTTTCTCCGCCTACGTGCCCGGTAATTACCCGTTGGATGAACTTGAACCCGGATTGTCCGAAAAAGCGTTCTATGATCCGGAGAATTTTACCTATCCTGCGGGTGCTCATATCTGTGAAGTCGAAGTGGATCCCGAAACTGGAAAAGTGGAAATCGTCAACTTCGTCGCAGTAGACGATTTTGGTGAGATTATTAATCCGATGATCGTTGCTGGTCAGGTCCATGGAGGACTTGCCCAAGGGATTGGCCAGGCCTTGCTTGAACACGGTATTTACGATGAGTCTGGACAGTTGGTGACGGGTTCGTACATGGACTATACGATGCCAAGAGCCGACGACATGCCCAATTTTGTCGTCGATACCACCGTGACTCCGTGTACGCACAATCCGTTGGGAGCTAAAGGCTGCGGTGAAGCCGGAGCCATAGGTTCGACCGCAGCAGTAATGAATGCGTTGACCGATGCGCTGGGGGTTGTTGATGTGCCGATGCCGGCGACGCCCGAGACGGTGTGGCGTGCGATGGAAGGAGAATAGACATGTACCGTTTTAACTATCACAAACCCGATGATATGGCTGCGGCTCAGCAGATGATGGCTGACGCTGAAGACGGGGTGTACCTCTCAGGTGGGATGACACTAATTCCAACGTTGAAAGCACGTCTTGCGTCGCCAACGGACGTCATCGACCTTTCCGGGCTTGCTCTTTCAGGTATCGAGCTCGCTGACGATAGTTTGACCATTGGGGCGTTAACTCTGCACTCCGAGGTTGCCGCCGGAAACGAAATTTTGTCTTTGTCGAATCTGGCGTTGGCAATTGGTGACGCGCAAGTCCGTAATCGCGGCACGATCGGAGGATCAATCGCAAACAGCGATCCGGGAGCCGATTACCCCGCGGCAGTTGTGGCGCTGGGTGCAACGATCAATACCACGGCCGGGGCGATCGATGCCGACGATTACTTCCAGGGTCTTTTTGAAACCGCGCTAAAACCTGGCGCAATCGTAACGAGCGTTACGTTTCCGCTGCCCGGACGTGCAGCGTACGAGAAGTTTCCAAACCCAGCGTCTCGTTACGCGGTGGTCGGTGTGATGGTTGCTGAAACGAATGGCGACGTTCGGGTCGGGGTGACGGGTGCCGGACCCTGTGCCTACCGACAGCGTAATTTTGAACAAGCGTTGGCAGACAATTTCTCCGTCGCGGCGTTGGACGGATTGGAGGTCGATTACACGGAATTCAACAGCGACATTCATGCATCTGCTGAATATCGGGGGCACCTTGTCGGGGTCATGGCTCGACGGGCTGTGGCGCAAATAATCTAAGGGCGCTTGCTTCTGTCCAAGTCATCGAAATAACTGGGTATAGCCGATGGTTAGAGAGACCCGCGCATATCGCTGCCACGCCATCAGCGAGGACATCGGCAGTATTACACTCGACACGGTATTGGTCGAAGATCCTGGACCAGGCGAAGTGCAGATCAATGTGAAGGCCTGCTCGGTCAACTTCCCGGATCTGCTGATGATTCAGGGGAAATACCAGTTTAAACCGCCATTGCCATTTGCGCCGGGAGGTGAAGCGTCGGGAGACGTGGTTGTAGTCGGTTCAGACGTGTCTGGTGTAGAGGTGGGCGATCGTGTTGTTTTTGGGTCTCGTCACGGTTGCTTTGCGGAGAGATTGAATGTGTCCGCAGATGCGATCAATGCGATACCGGGTTCTATGACGTATGCCAAAGCAGCGTCATATGGGACGGCATATCAGACGGCCTACGTCGCGCTGACGCATCGGGGAAATTTGCAGCCGGATGAATGGCTCATGGTGCATGGGGCGACCGGTGGCGTCGGGATGGCGGCTGTCGACATCGGTAAACATCTGGGTGCACGGGTTATTGGCACGGGCGGGACCGATGCCAAGTTGGCAGTTGTTAAAAGTCGTGGCGCGGATGAAGTTATCAACTACACCCAAGTGGATGGCTCACTTGGCGGTTTTCGGGATCGGGTGAAGTCGATTACGGGAACGGGTGGCGCTGACGTTATTTACGATCCAGTGGGAGGCGATGTATTCGACGAGTCCATGCGCTGTGTCAATTGGGGTGGACGTATTCTAACCATCGGGTTTACCAGCGGCCGTTGGCCCCAAGCCGCCGTGAATTTGATCCTAATAAAACAAATTGCGGTCATTGGCGTTCGAGCGGGAGAGGTGGGTCGGCGAGATCCCAAGTTGGGTCGGAAATTCCACAATGAACTGTACCAGTTGGCTAACGATGGTCTCATTGATCCACACGTGTGCGCGGGATTTCCTCTCGAACGTGCTGTTGATGCGATGCGTATGCTCGAAAACCGAGAAGTCGTTGGGAAATGTGTCGTTACGATGAACGGATACGAGCTCGAAACGTCTGGCGTCTAGTCCTCTGCGAGGTAGCGATCCTGTAATCGTCTCATGCCGTGCAGCCATCGGTCGGGGTCCTCGGCTTTGCGTTGCATATAGTCGGCGACCATTGGATGTGGAAGCACAAAAAAACGTTCTTCCCGAATAGCCTCGAGGCAATCACGGGCGACACCGTCGGCTTCGAGCAATCCATCAACGCTGGCGACTGAGAGTCCCGTTTCTGAAGCATCTGGGGTCATCCCTGTCCGGACCGCTTGGGGACATAGTACGGTGACTTTGATGCCATCGCGGCCGTGGGTAATGGCCAACCATTCGGCCAGTGCAACGGCGGCGTGCTTGGTGACCGCGTAGGTCACTGAACCAATCTGCGTAAGTAAACCTGCTGCTGACGCCGTCGAAAATAAATAGCCGCCTCCTCGTGCTCGCATAAGCGGCACCAGGTGTCGGGCAGTCCAAATGTGGGCCATGGTGTTGACGCGCCATATTCTGTCCCATACTTCGTCCGGTTCGTCTATCCCTCGGCCGTCGGCTATCCCGGCATTGGAACAAAAAAGGTCAATCGAGCCGAAGGCGTCCTCGGTTTGGTGAATTAAACCAACGAGGTCGCTCTCACGGCCAACATCGACTTGATGGCTCGTGTGTCCAATTTCATCGGCGACGACGGCGGCCCCTTCCTCGTTAAGGTCCGCGACGACGACGTGCCGTGCGCCCTCAGCTGCGAACAAACGACACAATTCGCGTCCGATTCCGCTTGCTCCACCAGTAACGACGACGACTTTATCTTGAATTTCCAAGTGCTATCCCCCGACACAGACAGGTGACGTTAGACGGTTTGCTCGGCTTATTCCACCCGATCGAAGACGATGCTGTGGCCTGGATAGGACCACCCGTTATGCCATAATCGATCGGCTGTGCGGGCGTCGTATAACGGCTATTACCTCAGCTTCCCAAGCTGGAGACGTGGGTTCGACTCCCATCGCCCGCTCCATATACGCTGGAGTGGTTTGCCTCGTGTACGTATTGCGGCCATGGCCGAGTGTGTAGTTGGGAACCTTTGAGGCACATACGTTTTCATCCAGCTGAACGCTTTTTGGAGTTAAACGGATTGCGTAACTTGGTTTGGGATACGGTGAAAAACCTTTGCGAAGGGGAAAAGAGATTCTAAAAATCGAGAATGACGCCTGGTGGATGGTCGGGGGGATGTTTTTGATTCTCACGCTTTCTTCTGGCTTCGGTTTCTACAACATGTCTGTGTACATGAATGCGCTTGCAGCCAAACCGGAATTTGCTGTCGCCGATATCTCCGCTGCGACCGCGCTCATGTTTTTGGCCTCTGGGATCATGGGTCTCGGCATTGCTCCACTGATCGAACGCTATGACATTCGATGGGTTATGACCGGGGGTGCGGCGGTCGGGGGATCTTCGTTGGCGTTAATGGGCGTGGCGGCGGATACGTCGCAGGTGTGGGCACTCTACGCGGTATTTGGCCTGGGTAATGCCGCGGTTTCCTTGATTCCAGGCACCACGATCGTGACCCGATGGTTTCCAGGACCGGAACGTTCCGTCGCGTTGGCGGTTGTTTCAACGGGATTGTCTACAGGTGGCGTGGTATTGACGCCAATATCAGCGGTTGTGATTCGAAACCTCGGTGTTGAGTTGGCTTTGCCGTGGTTCGGGTTAATTTTCTTTGTGGGAATCTCGGTGGTTGCCCTCACCGTAGTACGCGGATGGCCCGAAGGAACAAAAAGGAGTGGCGATACCGGCGCATCTCGCCCTTGGTTGGACTGGCATGCTGTTCGTTCGCGCTTTTTCGTTGGTTCGGGGATCGCCTACATACTCATCATGGGCGCACAGGTAGGGGCGATCGCTCATCTCATCAATCATTTGGAGAAAGTCGCCGGTTTTGCGATGGCGTCAGCGTCTGTATCCGTTCTCGCGGTGACGAGCATCGTCGGTAGACTTCTCGGCGGATGGATCGTAACGAGGTTTCCAATACGGCTGTTCACGATACTGAATATTGTCGGACAATGGATGGGTTTGACCGTGCTCGCGTTTGCTGACGATAGTTTCTCGGCGTTGGTGGGTACGGTACTTTTCGGGTTTACGGTCGGGAATTTGTTGATGCTGCAACCCTTGCTACTTGTGAAAGTGTACGGAGTTTTGAGGTATCCAAGGGTCTATTCGGCTGCTTATGCCTTGACAACCTTGGGTGTTGCCGGAGGACCGTTGGCGCTGGGGCTTTTGTATCAATCGTTTTCCTACACGACATCGTTTGGTGTTGCTGGTGTCTGCTCAATCGTTGCCCTCTTCATTTTTTGTAGTGCAGGCCCGGTGGTGGATGTAGAAACTTCAAGCGAGGAACTGAATTCGTGAAACCGCGAGTTGTACATATTGTTTGCTTTTGCGTTGCGGTCTTTTGCCTCTACACGACTCCCCAGCACGCCGCGTTACCAGGGGTGTTAAGCGGCGGTGAGCCGATGCCTTCGCTCGCACCGATGCTCGAAGCAAGCACCCCCGGGGTGGTGAACATTGCCACGTACGCGTCGGTGTCAGTCACCAGTCCGCTTCTTCGGGACCCGTTTTTCCGTCGGTTTTTCAATGTGCCGGAACGTCGTTTGCGTCGGTCACAGAGTGCGGGTTCCGGCGTTATCGTTGATGCGGAAGGTGGTTACATCGTCACCAACAGCCACGTCGTTGATCGGGCAGACGAAATCAACGTTACGCTGGCTGATGGTAGGACGCTTCCAGCGACGCTCATCGGTATCGACACCCAGGTCGACCTCGCCGTCTTGGAGGTCAAGAGCGACCGACTTACGGCACTTCCCTTCGCCGATTCGAGTGCGTTGAGGGTGGGGGATTTTGTGGTTGCGATAGGTAATCCGTTCGGACTTGAGCAAACCGTTACTTTGGGAATCATCAGCGCCCTTGGGCGCAGCGGTCTCGGCATTGAAGGGTACGAAGACTTTATTCAGACAGATGCCTCCATTAATCCGGGTAATTCGGGCGGCGCACTGGTGGACCTCAAAGGGGCAGTGGTCGGGATCAACACGGCAATCATCGCGCCGGGTGGTGGTAACGTCGGCATTGGGTTTGCGATACCGAGCAATATCGTCACGGTGATCATGCGCGAATTGATTGATCATGGGGAGGTGCGACGAGGTCGGATCGGTCTAGACGTAGCGACCCTAAATCCTGATCTCGCCGCAGCTTTTGGGACGGGGCTTATCGAGGGGGTGGTCGTTATGGACGTCGAACCCGGCAGCGCAGCAGATGGTGCCGGTCTTCGAACGGGCGACGTTATTACCCATCTAGCTAACCGGGCAGCGCGAAAGGTCGGCGATTACCGAAGCCAGGCAGCGGTCACCATGATTGGTGATACGTTGGAGCTCGACGTCGTTCGAGACAATGAAGCTCGCCGGTATAGCGTTGTGATGAAGGACGATGTGGTAGCGCGAGTAGACGGTGACCGCCTGGATGACCGCCTGGGGGGTGCTGTGTTTAACGACTTCCGCGACGAATCGGATCCGAAGGGCGGGGGCGGTGTGTTAGTCAGCGAAGTCGACGTTAATGGATCGGCATACGCGTATGGACTTGAGGATGGCGATGTCATTGTTGCAGCGAATCGGCGGCGCATTCACGATGTCGGTGGGCTATGGCGCGCGTTCAAAGCCGATGCCGTGTTGAGACTTCGTATTTATCGTTCGGGGCGTTACGGTGAACTATCGATTCGATAGTTCAGGCCGCGGCGGAGTTCGGGAGTGACGATGGATCGGCGCACGGCTCTCGTGACGGGCGCATCTTCGGGTCTAGGCGCTGAGTTCGCACGGCAATTAGCAAACAGAGGCCTCGATCTCATATTGGTCGCGCGTAGATCAGAACGACTTAGTGAGTTGGCCGATCGATTAGCTCACGATGCTGGAGTACGGGCCAATGTGTTCGCTGCGGACCTATCCGCGCCGGAGGCGCCCGCGCTGATTTTTGACTTTGTACGTGAGCGCAGATTGCAAGTCGACTTTCTGGTAAATAATGCAGGGTCCGCGGGGATAAAATTTCTTGAAGACCGTGTCTGGCAAAAACAAGCCGACTACCTTGAGTTGATGATGATTTCGGTTGCACAGATGTGCCATTTGTTTGTTCCGCCTATGTGCGAAAAGGGATTCGGCAGAGTGATCAATGTGGCGTCCGTCGCGGGTCGTATCGCACGTGCCAACGATCTCAATTACGGACCTTCGAAAGCCTATGTTGTGGCGTTTTCCGAATCTTTGAACCTCAGCGTTCGTGCCTCGGGGGTTCACGTTTGTGCATTGTGTCCCGGCTTTACTCACACTGAATTTCACGAAGTAGCTGGTATGGCGGAAAGAAAAGAACGGATGCCGAAGTTCATCTGGTACGACGCGGGAGTCGTTGTCGAGGAGGGGCTCAAAGCCACTGAACGCGGTAGGAGCGTTTACATCTCGGGCCGTCTTTATCGCTGGCTTGATCCACTCCTCCAGTTGGTTTGGACCCGGCGCTTGATTAAGCGATTTATGTAATAGGGTTTTGTATCTCTACTCGAACATAATGATGTTGCGTGCGACTTCTCCAGTCTCTAACTGTGCAAATGCATCGTTGACATCCTCGAGCTTGATGTGGCTTGAGATCATGTCGTCGAGATGCAGTTTGCCGGCGAGGTAGAAATCGACATATCGGGGCATATCCACTCGGAACCGATTCGACCCCATGTTCGATCCTTGGAGTTTCTTTTCTCGCAAGAATTCGGGGCCGTGAATTTCGACCATGGTACCGACGGGAATCATCCCGATAACGGTTGCACAGCCGCCCGCCCGGATCATCTTGAATGCCTGCTCGGTGGTTACTTTGAGACCGATGGCCTCAAAGGCATAGTGGACACCACCGCCGGTCAATTCGCGGACCGCCTCAACGGGGTCGTTATCGGCGGCATTGACTACCTCGGTGGCCCCGAATTTTCGTGCGAGCTCGAGTTTACTAGCAAGGGTATCCACCGCGATGATCCGACTCGCGCCGGCAATTTCGGCACCGTTGATGCATGAGAGTCCGACTCCACCGCAACCGATCACGGCAACAGTCGATCCCGGCTCAACCGCCGCTGTATGAATTACGGCGCCGACGCCCGTGGTGACGCCGCAACCGATCAATGCTGCACGATCAAGCGGCATATCTTCCCGAACTTTGGCGATAGCGTGTTCGTGGACCAGCATGTATTCCGCGAACGACGAAAGGTTTAGGAATTGAGCGATCGGCGTTCCTTCCTGGGCAAGCCGGGGGCTCTCGTCGCCTTTACGCTGTAGCTCGGGCTCCTGACAGAGGGACATGTGTCCTGTTAGACAATATTCGCAGTGACCGCAGAACGCTGATAGGCAGGTGATGACGTGATCGCCCCTCTGAACATATTTGACGTCGGACCCTACTGCCTCGACGACTCCGGCCGACTCGTGCCCCAAAATAACGGGCAGGGGGTACGGATAGGAGCCGTTCTGAAAGTGGAGGTCCGAGTGACAAACGCCTGCGGCTACGGTACGCACCAGGACTTCGCGCGGACCCGGGTCCGCCGTTTGCACCTCCTCTATCTCCAAAGGCTTATTTACTTCCCGCAAAACCGCAGCTTTCATCTCTTGGATCCCTTTTATCTTTTACCCAGACGTTCGAGTGTGCCAAACGGTTTCGGTGAATACTACTGCGTGAGCGAGGCTTGCACGGGCGTGCAGAGAAGTGCGATGGTTCGCCGATGTTCCGTCTGCTCTGCTAGTACTATTTGACACACGCCATCCATGTTTTGCTGGGCTTGACCATCTTTGTTGTCGGACGAGTGGATGCGCACGCGTATGAAGGAACGATACACCAGCAACTGACCTTTATCGCAGTGCGGCACTACAACAACTGTATCGACGACGATTTGCGCCTCTCGGCACTGCAAACACGTTACATGGCGAAGGCCAACGTAGAGCAAGCGGACGGTGGCTTTTGGCGCGGACTCTTTCGTTGGAATTTCTATAATCGAGACGATCAAACACCCCGCAGTTTGATGTGGGTTGTTGAAACGCGTTTGCACGAAGGTTTCGAGCAGCTTGTAGGGAATCTTGATCGATCGAACAGTCTTGCGGATCGGTATTCCAACCTTGGCCGCGTCGTCAATCATCTGCAGGACATGACGTCGCCGGCTCACGTAGTTCCAGTATTTGTATCACGGTGGTGGCGCTTGAACATTGGCGATCGTTTCGACGAATTTCCGATCGATGAAGTTGATCTCAACCAACGGCTCGGCGCCGATTGCGCTCAGGTTAAAGGGATCATCCAGGACACCTTGGATACCGGTTACCAAGACATTTTACGCCTCACTGCAGAAACTACGTTCAACGCGGTGAAAGGGGACATCGAGGGATTACCCTTCACTTGGGAAGTTTTCTGGAAACCGGATGCGAACCCTGGGTCGTTTGGAGAATACGGAGCGGCGGGCAACAACTTCGGACGTGAGACAGCGTTCAAGTGCGCTAACGTGAGGCGACCCCGCTGTGTGTTGTTGAACGACGATCCGCTCTACGTGGAATTTGCACGCGAACGTCACCTCAATGCAGTACAAACGACCATCGCCGCGCTTGCACGATTGCAACGTGCCGGTGCCGGCAGTTGACCGTTCAAGCGCCGATATAGCGGTTTAATTAAACTGTAATCGTAACCACTCGAAGACCCACGGATTAAGGTAATTAGGAACTAGCCGAATTCCTCAGCACACGTCCTCCACGCGCCCCCGTATGTTCGTCGTTTTCAAGGATGACGTGACCGTTACAAACCGTGGCTTGATACCCTACGGCCTTTTGGATCAGACGTGGTGCGTCTTCGGGAAAATCGTGTACAAGTTGGGGCTGCCGTTCGGCGACCCGATTTACGTCAATGACATTTACGTCCGCTCTTTTCCCGGCAGCAAGCGTTCCTCGGTCGTCAAGGCCGATCACTCTTGCTTGGGCGCTGGTCAGTTTACGAACGGCTTCCGCCAGACTGAAGGTTCCTTGATCTCGATGCCAGTGACCGAGTAAGAACGAAGTCCAACCGGAGTCCATGATCTGACTCACATGGGCACCGGCATCCCCAAGTCCTGGCAGAACCCAATCGGCGTGCAAGAACGTATTTACTTTGTCCAGATCATGGTTGAAGAAACGGACGTGAAATAATGTTTCACCATTGCTTTCGAGCATGTACCGCAACCACGTTTCCACGGGATGTTCGTTCGCTGCCTTGGCAATACTTGCAAGACTGTCATCCGGCCCGCGTGTGTACGTGGGCTGGTCAGCGTCGCCTAGCCAGTAATAGTTTTTCGTTGTTTCAAGTAGGTAGGGCATACCCTTGGCTTCATCGACGAGTTTCAGACGGATACTCTCATCTCGTATCGCGGCCAGTCGCGCATCGAAATCGAGTTTCCGGACTTCTGCCCATGCCGGTGTGGGAAAAAGACCATCGGTCTTGAGCCCTGACAGAAAACCACCGCTCCTTGGCAGGGTTAATCCAATGACGTCAATATTTTCGTCCCGCATGGCTTCAATGGCATCGTCGTACGCGGAGCCTTTGGAGTCTTTCCCATCGACAAACGGGGCACTGAAGAGGAGCTTGGTCCCGGCATTTCGACCTTGCTCTGCGATTAACGGCATCTCTTCCCCGAGTTTTGCGTAATTCAGCACGAATTGCAGAATACCGTTGTTCTTACCCACGGCACGGGCGATAGCCGATAGTTCATCGGTCTTGGCAAATGTACCTGGTATCGATCTGCCGTCAGGAAGGACGTGACCTGGCAAACGATTCGAAGAAAAGCCGATCGCGCCTTCCTTCACCGAGATTCCGACGAGCTCAGCAATTTGTTGAATTTCGTCATCGGTCGGGTCCTCTTCGATGGCACGCTCACCCATCACGTAAAATCGTGAGGCACAATGGCCCACCAAACCTGCGACGTTAATCGCTGGGTTCAACTTTTCGATCGAGTCTAGATATTCGCCATAGGATTCCCAGTCCCAGGCCAATCCGTTGAGGATAGCGTTTCTTGGGATGTCTTCGACCGTCTCCATCATCCCTGCGAGGAATTCACGGTCCTTCGGTTTGCACGGAGCAAACGTGACTCCGCAATTGCCGAAGAGCGCGGTCGTGACACCGTGCCAGGACACGGGCGTTAACAGCGGATCCCAGGCTGCTTGGGCATCGAAGTGGGTATGCAGATCCACGAATCCAGGTGTGATCGCGTTGCCGTCGGCGTTTATTTCCTGGTGCCCGTCTCCGTCGACCTTTCCGACTGCGGCAATGGTATCGCCATCGATCGCGACGTCCCCCGCGTACGGTTCGGTACCGGTGCCGTCAACAATTAAGCCGTCCCGAATGATTAAATCGTGTGCCATATTCATTGCTCCTCGATGTATCGCTTTTCCCTATGATGCGATAGATAGGCTACAAGTATCTATAACGAGAAAAATTGGTGCGGATCGGTTTTGGAGCTCAGTTTTCGACGATTCCATAGGTACACCGGGTTGTCTTAATCGAGAATGACGCGAGACCCCCGATGCGAGCGATCAGGAGATGCTGATGAAGACACAGTTTGGATGCGTACAAAACGGTTGAGGCGTCGTGTCGTTATGAGAGAGTCTTGTTCTGACGGTAACGCAAATTAATTGGCACAATCGATCTCCCTTGGAGGCGTCACATATGCATCTTGGGTTAACCCCATGGCGGATTTCGGGCAGCGTCGATGCTCAGGAGCTGACTCGGCAGGCTTCACTCGCTGAAGGTTGGGGATATGAGTCGTTTTGGTTGCCAGAAAACCATTTCACTGGCGACGCAGCGATACCCGAGCCATTGATGTTATTGGCCGCGGTCGCCGCCGGCACGAGAACCATACGGCTCGCTACCACATCTTATTTACTGCCAGTTCGTCATCCGTTGCAGGCCGCTGAACAGGTAGCGGTGCTCGATAGACTTTCTGGGGGACGCGTCGTTCTTGGGGTCGGACGCGGCTATGCGACAGCGATGTTTTCCGCGTTCAGTGTTTCACGGAAGGATAAACGCGAAATTTTTCGCGATTGTCTCGACGTCATGATGCGTGCTTGGCAGGGCGAAAACGTGGCTCTGGATGAGACCAGTGAGCCCGTTTTGCTGTCGCCATTACCGGTACAGAAACCCCACCCGCCTATTTGGGTGGCGGCGTTCGGTCCCAAGGCTTTGCGGCAAGCTGGAAGTCTTGGGTTCCCATACCTAGCTTCGCCGATGGAGCCGATCGGCCGGTTGCGCGAAAATTACGAAAGGCATCGTCTAGCGTGCAACGAAGCTGGCGTCCAAATACCCCCTGAAGTCCCCATTATGCGAACAGTATTTGTGTCGGAGAACACGCGACTCGTCTCCGATATCCGTAACCGGCTCGAAGAAGAAGCGCGAAAGCTTTCGGGATCAGGTCTCCGAAAAGGTATATCAATGAAAGTCGACGATTGGGCCATTGTTGGGGAACCTTCGGCGGTTCGCGACCGACTGGACTATTACCGCTCCGAGTTGGGAATGACCCACGTGATCGTTACCCGTTTGCGGATTGGCCAAATAGAAAGTGGGGAGCTTGAACGGTCGGTGGCGTTGACCGCCGAATTAGTCGAGTAACGGTTAATCCGGGCCAGTTCGGGGCGCATCGTATTCGTCGCTATCACCGACTTCCTCGTCGCTTGCTAACCCTAGGTAAGGTTGTAACCAACCAACGAGAAGATAGATCGGACCGGTATCGATGAGAGCCACGAGCATTTTGAATATGTAGCCCGAAGCGATGAAAGTCATGAGCTGCGGCCAAATAGGTTCATTCACGGCCACGGGCAGCGCGTTGGCGTAAAAGTGGGTAATGAGGATCACCGCAGTCGTGTCGACGATCTGGCTCACTAACGTTGAGCCGTTGTTACGCAACCACAAATGTCGGCCGTTGGTAAGACGTTTCCAGAAATGGAACATCTGAACATCGCAGAACTGAGCAGCAAGGTACGCAAACATTGACGCGGTCACGGCACCGAAAGCGAGCGTTCGCATCTCAAAGAAAACGGGCGATCGACTGGCGGCATCGAGTGCTGGACTACCTGTGCTCGGATCTATCGGCTCAAATCCCGGCAGCTCGCCACCGATCCATAGCAGGAACATTATCCAAGCGTTTAACGCCAGACCCATCAGAACCACCTCGTTGGCTCGCTTTCTCCCGTAGAGTTCACTGATGAGATCCGTGCAGATAAAAGTAACGGGGTAGGGCAGCACGCCCACGGCGACCGCCATGGGGATATTGAGACCGAACGCGGAAAAGGACAGGTCAAGAAATCGGCTGATGCCCAAGATGTTTAAGAGCGACAAGGTACCTAGGAAAACGCCACTAAGGATAAGAAACACACGCTGGCGTCGTTGGGTGTAGTTCGGTGTCATGACGAATTCCTAGGTTTCGATTTGACCTAAATTGGCGTGCATGACGCTGCCGTTGATCACTGGATTGGACGCTGCCCAAAATAGGGTCTCCGCGATTTCCGTGGGTTCGACGAGACGACCAAACGCAGACATACCGCTAACGGCTTCGATGGCATCCGCGGGCACGTGTTCGCGGAGCATCTCGGTATCGGTGAATCCGGGGCAGACGCAGGCGGTGTGGATCCCCGTCCCCGCTAAATCCTGACAGACTGCCCGCATCATCCCAATCATGCCGTGTTTGCTTGTCACGTATGTGTAACTGCCAGGGACCGCTTTTTCCGACAGCGTTGAACCGACAAAAAGCACGCTCGAGCCGTGGTTCATGTACGGAATTACAAACCGATTCAACGTGTTTGGCGCGACGATATTGATCTCTAAAACATCACGGAATTTATCGCTCGGCGTATTGGTCGCGGTATCGTTCGAGAGTCGCGATGCGTTATGAATAATCGAGACGCGATCAGCTTGAGATAGCAACAACTCAAGGGCGGGGCGAATCTTTTCGAGAAAATCTTGTTGTGCGAGATCACAGCGAAGATGCTGTACCCCTTGGAGCGGGCAAGGGCGTCGCGAAAGATTGACCACGGTGTAACCGTCACTTAAAAAGCGGGATGCCGTGCTGAGTCCGATTCCCGCGCTGGCTCCTGTAATCAGCAAAAGCTTAGTCATCGAGTCCAGCTCGATGACGCCCATTGACCAGGCCCCGAAGCCACGCGGATAGTGAGAGAGTCGATGGGTAACTCGTTAAATGATGTGTCACCGACGATGCAGGCTATAAACCAATGCGCGAGTTCCTCCACGGTAATGTTGCGTAGTGGCAGGGTCGAAACGTCGCGTGGTAGGAACGGGATACGTTCAACGCCGAACGTCGCGACAACGTAATCTTCGTCATGGGCGATAGTTAAATAGGGGGACTGCTCAGGCAGCAGCACCTTTTCATCGAGTTCATCGCAAAGGGTCTTCAGTCGATTCTTGATTTCGTTGTAATCAAAGCATAGTCCATCGTCGCCGATCTCGCCGTCTAAGATGGCTTCGACCTGAAAATTGTGGCCGTGAAGATTTTCTCGCTTGGTCGCGGAAAAGATCGTGAAATGCGCGGCGGAAAAGTGCAGATATTCTTTCTGAATTTCTATGGTTGCGCGATTGGTTTCCGCATGAGATGCGGCATTTTGGGGGGGTTGCTGCATTGCCGCATCGTAACATAAGGGTCGTAATCGACTGCCTTGTCATAGGACCTCATCATGCTTCAGCCCGAACGCTTGCTTATCAGAACGCGCCGCCCTAGGTTGCAACGCAGTCGACGAAAGGAGAGATCATGACAGCCTTGGATGGAATGCGGATTCTTGACATGACGCAGTGGGAGGCGGGGACGGCATGCACGCAGTCGCTCGCATGGTTGGGCGCCACCGTCGTTAAGATCGAACAGCCCGAAGTCGGCGACCCCGGTAGAGACGTTGGCAGAAATGACGGCGTGGATTCGGAGTATTTCATCAATTGGAACAGCAACAAGCGCAGCGTGACGCTCGACCTCAGTTCTGAAAAGGGACGCGATTTATTGCTGCAAATGGTGCCGCGCTATGACGTGTTTGTTGAAAACTATGGGCCCGGAGTGGTCGAAAAACTGGATATTGGCTACGACGTCATGCAGACAATCCATCCAGAGATCATTTATGTGAGGATCAAGGGGTTTGGCACTTCGGGTCCATATGCACACTTCAAATGCATGGACATGGTCGCTCAGGCAGCAGCGGGAGCCTTTTCGATTACAGGTGAACCCGACGGCCCGCCGATGCGTCCAGGTCCTACGATGGGAGATGCTGGTACCGGGGTACAGGCGGCGCTGGCGATTTCGGCCGCGTATGCGCAAAAACTAAAAACGGGGGAAGGCCAGCTCATTGAATTATCGATGCAGGAAGCAATGACGTATTACTTACGTACGGCCGTATCCAGGACGAGGTTTGGTCAGGTTGCTACGCCGCGTACGGGCAACGGTGAGAACCCATTTGTTTCCTTGTATCCCTGTGCCCCGGGTGGTCCAAACGACTATGTTTTTGTGATGGCGGTAAACTCGAGGATGTGGGGTGCGGTCTGCCGTGTGGTGGGCCAGCCGGAGCTACTTTTGGACCCTCGCTTCAGTACGGCTCAAGCGCGTCATGAAAACCGCCGTCTGTTGTTCGACAAAATTGGGACATGGACACGGTCGCACACTAAAAAGGAATGTATGTTTGCTTTAGCGGAGGAGGGTGTGTGTGCGAGCCAAGTGTATGAAACGAACGAATTATTTACCGATCCCCATTTGGTGGAGCGAGACTTCGTGCATGACGTTGAACACGCGGTTCATGGGAAAGTCCGGTTACTCGGTTGGCCAGCGCGCATGTCGAAGAGCCAAGTTGCAATCGAAGCCGCACCGCTATTGGGTGAACACACAGACGAGGTACTTGCCGAAGACCTTGGACTTTCGGCAGAAGATATTGATGAATTGCGAGCAGAAGGTTCGATAGGCAGGGAGATGATCGAGGACGCGCGTTCTTGAAACTTGATGTCGAAGGAATGAGTTTTCCGGTCAGTGGCTGAATCAAACGTCATAGTAGCTCTGCATCAGAGACTCGGCATCCCCGCTGATTACGCCGCCGGAACGGGACTTTTTCAACAGCGGACGCCCAACGACTTGGTTGACATCGGCGTTGACGTTTTTGATCGACCGCAACGGTTGCGTATGGAAGCGGCGAACGCATGGACGGGATTAGTAGAAGCTGCGTCATTAGATGGGGTGACCGTACAGCTCGTTTCTGCATACCGCTCGCTTGAGTACCAAGTTAACTTAATTCAACGCAAGGTTGAGGCGGGAGAATCGATCGGGGAAATCCTTACCCGTATCGCGGCTCCAGGATACAGCGAACATCAAGGAGGATGTGCAGTCGACGTAACGAGTCCTGGTATTGATTCCTTGACCGAGGTTTTTGAGGAAACGCAGGCCTTTTGCTGGCTTGTCGCATCTGCTGCCGACCACCAGTTTGTGCTGTCGTACCCACGTAGTAACCCTTACGGAGTGATATATGAGCCGTGGCATTGGTGTTATCGGCCGATCGAATAGGGCCAATTGGCCAGGTTGAAAGAGAATGACGTTGGAACACTTACCCCGTCTGAATTTTGTCCACCAAGAGGCCGTAAAAATAGTCGTCATGTTCAAACAGCCAACCAATGTGTTGCCCACAGTCGGCGCACATGGCTAGGCGCCAGAGATAGCCGGGAAACCAACTATCCGCGGCCACGGGGGGCCCCTCGATCGCACAGCCTAGCGCTTCTTGGTAACAACCGAAGTGGTGCGTGAAGCCGTGGGGATTGCTAAAGACGTGTTCGTGCGAGCCATCGATATTTAAGCGGTCGTGTGCATGCGCTAGCACGTGGGAACAGGCTAGACAAAAGACATAGCCCTCTTTCGGGCGGTCGCTTTCCTTATTAAGCCTATCCTTCAGGTGGGGATCGAGCGTATCGCTCTCTTTCACATGCGCGTCAGTCATTGGTTCTAATCAACGCCGATCTTTTTGGTGTTTCGCAAAACATCTCCCGAAGGGCTGGGCCTTGCAAGATGCCCGAGTCGGAATTCAATGTTTTTTGCGGCCATGACCCTTGGACTATGAGTAGTAAGCGCGGCCCTTGGGCTATTCGAGTAGCGACTTTAAATCAACCTCAGGATTCGACAACGCGTTCGCGTCGACAGTCTTTCCAATGAGTTGTTTCGCGACCATGAATTCGCGCGGTGAATTGACGACTTCTGCTGCTACGACTTTGCCGTCGTGAAAGTGAAACATCGCAAACTCATGGGTTTCGGGTTCCCCTCGAGTGATTGACTCGTCGCCGTCGGATGAAAACCCGACCATCTGTAACTTGAGGTCGTATTGGTCGGACCAAAACCACGGAATACTCGCGTACCGCTTATCGCCGCCCGTTAGGTTGCTAGCCGCGACACGTGACTGTTCCATGGCGTTGGGCACCGATTCCAGGCGCAGACGTCGGTCCAACAACGCGTTTGGATGATTCGTGCAATCACCCGCAGCGAAAATGGAAGGGTCGCTGGTGACACACCGTTCATCGACGACAATACCGTTGTCACACGCGAGCCCAGCATCAAAAGCCACTTCCACATTGGGTACTACGCCTACGCCGATGATGACCAAATCTGCATCGACGGTGGTTCCGTCTGCGCAAAGCACTTTCTCTATCCGTCCATTGCCGACGAACGCCGAAGCTCGTGCTCTCGTCCTTATGTCAACGCCCCTACCGGCGTGCAATTCGTGATAGAACGCTGACATAACCGGGTGAGTAACGCGTTCAAGAATACGGCCCTCCATCTCCAGAATAGTCACCTGCATTTTTGCGGCTGCTGCGACGGAGGCGACTTCGAGACCGATGTAACCACCGCCAACGATCACCAACTGCGATGCGTTTTCCATATCCGTTCGGATTTTGTCGACGTCGGCAATGGTACGAAGCGTGTGTACGCCGTCCAGATCGATCCCAGGTAGATCGGGTCGACGGGCACGACTACCGGTGGCAAGCAGGAGCTGATCATAGGCCACCAGAGACCCGTCACTGCAGGCCACGAACTGGCCGTCGCGATCAATGTTCTCGACCGTTATGCCGGTTCGCACGTCGATTGTGCGATCGGCGTAAAATTTCTCCGGCCTCAACAAGACCTTGTCGAGTGGCTGCTCGCCGGCGAGATACTGTTTCGAAAGGGGTGGCCTTTGATATGGAATATGGGGTTCCGTACCAATCAGAATTAACTCGGCGTCGAAGCCCTCTTGCCGGATACTCGCGGCCGCCTGACCGGCGGCGTGTCCACCACCGACAATTACGATCGCCATCTTTTCCATAGCACAGTGATACTAACCGGTCATTGTACTGGTGCTCCGTCCCGCAAGACACAACGTGTGGTGGGCGAATAAACGTTCAGCCCTTCTTGTCGGGTATTGGGAGAGGGAAGGGCGTTACGGTTGCGCCGGCACCGTCCGTGATCTTGGCGGTACCCTCCTTTTCTACTTCGTCGACGCGAACGACGGCGTGGAGCGGGATGAAGCTCCGTCGTACCCCCGCGAATTCATTGCGAAGTTTATCTTCGCCAGGATCGATCACCATCTGCGATTTTTCTCCGAAAACGTAATCTTCGATTTCGACGAAACCAAATAGATCACTCTGGTAAATCGAGTGGGCATAGACCTCATAGATCTGCCCTTGATTGTGGAAATAAATCCGATAGATATGTTTTTTATCGTCTGCCATTGAAAATTTCGTGGGTTTCTTACTCCTATTAGTATAGTCGATGCTGAGGATTTCAAGGTGCCTTATAATCGCCCGCCGGATCACGGTTTGTGATTAGAGATTAAATGAAGCTTTATCTAAAAACCCAAGGCTGCCAGATGAATGAGTACGACTCGTCTCGAATAGCGGACTTGCTCGCTGATACTCATGACGCGACGCTCGTTGGGACGGCACAGGAGGCGGACGTCATTCTCTTGAACACCTGCGCTATACGGGAGAAAGCTCAAGAGAAAGTGTTCCATCAATTGGGTAGGTGGCGGCGTCTTAAAGTCGAACGCCCCGACGTCATTATCGGTGTCGGTGGATGTGTGGCAAGTCAAGAGAGCACTGCAATTACCACTAGGGCTCCGTTCGTTGATGTCGTATTTGGCCCGCAAACGCTGCACCGGCTCCCCGGCATGATTGATGAATTTCGGGAGTCGGGTATCGCCGTCGTTGACGTTAGCTTTCCCAAAATAGAAAAATTTGATTACCTTCCGACGCCGAACGTGGGTGGACCTTCTGTGTACATCTCTGTCATGGAAGGATGCAACAAGTACTGCAGTTTTTGCGTCGTGCCACACACGCGCGGGCACGAGGTTAGTCGACCGATGGATGATGTGCTCCGCGAAGTCACTGACGTCACGGGACAAGGTGTCCGGGAGATTAATTTTCTTGGGCAAAATGTCAACGCATACCGTGGTCCCGTCAACGGCGGAGTGGCAGATTTATCCGAGTTGATTCGTGAAGCGGCTCGTGTGAAAGGAATTGATCGAATTCGCTTTACCACGTCCCATCCGGTTGAATTTACGGATAATCTGGTTGAAGCCTATCGCGACGTTCCGGAACTTGTTAGTCACTTGCATTTACCGGTCCAGTCTGGCTCGGATCGCATTCTCGCCAGGATGAGGCGACGCCACACGAGGTTGGAATATAAGTCGCTTATACGCAACATTCGGAAGGCCCGCCCCGACATCTATCTTTCGTCAGATTTTATCGTTGGATTTCCGGGCGAGACAAATGAAGATTTTGAAGACACCATGGAGCTGGTTCGATCGCTGGATTTCGACGTGTCTTTCAGCTTCATATATAGTCCGCGCCCAGGGACGCCGGCGGCGTCCCTGCCAGACGCGACGCCAATGGAGGTCAAAAAGCACCGCCTTTCGATATTGCAGGACCAACTTCGCAAACAAGCTCGGCGGCACGCGTTGGGTATGGTTGGCAGTGTCCAAACGATCTTGGTGACCGGTCCGTCTCGAAAGGACCCTGGAGAACTTCAAGGTCGCACCCAAAATAATCGCGTGGTGAATTTTCGTGGTAGTACAAAAGACGCGTTTATTGACGTCGTGATTGAGGAAGCGCTACCGAATTCCTTGCGTGGGCGACTCATGACGTGACACTCTTTTGAAATGGCTTGTGAGCCGATAGGGGCCTCTAGTTCACTAATTCGAGAGTTCGTGATGGGGATACAGATTCGAGGAAATGACGTGAACGTCGATTTGACAGACGAATTCTCATCGATATGCTTGGTGGTTCAGGGATTGGACATCAAAACGACTTGAGTGATGAGTCGCGCGTGGTCCCATTGACCACAAACTTAAATCTAGAACCTAACGATTCGCGCCGTTTGGCGGCCCTTTGTGGCCCGTTTGATCAAAATATTAAGCATTTAGAGAAGCGCCTCGGAATAAATATACGCAACCGAGGGAATGTGTTTCAGATCACTGGGCCTGAACACGGGGTGCAAGCAGGTAGCGCGCTATTATCCCAGCTATACGTTGAAACGCGCGAGACCAACACGCTTGACCCAGATACTGTGCATTTGTTCCTGCAAGAAGCGGGCGTGGAAGATTTAGTCGCTCGACGTCAAGTGGACGTGCAGCAAGACGGGGCTGTTGTGACGACGCGTCGGAAATCGATTAAACCCCGTGGCGCGAACCAAATACGGTACGTTGAACACATTCGTCGACACGACATCAATTTTGGCGTGGGGCCGGCCGGAACCGGTAAAACGTACCTGGGTGTGGCATGCGCGGTCGAGGCGCTAGAAAATAAGAGCGTTAGTCGCATTTTACTTGTTCGACCGGCTGTAGAAGCTGGTGAAAAACTCGGGTTTCTACCTGGAGATCTTTCCCAGAAAATTGACCCTTATTTGCGGCCTCTTTACGACGCTCTTTATGAGATGCTCGGTGTTGATCGGGTCAATAAATATATCGAAAGGAGTGTGATTGAGGTGGCGCCACTGGCTTTCATGCGTGGTCGTACGCTTAACAATTCGTTCATTATTCTTGACGAAGCCCAAAACACAACGCTTGAACAAATGAAGATGTTCTTAACACGAATTGGTTTTGGTTCGACTGCGGTGATTACCGGAGACGTGACTCAAATTGACCTTCCGATAGCAAGTGGCCAGCGGTCTGGGTTAATCCATGTACTCCGCGTTCTCGAAGACGTGAAGGGATTGAGTTTTACTCGCTTTGACAGTAAAGACGTCGTTCGCCATCCGCTGGTACAGCGTATTGTCGAAGCGTATGCGCGTGAGGACGCGCTGCGTTCATCAGGGAAGCCGGATCTTGGGCAACGGAGCGATATTAGTGGCTCAGGTAGCTAACGATCCGGTTGACGTTCAACTCGGGAGCAATGCGAATGTTCCTAACGGGGACCATCTCGGAGGATACGCAAAAGCTGCGATGGAGGGTGATCCAGGTACCCTCTGCATAAGGGTCGTTGGCGAAGATGAAGGTCGAGAGCTTAATCTTCGATTTTGTTCGAGGGACCACGCGACCAACGTACTCTCATTCGTTAGTGAGCTCCCGGATTCCCTTGGCGACATCGCAATATGTGCTCCGGTGGTGGAGGCGGAAGCGGAAATGCAATCGAAATCGGTAGCTGATCACTACGCTCACATGGTCGTCCACGGAGTATTGCACCTTCGCGGATTTAATCATCGTGAGGCGAATCAAGCGTCAGTAATGGAACAACGTGAAATCGAAATTCTACGAAGTTTTGGCATAGCTGATCCGTACGAATCTGATGGCTGAAATTGACGAAAAGCGCCCACGATGGCGTGAATGGTTAAACGACCTGTTTCCGCCAGAACTTGATGCGGAACATCTCGGATTTCAGGATCTTCTGCGCGAAGCCGCCGCCCGCGAGCTCTTAAATTCTGACGCCCTCAACATTATCTATGGCGCATTGCAGGTGGCCGATATGCGAGCGAGGGATATCATGATCCCTCGTTCACAGATGGCAAGCGTGAACGTTGACGCGCGGCTCGACGAGTTCTTGCCGTTCGTTATTGAACAAAAACACTCTCGATTTCCTGTGATCGGTGACGACTTGGACGATGTCAAAGGAATTTTGCATGCGAAAGACATCTTGCCTTGGACGTTGGAAGATGACTGGGATGATTTTGACATCAAAGACGTCATCCGCACAGCTTCGGTGGTTCCTGAAAGCAAGCGGTTAAACGACTTACTTCAAGAATTTCGATCGACCCGGAACCATATGGCGATTGTTATCGATGAATACGGGCACGTATCGGGCGTGGTCACAATCGAAGACGTGCTTGAACAAATTGTTGGTGATATTGAAGACGAGCACGATATCGATGACGACAGTTTTATCAAGGAACTCGACGAACGTAGCTTTACCGTTAAAGGCATCACGACCATTGAAGATTTCAATGAATATTTTGATACGCACTTTGACGCGGAGCAGTTCGACACGATTGGGGGGATCGTTGCGAAAGAGTTTGGTTATCTCCCCAAGCGTGAGGAAACGGTAGTTGTTGAAGGTTTCGTGTTCAAAGTATTGAACGCCGACAGCCGTCGAATTCGGCTGCTGCACCTCACTTGTCCACGAAACTGAAACCCTTATATCGCAAGGTAATGGGCGCCGCGGCATTGTTCGCGGGCGCGATCTATCCCCTCGGGTTTGCACCGTTCAAATCGTGGGTGATCGCGTTAGTTTCTGCGGTGTTGCTATACATCGTTATAAAGAACGCCGCGACTGGTCGACGTGCCTTCCTTTGGGCGTGGCTTTTCGGTGTCGGGAAATACGCGGTTGGCACATCCTGGATTTACGTCAGCATCCACGTGCATGGCCAAGCGCCGATCCCGTTAGCGCTGATGCTCGTTGCCATTTTTGTTGGCGGAATGGCACTTTTTTCGGGGGCATATGGGTGGTGTTGGTTTTCCGTACGTACGGGTCGTCCGGTGATGGATGTCATGAGCTTTGTCTCTATTTGGGCGTTGGGCGAGTGGTTGCTCACATGGCTTTTCACAGGTTTTCCATGGCTTTTCATCGGCTATGCGTTGTTGGATACCCCACTGGCTTCGCTTGCACCGATCGGTGGGGTGGTACTCGTGGGCGTCGCAGGTCTGGTATCGGCCCTCTTTGTTTTCGAAGCCTGGAAGCGGCCGCCGCTGCTTATTGTTGCCGCGGTGCCTTGGCTTGTAGCGTGGGTAATTTATGATCAAACCTGGGTGTCGCCGGTAAAGCGATTCAGCGTTGCTCTGGTGCAGGGCAACATTGCGCAAGAAACGAAGTGGCTCCCCGAAAGCGTTCAGCCAATTCTGGATCGGTATGCAGCGTTGTCGGAAAACGCCTGGGAAAACGATCTGGTGATTTGGCCGGAAGCGGCCATTACCGTGCCTTACACACAGGCACTGACCTACCTCAGTGGCATGGCCGATAAAACCAAAGGCGCATTAATACTGGGGGTGCCAGTGCTAGAAAGCGTTTCGGAAGAGGGCTATGTTCATCGCAACGCTGCCGTTGTCGTTGGCGATGGTTCGGGGCGATACATCAAACGGAAATTGGTACCGTTCGGCGAATTTGTCCCGTTCGAGGGAGTTTTGAGAGGCGTCATCACGTTTTTCAATCTTCCCATGTCGACAGCGCGCGGGGGACCAAAACAGCAGGCACTGGTCGTCGCGGCTGGTCTCAAGGTAGCCATCGCGATTTGTTACGAAGTCGTCTATCCGCGCATGGTGGCAACGGACGCTGCGGGGGCCGATCTCATCGTCAACATCAGTAACGACACTTGGTTCGGTCGGTCGATTGGACCCATGCAGCATATGCAAATCGCACGGATGAGGGCACTAGAGAATGGACGGTACTTATTGCGAGCGACCAACAACGGGATTACCGCAATCGTAGCACCCAATGGGAAGGTGGTTAGTAAATTACCGCAGTTCGAACAAGGTGTTCTTGTGGGAGAAGTGGCAGCAATGAGAGGCCGCACACCTTATTCGCGCTGGTTTGATATGCCCGTTGTCTTGCTCAGCATGGTTCTCGTCGCTGTAGCTGCTGTAGTCCGCCGCAAGAACTGAAGAACTCAACGTCCGCTCATTGCTCCGGTCGTATGAGCTCCAACCCTTGTGTTTTCCCCTTGTGGAAATCGATTACGCCGTTGACGGTGGCTCGAGTAAATCCGGATAAATGGAAAATCGAGTGTCTTGCCGAGTACGCACCTCGATTACAACGGTTTCGCCTTCTTTATTCGCTCGCTGGGCGTCTTCAATCGCCGGTGCGATCGCGTCGGCTGTAGTGACGTGAATCCCTTTCGCCCCAAGTGCTTGGGCAACGCCCGCATAGTCTCCCGACTGGTTACCTGCGCCGTATTTTTCCATAGCCACTGGCATGCTTTTGTCGTAACCGCCCATCGTGAGGTTGTTGACCACGACGGTTGTGATGGGGATCTGAGCGCGCACTGAGGTTTCGATTTCCATTCCAGTATGTCCAAAAGCTAAATCGCCCATGAAATTCATACAGAATCGTTCTGGGTGCGCCATTTTTGCTCCCATCACCAGAGGGATCCCGTACCCGAGATGCGTGGTTTTACCCCAGCCGATGTACCCATGCGGGGTCGAAGCTTTATAGAACGGCATGATCTGATCCCTTGGATTTCCCGCATCATGCGTGACAACGCTATTACTGTGGTCCAGGGTGCGATTGATTTCGTGGATGACTCGGTATGGATTCACGGGAGCTTCATCGCTATTGAGCAACGGAGCCCATTCCTTGAGCCACTCTTCCCGGGTCTGTGCAATCGATTCGACAAGGGCAGAATTGGTCTCGCGCCCGTCTTCTCCTACCGCGCCTTTGACCTCGTCGATCATTAGTTCGAGGGTTAGTTTTGCGTCCCCGACGAGACCGATGTCGATGTCGTAGTCTTTATTTATATCTTCGGCAGCGATGTTTGCCTGGATCATAAATTTCCCCGGAGGAATATCGATACCAAAGGTTGTTCGAGTGAGACCGGAACCGACCGCGAAGACGGTATCGGCGGCGCCCAGCCACTTGAAGACGCTTTTAGGGGCGGTTCTATTGGCAGAGCCCAACGCCAAGGCGTGATCATCGGGGAAGGCGCTTTTTGCCTGCATAGTCGTGATGACGGGAATTTGTGTCAGTTCAGCGAGTTGCATTAGCTGGTCGGTAGCTTTTGCGTACAGCACTCCCTGCCCCGCCCAAATAACAGGATTGTTAGCGGCTAATAGCTGGGCTACGGCATCTTTCACGTCCGATCGAGAAGGGCCGTATTTCATCGGGCTGGACGGTTTATAGGGCGGTGTATTTTCTGGAACTTGTTGTCGCAAAATATCTCCATGCATTTCAACCAACACGGGACCCGGCCGTCCTTGCCGTGCAGTGTGGAAGGCACGACGCATTTCGCGAGTCGTGTGATGAATCTGATCGATGGACAACGCAAGTTTGGTCACATTGGCGTAATTTCGAGTGGCCGAAAAATTAGGTGCAATGTCGTAACTTCCGGTACCACTGCCGCCTGGTAGGAAGAGAATGGGTACGGAATCCCCCCACGCCTGAGCGATCGCCCCGAAAGAATTCTCAACGCCTGGTCCCGACTGAGAAGCAAAAACGCCGATTTGTTGGCCAGCCGTTTGGCGGCTGTACCCATCGATTGCATTAATACCGCCTCTTTCTTGACGGAATACGATAGGCCGTATGCCTATTTTCGCGGCAGCCTCGATCAATGGATTGGCCGGGAAACATGCCATCCAGGTGACCCCTTCGGCTTGCAGGCAACGAGCAACAAGATCAAATCCGTTCACAGAAATCCCCCCAAAGAATTAAGCAGCGTAGAGTAGCACTCCGTTTAAACGGAGTGACGTTTGGACGCAAGTTTCCTAGCGTACCGTAGGGCATGATCGAGTGAGTTAGTAAAAGCTGTCCCCTTCCATGCGATATCGAATGCGGTACCGTGATCGACGGAAGTTCTGACGATCGGCAAACCGATCGTGACGTTAACGGCGGATTCGAAATCGAAGAGTTTCATGGGTGCGTGACCTTGATCGTGGTACATACAAACCACGGCGTCGTAACGATTATGGTGTATCGCCTGGTGAAAGATCGTATCAGCGGGGTAGGGGCCGGATACGTTAATTCCAACAACAACGGTTTCCGCAATCGCAGGCGTTATGAATTTCTTTTCTTCGTCCCCAAAAAGCCCATTTTCGCCGGCATGCGGATTAAGTCCGCAAACCGCGATGCGTGGGTTCTCGGTATCCATCGACAAGGTCTTGTGCGTTAACTCAATAACAGCTCGAACTCTCTGCTTGGTTACGCGTCGTATCGCCTCGGTCAACGGGACATGCGCGCTGACATGGCTTACCGCGACGTCGTCCGTAACCAACATCATGGAATAATTTTGTACGTCGCAAAGTTGGGCGATCAGTTCTGTATGCCCAATGAAGTCTGGATCGCTCATCCGCGTGGCTTCCTTGTTCACGGGCAACGTAACGATTCCCGCGACTTCGCCCTTTAACGCATCGTGCGTCGCGCGCTCAACGTACGCTCGAGCTGCAGCTCCTGAATCTTTCCGCAGTATGCCGGGCGTGAGATCGGCGGCATTAAGCAAACCCAAATCGACGACATTTAGAGACCCTTGGATTACTTGGCGGGGTTCTTCGACCGCATGGATCGGGACTTCCATTTTTAAAAGAGTAGCGCCAGCCCTCAAGATAGCTGCGTCACCGTAGACTACGACGTCGTTCGCCAGTTCACCGTTGGCGTAGCACCGTAGCGTGATTTCCGGCCCAACGCCGGATGCGTCGCCCATTGTCACAGCCATGCGCACGGGTTTGTACTCAAGCAGAAAGTAGGTCTAAGAGCGTATCAGGTTTCCCGATCCCGCCACCTTTAGTGACAAGCAGTTGTCCGTTACGATCTGAGACTGGAATAGCCACTCCTAGATTCCCGAGAACTTTGACCGGTTCGTTTCCTAAGATCGCTGCGGCGGTATCCCCTCCAATCACTACCAAGGTCCCGACGGGGGCCGCGGAATTTGACCATGACGCAAGTGCCCTAGCTGTCGCCCACGCTGCGTCTAGATCCGGCGTTCTTGTCGGTTCGATTGTTGTCAAAACGCTTAGATGGTCCGAAATTTGGAATGTCTCCTTCAGCGTGTACAAGGGACACTGGAGGCGCTGTATCTGATTTCTACTGACGGGATGCAAACTGCCGCAGACGACGAGAATAGGTGTCCTAAGGACGAATTTTTGTCGCGAACGAGAGCGGCCGAAAGTTGCCGCAAACGCTTGGATAGCGCCTGATGGGCCGACAAGCATGCGACCTTCAGCGCGACATCGTTGGGCTGCTTGGGCAAGTTCGTTGTTATCGTTGGCGTCGATTACGCGCACGTCCCGGCCCGTACAGCCTGCGGCACGCAATAACTCCATGGGACGGCTGCTTTTAATCGGATTCAATGCGTCGGCGGCCGATGCGCTTTCCGCGACTGGGACGTCGTCAACGTACACTACGCCATGGCGACAGCGGCGTCCGGCATCGGGGAAACTAGGCACGACATCGATCGCGAAACCCATGTCGAGTAGAGCTTTTACCTCGTGCGGCCAATTGCCTCGTAATACTGAGTCGATCTTATGACATCGGTCTCGTACCGCGGTTTGATGAATCTTCCTGACGCGTTGAGCGGCCAATGCGACGCTGTCATGCCGTGTTTCAAGGTCGATGACCATGCAATCGCTGCCCGCTATTTCTGAACCTGCGTTCACCAAGAATCCTTCGTCCGCAATGGCGCCCGCGACTTCAAGCGCACCGGTACGATCGTCCGCGGTGGTTAGGAAATTGAGCAGTGGCTTTCGCTATCTCACGACTGGGCGACCCTACCCCTATCGTCTCGTCGGTACCAGTGGTGAGGGCCGAAGTGATGTGGAGCATACACGGGTGTTATAAAGCCGTTATGAAGCCGTTGTTTTCCATCGTTGGGTTCCTGTTACTTGTTGGGTGCGGATTCCAGTTACGAACCTGGGATTTAGCATCTGCTTATCGGGTCGTCCGCATCGAGTCACACGTAGATAGCAGCATTGAACGGGATATACGTGGGGCTTTTGAATCCGCGGGGTTGGTGGTGGTTGAAGAAGGGGATGCGGATCTATACCTCACCGTTGAACGCGAGGACTTTGAACAACGTAGCGACATGTTTACAGGCGATGGTCGAGTTGCGGGTTATCAATTGCAGCTGAGGGTTGCTTATCAGGCGAGTGAGGCGAGTGGTAAAATCTTGGTTCCCTTGCGGACACTACAGGAGCAGCGATCACTTCCGCTCAATCGAGCCAATGTTGTTGGATCGGACGCCGAGAAAAGACTCTTGGTGCAGGAAATGCGGACAGACATCGTTCAGCGGATTGTACGGACCTTGGCGGTCTTAGCGGATCAAGTGGTTAAGCCGTTAGATGCTTCTTAAACCGGAGCAGCTAGAACGCCACCTCGAAGAACCGTTACGGCCCTTATATTTTGTTGGTGGCGATGAACTTCTTCTTGTCGAAGATGCGTGTAGAGCGATTGTAAAGACGGCTAGTGACCAGGGTTATACAGAGAGAGAGCGTTATGACATAGGCCCAGGAACCGATTGGAGCGATGTATTTTCTGGTGCTTCCAGTATGTCTTTATTCTCGGCGAAGCGCGTGTTGGATATCCGTCTTTCCGGTAAAGGAGTCAATCGAGCAGGATCGGACGCGCTTCGCGCATACCTCGAGGATCCGATCGAGGAGACGCTTGTGCTCGTCCGAGCAGGACCGATCGAGTGGCGGCAGCGTTCGTCGGCGTGGTTCAAGTTGTTAGAAAAACAAGCCGTTGTCGTACTGGCATCGGCCGTATCGGCTCAAGAATTACCTCGGTGGCTAGCCGCAAGAGCCCGAAGCGCGGGCCTCAAATTGAGTGGTGATGCTATCGAGGCACTGGTTGATCGAGCAGAGGGCAATCTGGTTGCCGTGCAGCAGGAGCTAGAAAAGTTAGGTCTGTTGGATCACCCGTCCGATAAGGAGATAACGGTCGGTGACCTGAGTCTTGGCAATGCCTCTCATTTTGAAACCTTTGAACTCATTGACACGGCGTTCTTAGGTGACGCCCCCCGTGCCAGAAAAATGCTCCGAACGTCACGTCAGGAAGGGATTCCGATATACATGGTCATTGGCGCTCTGGCTGCCCAACTTCGGAGGGCATATCACGTCAGCATAGGTCGTCATGAACGTCTCGCGCGTAATCGCAAGCGCGCGGTCGATGCGGTGACGCGCCGCCTCGGCAGTCATGGCATCGAGACGTCTCTGGCGGAATGCGGGCGTCTGGATCAACAGGCTAAGGGAATGCTCCGCGGTGAAGCTTGGGACTCGCTCGAAAGACTAATCTTGACGATTTCCGGGCGTTCAAGATCGAACCTTGAGCGGGAAGTGCAGTATCTTGGAAGGTGAGCTCCTTGCATATTGGCCCGACGGCCCTTCATTATTCCCCGCAACTAGATTGTCCGCTGTCTCGCCCGAGCGAGCGGGCTTGTTACGATTTGCATTGACCCCTTCGCGTCAAGTTCTTTTGCCGTCGCGTTGGCTTGGTCTTTATCGAGTTTGCTCAAACCGGGATTAATGTGGCCATCGAATACAGAAGCCGCTTCGCCGTGACGGGCCATGTCGATATTGGATATCGAATCGTGTCCTCATCTGGTTTTTTGTAGTTCTGTTGGTGTCGCCCATTAACTTAACGGCCGAGCATTGAGCGCTCGGGACCCATCTAATTTGCACTGGGAAAGATGGGCGAATCAAGGTTAAATAGTTCGCTTCGCTGGTTGGACGTCATGGCCCGAATCAATGGACCGTGTGCCTGTGGATGACTGAAGGTGTAGTTATGAATATTCCCGACGCTGGGCTGTCGCCTGATATGACGCTGGACGCGTCCGTAAATGTCCGTGAGGCGTTCGGAATCGATCAAGACTTTTCCGTGCCGGCCTTCGGTGAACGTAGCGAACACGTTCCGTTGATCGACGAGGACTACGTTTTTGACCCTGATACGACGCTCGCAATTCTTGCTGGGTTTACTCACAACCGACGGACCATGATCCAGGGGTATCATGGCACGGGGAAATCAACTCATATCGAACAAGTAGCTGCACATCTAAATTGGCCGTGTATTAGAGTCAATCTGGATAGCCATATCAGTCGCATTGATTTGATCGGGAAAGACGCCATCGTGATAGAAGATGGCAAACAAATTACAGCTTTCCGCGAAGGTATTTTACCTTGGGCTTTGCAGCATGCGACCGCACTGGTTTTTGATGAATACGATGCAGGACGTCCGGACGTCATGTTTGTTATTCAGCGGGTTCTTGAAGTTGAAGGAAAACTCACCTTATTGGACCAGAACCGAGTCATCACGCCTCATCCATATTTTCGACTTTTTTCGACGACGAATACGGTAGGGCTTGGCGACACCACGGGTCTCTATCACGGAACGCAACAAATCAACCAGGGTCAAATGGATCGCTGGAACATCGTTACGACGCTAAATTACTTGCCGCATGATATGGAAGTGGAAATTGTTTATGGCAAAGCAAAGGGCTGGCAAGCCAATGTGGACGGGCGGCAAACCATTTCAAGTATGGTCAGTGTGGCTGACTTGACCAGAAAGGGTTTTATCAACGGGGACATTTCTATCGTGATGTCGCCACGTACTGTGCTCAACTGGGCGGAGAACGCAGAGATATTTAGTGACGTCGGGTTCGGTTTTCGCGTTACGTTCCTGAACAAATGCGATGAACTTGAGCGGCCTATCATTGCTGAGTACTACCAGCGATGTATGGGCGACGACTTGGGCGATGCCAGCAAGGGCATCACGCTACCAGAATAGATCCGGTTCCATGAGCGAAGAAGATCACCTGCTTGAGCCGTTCAAACGGGCGACCGTCGCGACCATGCGTGCGCTTGCAGAAAACGATGAGCTCGAGGTCACCTTCGGTAAGGGAGCCGTTACGGTCCGTGGTCATTCGGTTGAGGTACCCCTGCCCACGGTTGGGTGTTCCGAACAAGAACTTAACGCGATACGTGGAATGGGTGACGAAGTAGCGCTCAAACTTCGATATCACGACACTGTCGCCCATCGCACCCGCACGCCCAAAGCCGGGCCGGCTCAGGAGTTGTTCGAGTGGGTCGAAGACGCACGTATCGCGTCGATTGGGACGTTGCGGATGGAGGGAGTTGCACGAAACTTAGATGCCAACCTCGACGCGCTGTGTAAGCAGCAGGCGTTTGACTTAATCACAGCCGAGGGCGAAGCGCCTCTTGGTATCGCGGTCGGTCTCCTGGTGCGGCAGCGATTGACCGGTCGACAGTTGCCTGCTTCGGCAGAAAACGTGGTTCGTTTCTGGCGTGATTACATCGAGGAGCGGGCCGGGGACGATATCGAGTCGCTCCGCGACTGCCTGCATGATCAGATCTCTTTTGCCGATCGTTGTCGAAACATTATGGTTGACTTGGGCCTGGCTTCGGAGCTTGAGGATCCTTCCGAACTCGAAGACAACGATCAAGATACAGAAAATATCGACGAGAACCAGGATCCGGACGCCGAGTACGCGCCCGAGGACGTGGTGCTTGACGATGATGCGATGGCGGAAGAAGACGCTGACGGTGAGTCCACGGTCGTCGAGATGGATGCCGATATGGACATGAACGATCTCGGGGCTGAAGCGGACCCGGATGAATCACCAAATTTCTCGCTAGACGAGTCGGGTCGAATAAGGGTAGACGTCAACTACGCCTCGTTTACCCAGGAATTCGATGAAGTTGTAAAAGCGGAGGATCTTTGCGAAAGCGAAGAACTAGCACGGCTCCGAGCGCTACTTGACCAGCAGCTGATCCCACTCCAACACACAACGTCGAAGCTCGCGAATCGCCTTCAACGGCGATTGTTGGCAAAACAAAATCGAACTTGGGAGTTCGACTTGGAGGAAGGCCTTCTTGACGCCGGCAGACTCGCGCAGGTGGTCGTTGATCCTCTCAACCCGCTCGCGTTCAAGCAAGAACGGGAGATGAAATTTCGCGATACCGTCGTCACGATGTTGATTGATAGTTCGGGGTCAATGCGTGGTCGTTCGATCACCATTGCTGCCATGTGTGCTGACATTCTCGGCAGGACCCTAGAGCGATGTTCTGTGGGCGTAGAGATTTTGGGATTTACCACGCGCGCATGGCGTGGTGGACAATCCAGAGAAGAGTGGATTACTGCTGGGAAACCCTCGAATCCTGGACGACTAAATGATCTCCGGCATATCATTTACAAAGGGGCTGACGATTCTTGGCGGCGGTCTCGACGTAACCTAGGCCTTATGATGCGCGAGGAATTGTTAAAGGAAAATATCGACGGAGAGGCCCTTATCTGGGCACACAACCGTCTCGTCACGCGAACGGAAGAACGCAAGGTTCTGATGGTGATTTCGGATGGTCTACCGGTCGATAACTCCACGTTACTGGTGAATCCAAGTAGTTATCTCGAGCAACATCTGAAGTACGCGATTGATGTGATCGAAAGTCAGTCAGAGGTCGAACTCATTGCTATTGGTATCGGACACGACGTAACTCACCACTACGGACGAGCGGTCACGATCACAGATGCGGAGCAACTTGGCGGCGCGATTACGGAGCAGCTGGCTGCTCTTTTTGATGTGACGACATAGACCGGTGCGTTGGATAGCGCTATTTATGGTCGGATTCAACGCTACCGCGCTGCATGCGGATACGGTGCGGGTCGCATTTGGTTCCTGTGCGGACGCCGGCCAGCCCGATCATCCGATCTGGAATGCGCTTTACCAGGCTCAGCCCGACGCGTTGTTGATGATTGGAGACAATGTCTATGCTGATTCACCCGAATTTCGATCCAGCCCTAGCCGGGAGGGCTTGGAAACTGAATACGCGAAACTGGAGGCGACCCCTGCATTCCAGCGACTTCGTGATGTCGTTCCAATCTATGCCACATGGGATGATCACGACTACGGTTTGAACGATGGTGGTAAGGAATTCACGCTAAAGGACGTTTCGCAACAAGTTTTTTTTGATTTTTGGCGCGTCCCGTCAGATCGGCCCGAGCGTCAGACTCCTGGAATTTATGCGGAACGGTGGCTCAGCAAAGATGGATTGCGAATACAGGTTCTACTACTGGACACGCGTTACTTCCGCTCCGCGCTAACCCCAGACCCACTGAATGATCGTTGTCCGGTCCGTAACTATGGAATTAACCTGGCTGACGAAGCGACAATCTTAGGACGTGCGCAGTGGCAGTGGTTGAAGGAGCGCTTACGGGAGTCGGCCGACGTGCGTATTATAGCTTCTAGCGTTCAAGTCGTCTCCGACGAGCATTGTTGGGAGCGCTGGGGCGTATTTCCAAAAGAGCGCGCGCGCCTCTTTCGCATGATCGCTAGGTCCGGTGCACGTAACGTTTTTCTTGTGTCCGGGGATCGACATCTGGGCGAAATATCCAAACTTCCCGGGGATGGCGATTTCGGGCTCGACTATCCTTTGTACGACATTACCTCGAGTCCACTTAGTGCCCGTTCAGGTTTTGGTAAAGGAGAGGTGAACGGTTATCGGGTGGGTCACGACAATGTCCGGGTCAGCAATTTCGGCGTGATAGAGATAGACACGGTTAAGAAGCAAGCCCATCTTAGCCTCCGCGACCGCACTGGCGAAACGCTCGTTCACACGAGCGTTTTTCTCCGTTGATGATGGTTTTCTGGGTTCAGCCAACGACCTCAAAACGCTTGATGTCGGGCCGGCCGGCCATCAGACCCGCGAACTTGGCTCCTGCAGCTTTGAAGTGATCGCTCGAACCGTGCGCGGCAAGGGCTTCTTCATCGGAATACAGTTCCATCACCGCGTAGCCATCGTCATCTTTGACTAGCGTATACAGTTGATTACCCGGTTCATTGGCCCGTACTTGCTCCGCTAGCTCTAGCATTACTGTTTCGAACTCGGATTCCTTACCTTCGGCGACATTGAGTCTCGCTAATAACGCAATCATATGTTCTTCCTTCCAAACGATGGGGCAGAATACCTATCTCATGAACCGAAACAAACTGTTAGCTATGCTCCACACGTACGGGCGTCGATTTCCAACGGAGAGGACGACTGAGAGGTTCCAATCATTTGTTGTTGCTCAGCCGCGTTGTTTTGAAAGGAATTGTTGGTGCGATGGACATGTGACGGCGTCCTCCCTCGTGCTGAATGAATCGCGTACTCACACTTTGCTTACACGGCACGCGAAACTAAGAAAGTGGTTACAGTTGGGTGGACACTGCGACGGTGATTTCAACCCATTACGAGTGGCCCAACGCGAAGCGGTGGAGGAATCTGGCCTCGACGTAATTCCTATCATGAAAGAAGTGTTTGATCTTGATATTCACGAGATTCCGGTCCGTGGCGATGAGCCGGTTCATTATCACTACGACGTGCGCTTTGCGCTGCAGATTAATGGGTCCGACGCATATCGGATAAGTAGTGAGTCGCTTGATCTTCGTTGGGTGCTGTTAGATGAGGTGCCGAAGTACAACAGCGAAGAATCGATCCTGCGTATGATCCAAAAAATTAGTTCCATAGCGCGTTAAAGGAGATCCTAGTGTTACCCGACCCGCGTGAATTCGATGATTTGTTGTTTGACCCAGAAATGGGACACGTCGTCAGAGAACCCACCGGGAAGGGATACGGATACTGGGTAGGAGGGCACAAGGTCTTTTATGATCAAGCAAGCAAACAGTTTGTTATTTTCTATCGTGAGCGTACCCCATTGGAGACCGGCCGTGGCGGACGTTGCGCGGTCGCCGTCGGCAGCGATGGCATTATTTTCGAAGAGGTTTGGACTGCCGATAAGGAGGCATTCGCCGCGTCGTCGATCGAAGTCGGCAACCCCATTCGTTCGCCGGACGGTGATTGGCGGCTTTATATTAGTTACGAGGTCGCCGGCGCTCGATACTGGCGCATCGACCTGGTTAGGGGAAATAGTCTGGAAAACCTCAATGTCCAAGGGCGACGCACGGTCTTTCAACCTTCCGATTTCGGTTTCCGGTCGTTAAAAGATCCGGTTGTATATCTGCGCGATGGAAGTTGGTGGGTATATCTTGCGGGACCAGCGCGCGAACGCCTTCCTCGAAAGGCGGAAAAGGTTTTTGCGAGTCCTCTTGACGCCACGTTATTGGGTCGCTCGGACGATGGCTTGTATTTTCCTGAGTTGGAGTGGGCGTTTGAGGCACCGGGTACGGATACATGGCATGGACGACGCGCGCGGATTAACTCGGTCATCTCCACGGATAACGGTTGGCTCGCGTTGTACGACGGTGGCCGGACTTTCTATGACACGTACGAAGAATGGTGCGGTTTGGCTTGGAGCGACGACGGTACCCGGTTTGAGCGCCTGGAGCAGGAAGAACCCTGGGTGCGTTCACCTTACGGTTGCGTTCGATACGTGTTCGCCCTTGAGCGGCCGAGCGCAATCTATTTTTACTACGAATTTACGCGAGTCGATGGGTCGCATGACTTGCGTGTATCGGTGGTGAATCGTTGAGTTTGTGGGATCGGATTAGTTTTGCTAATTATTCGTAGAGATGGCAAGCGACCAAACGTTCGTCATCCTCATGGCTGACCATCCGTAACGCCGGGTTCACGTCGTGACAAACGGCCATCGCGTGAGGACAACGATTAGCGAATCGACACCCTGCGGGTATATCCAGTTGGGATGGAATTTCGCCGATGCTGTGCATTTTCTGCCGCGAACGCTCTCGGCTGGGGTCGGGTTCGGGATTTGAACCGATAAGAAGTTCCGTATACGGATGTTTCGGGTCGAAGAAGACACGGTCTGAACGGCCGATTTCGACCAGAGATCCCAGATACATCACGGCCATGCGGTCGGATACGTAACGCACCATCGAGAGATCATGAGCGATGAAGAGTAGCGTCAAACCAAGGGAACGTTTCAACTCCCCCAATAAGTCCACGATTTGCGCCTGAACCGACACATCGAGCGCGGAGATCGGCTCATCGCAAACGACGAAATCGGGTTCGAGGATCAACGCCCGCGCGATCCCGATTCGCTGCCGTTGTCCTCCGGAGAATTCATGGGGATATCGACCCAAGTGGTCAATATTTAGCCCGACTTTAACCAACCACTCTTCTGTTCGATTGGCTATGTTCGCTTTACTCAAATCGCTGTGTAACCGCAATGCTTCGCCAATAATTTCGCCCGCAGTCATCCTGGGATTTAGGGATGAATAGGGATCTTGGAAGATCATCTGCATGGATCGTGCGTATCGGCGAAAATCTTTGGCTCGGTAAACGGCCGGTAGCTTGGAACCCTTATAGAAAATTTCACCCGCCGTTTTCCTGTCGAGTCCCAGGAGAGTTCTACCGAGTGTTGATTTTCCAGAGCCGCTTTCGCCGACGAGACCAACGATCTCGCCTGCTTCGATGGATAGGGAGACATCGTCGACGGCGTGAATTTTATGGCGGCCTCGGTCGAAGTGTTTGCTCAAGTTACGAATATCGATTAAGGGTTTATTCACGGTCGATAAATCTGCGTAACTTGTTGCAGACAGTCTTTATGGTGTAACCAGCAACGCGATTGATGCGCACGATCGACGTCAAACACAATAGGAGGCGTTGCTTCGCATACTTCCATGGCGTATGGGCATCGGGTGTAGTAGCCGCATCCAGGTGGCGGATCGAATAAATCGGGGGGCGCGCCTTCAATGGGCGTAAGCTTTTGTACCGCCCCTTGCCGATTCGTTGGCATCGCCGATTTGAGCCCCAGCGTATAAGGATGGGCGGAACGATAAAAAATATCGTCGACTGTCCCGCGTTCAACGACCTCGCCTGCGTACATCACGGCGACGTCATTTGCCATTCTCGCAACAACACCTAGGTCGTGCGTAATCAAAACTATTGCCATGTTGTTCGTGCGTTGAAGATCGACCATTAGGTCAAGAATTTGAGATTGAATCGTGACGTCGAGCGCGGTGGTCGGTTCGTCTGCGATGAGTACAGATGGTTCGCAGGCGATTGCCATGGCGATCATCGACCGTTGAAGCATTCCGCCTGAAAATTCGAACGGATACTCGTTGATGCGGCTAGCTGCGTCAGGAATTAGCGTCATCTCCAGTAATTCCTGGGCGCGTCGCATCGCCTGACGATGTGAGTAACCTCGATGCACGATCAGGGGTTCGGCTATTTGTGCGCCGACGGTCATTGTTGGGTTTAGTGAGGACATTGGATCTTGGAAAATCATGGCGATGTCGGTCCCGCGTATTTCTCGGCCGCCGGCGGCCACCCCGCCGAGGATGTCTTGCCCACGAAGTTTGGCGGTTCCTCGTGTAATACGACCTGGTGGCGTTTGGATCAATCCCATGACGCTTTGTACTGAGACGGTTTTCCCGCAACCGGATTCGCCCACTATCGCCAGTGTCTCTCCTTCATTGACGCTAAAGCTCGCACCACGTACTGCTTGGACCGAGCCCCCCTGTACCGCGAATTCGACATGCAGATCGCTGACTTCAAGGAGCGCCATGGACTAATCCGAACGCATGCGTGTGTCTAACGCATCGCGCAAGCCGTCACCTAGTAGATTGAATACCAAGACGGTAAGGCTAATGAAGACGGCTGGAAAAACGAGCTCGTGGGGAGCTGTTAGCATGGTCTTGATGCCCTCGTTGCACATGCTTCCCCAAGATGGATTAGGAGGCGCGACGCCCATGCCAATAAATGACAAGAACGCCTCGGTAAAAATTGCCCCGGGTACGGCGAATGTCAGTGTGACGAGTATTACCCCCATGGTGTTGGGGATCATGTGCCTTAGAATCAAATACATGGATCCGGCGCCCAGTAAGCGTGACGCGCCGATGTAAGCCTCCTCCCTTATCTGAAGGATCTGACCACGTACAAGGCGAGCCGTTGCAGGCCAGCTGAGCAGAATCATTGCGAGCAACATGGCGAAAATACCGCTTTCACCCGGTTCAGTATTAAAGATTATTTTGAATAGAATCATGAAAAGGAGGAACGGCAACGCAACCACGAAGTCGGCAAATCTCATCAGCAATTGGTCCCACCGTCCGGCGACAAAGCCAGCGATGCTGCCGTATAAAATACCGATTAAAACGTATATGAACGGTGCTACGACTCCGATGAACAGCGATACGCGAGCACCATGCATGAGTCGAGCTAACATGTCGCGTCCAAGGTAATCGGTCCCCAGCGGATGGAAGTCAAGGTAAACCGTTTCGCCGATTAATGATGACTCGTCAAGTTCCGAAAGACCGCGTGCAATCGCTTCGTTTACCGTGATCACGCGTGTTACTTCTACCGCGAGGGTTGCGTGCTCCTTAAGCTCGAAGCCTTTCGAACTCAGCGCAACCACGGAGTAAAAATAGGTTCGCGGTTTCAGATCGAGTCGATCTTCGAAACCGGTTATTTTGGCGTTAACGATGTCCGTAAGCGGTAATCCTAGGGCATCGGGCGAATTCGGTTCTGCGATATCCCTATACACACGATAACCGCTGGCCCCAGCGACCGGGTTCCAGGCAAGGCGAACTGCCTGAGTGGTTGCCTCTCCGATCACGGCGAGTTGTGTCGTGGACGTTGTCCATGGAGTTTCAGTGATTGCCCAGCGAACATGGGGTTCGACGACGCGTGCACGACGATCCGCGCCGGGGGGCACCGAGATTTGATCAAGATCCTGTAGCATGGGATTGATCGTCCAAACCCAAGGCCCGACCAGCGTGAAAAGGCCGATCGTTACAATGATGTAGAGAGAGATGAGCGATCTTGGATTGGCTTTAAACCTGCGCCATGCATCCTGCCAATAGGTAAGCGATGGTCGCGTCGTCGTCACTGCACGAGCGATAGTCTCTGTTCGTTCAAACGAAAAGCTGGCTTCCATCAATCGAGCCTAACTCTCGGATCTACCAATCCGTATAACAAGTCCACTACGATCACCATGAATACCAAAAACGCGCCATAAAACACGGTCGTGCCCATGATGACGGTGTAGTCGCTTTGTTGGACGGCCTGAACGAAATAGCGCCCGAGTCCTGGAATTGCGAATACAAGTTCGACCACAAAACCGCCCGTGGTTATCGCGGCGATCGAGGGTCCGAGCACCGTGATTACTGGGAGAATTGCATTACGCAGTTGATGTCTGAGGAAGATTCTCGTGGGCGGGAGACCCTTTGAAATAGCTGTTCGCAAATAATCGGCGTTGTCGATTTCAAGCATCGATGAGCGCATGAGTCGTGTCAGAAAAGCCATCGTCCCGAGGCCTAGAATGAGGGAAGGCATGATCATGTGAGAAACGCTCCCCCAACCAGCGACGGGAAGGATGGAGACTCCGAGAAACGCGTTGACGTTCACTAACGTCATTTGACCGAGAGCGGCGAAGACGAAACTTGGCACGGAGATGCCCATGATGACCAAAAACATAATGACGATGTCCGGGAGACGATTTCGATTAATCGCCGTTAACGCACCAAACAGAATGCCGCCCAAAGCGGCAAAGACGATGGACAGTACGCCCAGAATAGCCGAAACCGGAAAATGCTCGCGAATGATGTCGTTAACGCTTCGGTTTTCCTGCGCGTAGGAAATTCCGAAGTCGCCTCTGATCATATTCGAAAGATAGATTCCATATTGTTCAAGGAGGGGGCGGTCCAAGCCATATTTCGCCTGGAGGTTTTTGCGGATTTCTGGGGAAACCGCTTTCTCGTCCATTAGCGGGTCGCCGGGAACATTGTGCATCGCAAAAAAGGTCGCGGTCGCAATCAACCACACGGTGATGGCGCCCTGGATTAGACGTATGACCGCATAGCGGACATAGGCATGTTTATTGGTTCGCGAGTTAGCCATCGATGTACGCGTTGCTGTAGTCGGAGTCCATCCCTACCGCTCGTTTTACGACGCCTTTAAGGCGTGGATCGCGTACGTATACGCTACCGGTCTCGTACGTCGGAAGGATTACGGCTTCGAGATGAATGATTTTCTGGATTTTAGAAAACGCGTTCATCCGTGTATGCGGTTCAAGGGAGTTCTGTGCGATTCGGACCCATTGATCAAGCTCGGGATTTTTATACTCACCGCGATTGTTTTTGTTCCATGATGCGAACAAGTCGCCAAACGTCAGCGGATCGGCATAATCTGGGCACCATCCAGCCAACACCATATCGAAATCGCCGGAGGACATTTTAGCGAGGCGTTGCTTGAAGATTTGCCGATCGATCGCGATATCTAAGCCAAGTTTTTCTTTGAATTCTTGTTGCAGATATTCTGAGATCTTGTTGGTCGTTGCGCGGTCGCCCGTTAGAAATGTTAGTGGCCTCCATTCGTCGAGCCCGAGTTCTTTTTTTGCTTGGGCAAGGTAAAAGCGAGCCTGAGTGATATCGACTTGAGTTTCTGGCGCCGGAAACTCTTGCCGAAATCGCCTTTCAACACCTTGGAGCCATACCGGAAAAAAAGAAACGCCGGGTAGATTGCCGGGCATCGCGACGACTTTATAAACCAATTCGTTGGTATCCATCGCGAGCTGCATGGCTTTGCGTAAGTGCCGATTTCGAGTCAAGCGGCCGGATCGGTGATTGAATGAAATGTATCCGACGCAGCCCTCGTTGAAACGTTCGAGCTTCCAGCGCCTTTGAAGAGCGTCATCTAAGTTCTCTGAATTCAGGCCGGCAATTGCAATCTTTCCGTCCTTAAATAAGTTCAATGTCGCATTAACGTCGCTGGTGATGTAGGCATAGTCGATAACGTTTAAGCGAATGCGGTTGCGATCCCAGTAATGCGAATTACGTACCATGCGCAATTGCGAACCGTGAACCCATTTTTCGATTACGAAAGGACCGTTGTAGAGGAGTTCCGAGGCATCTGCACCGTACCGTCCTTGGCGTTTTTCGTAGAACGATTGCTTGATTGGGAAATAAGTGGGAAACACGAGCAAGCTATTGAAGTACGCGACAGGTCTTTCGAGGCGGACCAATAACGTTTTGTCGTTGAGTGCCGTCACGCCTAGTGCGGCAGTATCGAGCTGCCCATTATTTATCGCTTCCGCATTCTTGATCGGGTACAGGATGAAGGCATACTCCGAGGCTGTTTGCGGGTCCAGTGCGGTTTGCCATGCGAACACGAAGTCGTGGGCCGTTATCCGTGAGCCGTCGCTCCAGAAGGCGTCATCGCGTAGCCAAAAAGTCGCTTTGGTCGCGCCGATTTCCCATCGTTCGGCGACTCCCGGGACGATCCGGTTGAACTCGTCGTAGCGCAACAAGCCTTCCATCACGTGTCCGAGAATCTGGCCGCTTACGGTATCTGTCGCGCGAGAACTATCGAGCTGCGGTGGTTCCTCGCTCAACGCGAGGGTTACGCTACCGGCGATCGCGTCCAACGCGCTCCCAGCGACTCCTTCCGACAGCGAGGCGAGCGCCCACATTAACGATCCGAACCCTACGAGGCTCGCAAGTCCTAGATAAATAAGCTGCCGCCCTGCGGTTCGGCGAAGATTCCCTTGGCTAGCGCGTGGTTCTTGATTCATACAACGTCACCAAGGACACACGTTATTGAATAGTTCGCAGGAGGTTTCCGACGATACGTTCAAGGTGCGTGAGAGAATTGCATTCCTCCGCTTGGTGAACGTATGCAGAATATTTGCGCATTTCTGCGTCCCCAACATTCCATGTGTTACGTGATTCGGGGTTTAACCAGATTAGTCGTTTCGAACGGTCGTACATTTCTTTCAGTATTTCGGTGCGGGGATCCCCGTAATTGTTGCGAGCATCTCCAAGAATGATGATGGTGGTTCGGTTATCTATCTCGTCAAGACACTTATTTCGGAAGTCCTCGAAAGCTTGGCCGTAGTCGGTTGATCCGCCGCTATAATCCCGCAACGTTTTGGCGATTGCGTCTTCCAATTTGTTGCGCTCGAACAAATCCGTGACTTCTGCCAAATCGGATGAGAATGCAAAAGATCGTACTTTGGGCATCACTTCCTCAAGGCTGTAGAGGAACATCAACATAAATCGCGCATAATTAGCGACGGAGCCGCTGACGTCGCAGATAGCGAACACCTTAGGACGATCGATCTTTACCGATTTCCAATGCAAATCAAAAATGCTGCCGTCGTAGCTCATGTTATGCCGGAGCGTCCGCGATACATGCAATTGCCCTCGCTTAAATACTTTCTTTCGGCGCGAGTGCAGGGCCACCAACCGCTTGGCCATTCGAAATACGACCTCTTGCACTAGCCTGAAATTACGATGTTCGATGTTTGAGAGTTTGACTTTGCGTAGCAACTCTTCCCGGAGTTTCTTCCCTGTGGCATCGGCATGGAGCAGGAACTGCTTCTCAACATAATCGCGAACTTGTTCTCGCAACCATTCCCGACGTTTCTTTAATTCCTGTCCGAGGCGTCTGTCCAGAATGCTTGGACTTTGTCGTCCGACCGAAATTTCTTGTTGCAGATCAGCAAGTCCCATCTCCTCCATGATTTTGCGGGTATAGAGGCCTTTTTGGGTAAAGACCTGAATTTCTTCGAGGCTGACTTCCTTTGCGGCAGCCGCCATGTTCACGGTTAGTTCGACGCGGCTGTCTTGCATCAACAGTTTCCCGAGCGTAGATCGCGGTTGCGCCATCTCGCCCGGACCGAGATCCTCTTCGTCTTGCTGTTCTTCGAAAGCGCTGAATTTCTTCTTCTTCCCACGCCCTTTGCGGCCGTCGGTACCTTCACCTTCTGCACCACCCTGACCCTGTCCTGAACCACCTTCGCCTTTAGCTTCCTCCCCGTCACCGTCCGACTCGGTGACGATGCTTTTGCCTTTCACGTCTTCGAAAGCGAAAAATTGGTCGAAGGTCTCGTCGAACGTGTATTTCTCGTCGGGGGTTTTCGGCAGAACGAGCGCTAACGTGTCCTTTAGGAACTCTCGGTTTCGATAACCACAGAGCTCGACCGCGCTCATGGCATCTAATGTCTCCGCTGTGGAAATGCGGACATCGGCATTTCGCAGCGCGGCAATGAAGCTGGTGAGGGTCCGATCCATGCTGACGGTTGCGACTGCGTTAGTTTTTGATCGCTTTGCTTATCAGGGTCGTGATCTCCGCGTCAACATTATCGATGTCCTCCTGGAATTTGAGGATGACATTGAGCGTATCACGAACCAGATTTGCGTCCAGCGACTCTGTATGGAGCAGCAGTAATGTGCGGGCCCAATCGATCGTTTCGCTAATCGCGGGCACTTTCTTCAAATCAAGATCGCGAAGTTCCTGGATAAACGTTACCAACTGGCGTCGTAATTCCGGAGGAATTTCAGGAACTCGAGCGTGGATGATACGTTGCTCCAGGTCTGTGTCGGGGAACGGTATATAGAGATGGAGGCAGCGTCGCTTAAGGGCGTCGGAAATTTCGCGCGTGTTGTTGCTCGTCAAGAAAACGATCGGTGGTTCAGCTTTCGCTTTTATCGTCCCGATTTCGGGTATCGATACCTGATACTCGGACAGGATCTCAAGTAGCAACGATTCGAATTCGTGGTCGGACTTGTCGACTTCATCAATTAGCAAGACGCAGCCATTCTCTTCCTTCAGAGCTTTGAGCAGTGGTCTGGGCTCCATGAATTCTTCTGAGAAAAAGATGTCACCGAATTCGTGCAGCCGTTTGACAGACTCGGTAAACCCTTTTGCACCTTGGAGCACTTCGTCCAGAGTTTCTTTGAGGACTTGTGTATAAAGCAGCTGTTTACCGTATTTCCATTCGTAGATTGCTTTGGCTTCGTCGAGGCCTTCGTAGCATTGAAGTCGGATAAGGGGAAGTTCGAACATCTCTGCGGTGGTTTTGGCCAGCTCCGTTTTACCAACGCCGGCCGGGCCTTCGACGAGCACAGGCTTGCGCAACTGATACGCAAGATACACGGCGGTTGCGATCTGGCTGCTGCAAATATAACGATGCGACTCAAAGCCGGCTTGTAGATTACTCACTGACCCAGCCAGTTTGTCGATATCCGTCACGGTTCCTCCCACTACTACAACTACGACCCGGAGAAAGCTTTTCTCCGCGCAAAACGCGGCATTATCCAGGTCCACCGTAACGATGTATAGCATGAGGTTATAAATCGTATTGGATTCAATGATTTAGCGTTCTTTTAGCGGCAACTATCTTGAGTTTTCTACCGCGTAGGCTGGCAGGTATTCGTCGTTACTGGGTTAGAATCTTGCGCGCTAATCCTGTGCTGGTTAGCGAGTCATTGTGATGTGTTGCGACCTTACGAATGTGGTTACACGGGAGTGAGTCAGGGTGGATGAATCGACCGCAAAGCCGTTGGAAGGTGTTCTCGTGGTGGCATTGGAGCAGGCGGTCGCGGCGCCGCTAGCGACGTGTCGCCTCGCGGACGCTGGGGCACGGATCATCAAACTTGAACGAGCCGAGGGAGATTTTGCGAGGGCGTATGATGCCGTCGCAAACGGTCAAAGCGCGTATTTCGCCTGGGCCAATCGAGGCAAAGAGTCGCTTGTTGTGGACATCAAGAAGTCGTCGGATGTAGCCCTGATTCGGCGGATCATCTCGCAAGCAGACGTGTTTATACAGAATCTAGCGGTCGGTGCGGCAGCTCGAGTGGGGCTGGGTTCAACGCAATTGCGCACTCAGCATCCCCGACTGATTACTTGCGATATTTCGGGATTCGGCGAAAAAGGACCTTACGCTGCGATGAAGGCATACGACTTGTTAATCCAAGCAGAATCGGGGCTGGTGTCTGTTTCCGGCCCCGCGGGTGAATACGGCCGCGTCGGCGTTTCAGTTTGCGATATCGCGACAGGTGTCTCTGCCGCGCTTGCGATCAATGAAGCCATAATTGGACGATGGTCGACGGGTCGAGGTACCGCAATTCGTCTGTCGCTGTTCGATGTGATGGCGGAGTGGATGAGCGTGCCGTTGTTGCAATACGACTACGGGGGTACGGGACCCAATCGTGTTGGGTTGGCGCATCCTTCGATTACTCCGTACGGGGGATTTTTGACCCAAGATGGGGCGACGTTGGTGATATCCGTTCAGAATGAACGCGAGTGGCGTGATCTGGTAACTAAAGTACTCAACAAACCGGAGCTTGCTTCTGATCCTGAATACGCCGACAACTCGGCACGCATGCAGCATCGGGAACAAGTGGATGCTATCGTTCAAAACGTTTTTGCTGCGCGAAGTCGAAAAGAATTGGAACAACAGTTAGGTGACGCACGCATCGCGTTCGGTGCGGTAAATGGATTGGATGACTTATCAAAGCACCCGCAGTTGAGGCGTATTCGAGTTGCAAGTGAGACTGGCGAAATTGATATGCCGGCCCACCCCGACGCAAATCGAGTGATTGATCGTGATACTCGAATCCCGACTCTGGGTGAACACAGTGATGCAATTCGAGGTGAATTCGCAGGGAAGTAGGTTCGTCCAGTGGATAAAACCCTTATTTGAATGATCGTTTGGCGGGTTTGTTCAGCAAGGGGACTGAAATACTTGGTTGACCTCCGGTTTAGGAGTGTTAGAAGCTCGCCGTCATATACGTTGCCCACGGGGAAATCCATGCCTTCTCGACGCGAATTGATCGAGCTTACCGAAGCAGAGATCCTAGATTATTTAACGAGTCAGAAGACCTTGATCATCGTTTCAAACGGTCGAGACGGCTATCCGCATCCGATGCCGATGTGGTTTTATCGAGACGACGACGGCTGTCTTTATTGCACGACCTTTGGGAAGAGTCAGAAAGTTTACAACTGGCGCCGCGATCCAAAGGCGACATTGTTAGTCGAGAGCGGTGAACAATACGCCGAGCTGAAAGGCGTCATGATATACGCAACGGCGGAAGTTATTGACGACCCAGACGTCATACAAGAAACGTTGGTCAACATTAACTCGGGCGGAAGGGCGCTATCGGACGAACAAAGGATAACGTTACGAGAAGCAATAAGTACTACTGCTCAAAAGCGCGTTGTACTGAAGTTCACTCCCATACGATACGTAACTTGGGATCACGCCAAGCTCAAAGGGCAGTATTGACGATAGCGTCTAACGACCCTCTATCGAGAAGCCGAAGCCATCAATATTTGTAGGAATCTGACTTAAAAGGGCCTTCCGTGCTCACGCTTATGTAGCTCGCTTGATTCTGGGTAAGTTGCGTAACGACGCCACCGAATCCCTCGACCATTAGTTGGGCGACTTCCTCGTCAAGTTTTTTTGGCAGCACCTCGACACTGACGGGCGCGCGCTGGGTTGCGGTTTGGTTGGCCCATCCTTGCTCGTATAAATGCATTTGCGCGAAGACTTGGTTTGCGAACGAACCGTCCATGACTCGCGATGGGTGTCCCATCGCGTTGCCTAGGTTTACCAACCGTCCCTCGGACAGAAGAATGATGTAATCGCTGGGATTTTCACTCCGAAATATCTGATCCACCTGATCTTTGACATTTTGCCACCGCCAAGATTCACGCATGTACGCCGTATCGATTTCGTTATCGAAATGGCCAATATTGCAGACGATGGCCCCGGGTTTGATTGCTTCAAGCATCGCTGCGTCGCAAACGTTGGTATTTCCTGTGCAGGTAACAAGTAAGTCTGTTTCACCAAGGAGCCTGGTATCGATGTCGGCGGATTTGCCTGTGTTGATGCCGTTCAGGTATGGGGAGACGACTTCGTAACCGTCCATACACGCTTGCATTGCACAAATCGGATCGATCTCGACGATCCGAACGATCATACTCTCCTGCCTCAAACTCGCAGATGAACCCTTGCCGACATCTCCATAACCGATGACGAGGGCTCGCTTACCGGCCAACAGCATATCCGTACCGCGTTTGATTGCATCGTTGAGGCTGTGTCGACAACCGTATCGGTTGTCATTTTTTGACTTGGTTACGGAGTCGTTGACGTTGATCGCTGGAACTTTTAATTCGGCGTTTTCTAGCATCTCGACAAGTCTGTGGACACCGGTCGTGGTTTCTTCGCTAATTCCATGAATGTGTTCAAGCATCGCAGGGTATTTTTCGTGGATCATCTTGGTCAGATCGCCGCCATCATCGAGCAGGAGGTTTGCATCCCATGGCTCGCCGTTAACGAGAATGGTTTGTTCCAGACACCAATCGTATTGATCTTCCGTTTCGCCTTTCCACGCGTACACTGGCACGCCGTCCCGAGCCATGGCTGCGGCCGCATGGTCTTGGGTGGAAAAAATGTTGCAAGACGACCAGCGGACTTCCGCCCCGAGCTCGCAGAGTGTGCGAATCAGCACGGCGGTCTGGATGGTCATGTGTATACACCCAATAATCTTGGCGCCATCCAACGGCTTTTGAGACGCGTATTTGCGCTGAAGCGCCATCAGCGCTGGCATTTCATTCTCTGCTAGGGCTATCTCTTTGTTCCCGAAATCGGCCAATCCGATATCGGCCACTTTGTAGTCAGACATGTGGTTTCCCGCTGTTCTTTTGCCGAAGGCCTCGGGGCGGTGAAAACTTGTTCAACCCGTCCTCAACGAGGCCGCGCATCCTAACATGGCCGCGTGTAACCAGATATCTGCCCGGCGGACAATTGCGGGCAAGGGTAAGGTTCGCGGGGGCTCATCTGGGTAAAGTGGGTCTCGCTGCGGATCACAAATTTCTAATCGAGTGCCACTAAGGAAGTCGAAAGCGTTCTCTGGCTGTAAAACCGATTACGGTCGTCGCAGGCATCCCTCAATACCGTTTTGTGATCGACAGCCCCCCTTCGTTGAGCCCGACATTTCTTGGACAAAACGTTCTTTGATGCGTATCGTCCGGCGTTTTCC